>DASREU010000230.1:0-4927 GCA_035651935.1 Myxococcales bacterium | reverse complement strand
ACGGCGCGGGGCACGCGTTCCCGCTCGATGGTGGTGGGGACGTGCCGATCAACGGCGGCGGTGGCGGTTCGCAGGCGGCGCTGGCGTGGCAGGGCTCGGGCGGTGGCGTGCTGGGAGGCACGGGCGCGTTCTTCGGGCTGGAGGCGGGCTCCTCTGGTGCTGGGCTCGCGGCGGCGACCGCGACGATCCAGTCGGCGTCGGCGGCGATCGCGGCGACCGGCGGCGGCGGCGCGCACTCGATCAAGCAGCCGTACCTGACGATCGGCGGCTATATCATCAAGGTGTAGGTCGCGCGGTCGTGGTGGTGATCGGCTAGGATCTGTCGTGAGGTGGCGGCTGAGCACCTCCTCTGCGCGGGTTGCACTGTTCAGCGGGCCGCTGTCGCCACCTTCGTAACGGGTCCCCCTCGCTCCTCGCGGAGCCCGGGGGGCCCGTTCTTCGTCTGGGTGTCGCGGTAGACTGGGTGGCGCAACCTACCCGAGGAGCTGACCATGCCTGCTGCACCTGCACCTACGCAGACCGCCGTGATCCGCCTGTCGCAGGAAGCCAAGCGCCGGTTTCCGCCTGCGCTGGTGAGCACGATCGCCGCGACCGTTGGCGCGCCCGCGGTGAAGGCGCACGACACGCCGCTGCTGCAGCGCTTCCTGGAGCTGTCGGCGGCGCTGAACCTGAACCCGCTGATGGGCGAGATATGGCTGGCCGCGATCCCGTCGCGCAACGGCTCCAACCAGGACCGGCTCGCGATCATGGTCGGTCGCGACGGCTACCTGAAGAAGGCGCGCGAGCACGAGGACTTCATCGACGTCGATGCGGATGTCGTGTGCGAGAACGACGTGTTCGCGGTGAAGCGTCGCGCGGACGGCACGCGGTCGGTGGAGCATTCCTACGGCCACCCGACGCAGCGCGGGCAGGTCGTGGGGGCGTACGCGGTGCTTCGTCGGCGCGGGCTCCCGGATCGCTACTTCTACGCGCCGCTCGCGGAGTACGCGAAGGACCAGGAGAAGAGCGCATGGCGGTATCTGCACGCGATGATCGTGAAGGCCGCGACGAGCTACATCTTGCGAACGACCTATGGCGTGTCCGGGCCCGTGCCCTACGACGAGCTGGGCGCTGGGCTCGATCTGCCGGGCTCCGGCGATGGCCCCGGCGGCGCCGACGTCGCGGTTCAGCCTCTTGAGCCGCAGGTCGCGGCGTTGTGGGAGCGCATCCGTGAGGTCGATCCGACGGCGTTCTCGGAGGGCGAGCTGCGCGCGAGGTCGCAGGGCGCGACTCCGGTGCAGCTCGCGAATCTGGTGCGCGAGCTGGAGGGCTGGCTGTCGGAGGCGGGCGAGATCACGGACGCGGAGGTGGTCGAGACGCCGACGTTCACGGATCGCGATGACCTGGCGTTCGAGGGCGTCGCCATCACGGGCGAGGGGGTCGCGGAGACGTTCGACCTCACCGGCGAGGAGCGCGAGATCGTGCCGGACGACAGTCTGCCGCTGAGCGAGTCGTACGGTGTCAGCGCGCCCGAGGTCGAGGCCGCGACCGACGCCACGTGGAGGGCGGCGCAGGAGCGCTGGGACACCGATGAGGCGTGGCGGACGCACATCTCGCCGTTCTTCGACCGCTACCGCGAGCTGGAGGCGCTGAACAGCCCGGACCCGGACGTGGACGCGGAGCTGCACTGGATCGAGCAGCAGCTCGTGACGTTCGGCGCGCCGCTCGGGTGGCGCCCTGACGAGGGTGACGCGGGTGCGTGAACGGGGTAGGCTCCCGGGCGTCAACCCACGATAGGAGGACTCGTGTCCGAAGAGCCGCAGCGTGACGAGACGCACATCGAGCAGCATGGGGACGGTGACGTGAACGTCACGCAGCAGCCGCCGCAGGAGGAGCAGCAGCCGCAGCCGGGCCCGGAGGAGGGCCAGACCGAGTCGGGCGGCGACCCGGATCAGGGCGCCGAGTAGACCGTCACCGGGTGCAGGACAGGGGCTCGCTCCGGCGAGCCTCTGTTCGTTGTAGTCTCCCGGCATGCAACCCGCGGTGCCCTACCCTCGGGCGCTGGCCGCGTTCCCGCGTCTTCGCCAGTCCACCCTCGCCGTCTTCGATGCGTGCCCGTTGAACGCGTCGTGGGTGATGGAGCACGAGCAGGACTGGTCGAGCTTCCCGGCCGCGGCGGGCCAGATCGTGCACCGCACGTGCGCGCGCTCGCTGCGGAAGATGATTGCGAACCGCGAGCGCCAGGTGCCGGTCGAGGTCGCGCTTCAGGAGTTCGAGCACGTGCTGCGCCAGTCGGAGGTGCCGATGCTGTCGGAGGGCCGCGCGGAGGACTCGGTCGCGCCGCTGCCGCTGCGGTGGATCGCTGAGGCGCGGACGTGCGTGATCACGTGGGCGCTCGGGTCGGAGTGGGACATCGAGAACTTCGCGGGGGTGGAGCGGCGCCTGGAGGCGGTGGTCCCGTACCCGGTCGCGCCGGATGGTGACCCGGCGGCGGGGATGGTCGAGCGGACGGTGACGGGCCGCCCGGACTGCATCCTGATCGAGCGCAACGGGTGGCATGCGATCGTGCCGGACTTCAAGACGGGGTGGGCGTTGCCGCCGGAGCGCGGCCAGGACCCCGACGCGCTCGCGGATGGCGCTGACCCGGAGGACGAGCCGATCAGCGAGGAGGGCTACTTCCAGCAGCGGTTCTACGCGCTGGTGATCTTCGCGACGTTCCCGGGGATTCAGCGCGTGACGTTGCGCGAGGTGTACGTGCGGTACATGACCTCGACGTCGCAGAAGCCGACGCGGGAGGCGTCGATTCATCGCTCGAAGCTGCCGGAGCTGATGGCGGAGTTCTCGCAGCTCGTGGAGCGGTTCGATCGCAGCTTCGAGGAGGGCGTGTGGAAGCCGTCGCCGGGCTCTCACTGCTGGAATTGCGTGCAGGGGGAGAAGTGCCCGATCCTGCCGTCGGCGCGCCGTGAGGGCCGTGTGACGAGCCAGGAGGAGGCGTTGCAGGTGGCGGAGTTCCTGGGGGTGACGGAGGCGCTGACGCGGCGGTTCCGGGAGGCGTTGCGGCCGTGGACGGACAAGCATGGGCCGGTGCCGATCAAGGACGCGAAGCGCCCGCGGGTGTACGGGCCGGTGATCCGGTCGGTGACGAGCCGTCCGAGTGCTGATGAGGTGCGGTGGGCGATGGAGAACGGGATCGATCCGGCGTCGCTGTATCGCACGCGGGAGGTGACGAAGTTCGAGGCGTACAACGAGCGGGATGTGCCGCGGATGGTGCATGACGCGGCGGTGGCGGAGGCGATGTTGGCGGCGGCGCAGAAGCGCTCGGCGGCGGCGCGGAAGGGCGCGAAGACCAGGGCGGCGCGCAGGAAGAACGGGGGCGGCTCGTGAGCCTCTGCCGTCACTCGTCGGACTGCGACCTCTACATCTACGAGGGCGACCGCGGCTACGTGTGCTCCTGGTGCGCTCTCCAGCCCAACTGCTGGTCGAATAAGTTCGCGACGGTCCCGGCGCTGCTCGCGCATGTCCGTGAGCACCGGGCCGCGGGGCATAAGGTGCCCGCCTACGTCATCGAGGCGCTCGAAGCTGGCTGGCCGTCGTGACCCGCGTGGAGTTCCATGCGAAGCGTCCGGCGCGCACGCAGCGCTGCCAGGGCCGCGGGTGCGGGCCTCACGGGCATCGTGCGACGTCGTGGCAGCATTGGCTGCCGCAGCAGGCGCTCCGGGTGTACGTGTCGGGGCTACGGTTGCCGGAGAGCGAGGCGCGCGCGGTGCTGCGGCGGCTGTTGGCGGACGAGCGGAATCTGAGCCCGTTCTGTCATCGGTTCCACCTGGCGTCGCGTGGGGGCCGGGAGCTGTTCACGCGGGAGATGGTGCCGGTGTCGGCGTGGGAGTTCGCGCGGGAGCTGGGAGAGGCGTATGTGGCGCGCCTGGAGCGCGCCTATCCGATGAGGAGGTCGTGATGACGGAGGATCAGCAGAGCACGGCGCCGCAGAGCACGCCGCCGTCGGGGCGTAGGCGTGTTCAGACGCCGTCGGCGGCGCGGGAGGCGGAGGCGGCGAGGCGGGTGGTCGAGCCGACGGACTACGTCGTGCTGCAGTATCTCGATGTCGGGGGTGACGGGCACGGGCGCTACGACCACTTCTCGGAGGTGTTCCCCTCGGTGTCGCCGAAGGCGTTCCCGACGATCGGTAGCTTCGGCGTGTGGCTGCAGGTGCATCGCGTCGCGGCGCGTTCGCAGGCGGAGGCGATCGAGGCGTACACGGGGGTCGGTGAGGCGGCGAAGCAGGGCACGTTCCGGGCGGTCGCGTTCTCGTCGTGGAAGGGCACGGTCGTCGTGAAGCCGCCGAAGCAGGTGGTGGAGGATGACCGCGAGGTCGTGAACGAGGAGTGAGGGCGACGCTGCACGTGCAGCTCGATCCGCTCCCGCAGACGCCGCCGGAGACGACCGAGCGCGTGCTGGACGTGTGCGTGGAGGACGTCGTCCTCTCGCGCGACGGAGAACTTCTCGAAGAGCACCGCACGCCGCTGCTGGTCGAGGCGCTCTTCACCTATCCGGGCGAGCGCACGGGGCCGTGCGTCCGGGTCCATCTATCGCCCCGTGTGGAGGAATAGATGGCCGCTGATGATGAGACGACGGCAGCCGACGACGAGCTGGCCAGGAGGAGGCAGGAGCGCATGGAAGAGGAGCCCGGCAAGTCGGTCGAGCAGATCGCGGGAGAGCCGGAGGACGAGGCGTCGCTGTTCCCGCTGGGGACGCTGGAGGGCGATCCGAAGAAGACGGTGAAGAACCTGATGCGCGCGGGGGTGCCGGTGAAGGTCGCGGTGAGCATGACGCGCGCGGCGGTCCCGAACCCGGGCGGGGGGCTGTTCGACCCGGAGGAGGAGACGGCGGTGCTGGTGCGGGTGCTGCCCGGGCCGGTGGTGCAGGCGCCGGTTCACGAGACGCGTGACGG
>DASREU010000229.1:0-4409 GCA_035651935.1 Myxococcales bacterium | reverse complement strand
ACGGCTCGACGGATCGAACCCCCGGGATCCTCCGCTCCTGGACGGAGAAGATCCCCCTTCGCATCGTCCGCCGGGAAGGCCAGGGGAACTGGGTGGCCGCGAGCAATGCCGCGCTGCGGGAAGCGCGCGGCCGGTATGCCTGCTTCCTGCACCAGGACGACCTCTGGCTCCCCGGACGGCTCGAGGCGATGGAGCGCGAGGTCGCAAGGGATCCCGCGATCGTGGTGCACCCGGCCTCGTTCGTGGGACCCGAAGGACAGGCGCTGGGCGCGTGGCGCTGCCCCCTTCCCGCCGGCGACGTGCCCGCGGAGCTCTTCCGGGAGCGCCTGATCGTGCAGAACTTCCTCGCCATCCCCGCGCCCGTCTTCCGCCGCGAGGCAGCGCTCCGCAGCGGCGGCATGGACGAGTCGCTCTGGTTCACGGCGGACTGGGATCTCTGGCTCCGGCTCGCCGGGGAGGGGCCGATCCGCCATCTCGACGCTCCGCTCGCGGCGTTCCGCGTGCACCCCGCATCGCAGACGGCCGTGCGCACCGACCTCGCCGATCGGCGGCAGCAGCTGGAGACGGTCCTGCAGCGGCACGGAGGAGCTCTCTCCGCGGCAGCGAGGCGCGCCGCGCGGTTCTCGCTGGAGATGAACCTCGCGCTATTGGCGGCGGCGAGCGGAGGCGAGGTTCCCTGGCGTCCCCTGATCGCCTCGCTGTCGGTCCTCGGTCCAGGTGGACTGCGCCGCTACCTGCGCGACTCGCGGATCGTCGAGCGGGTCGGCGCCCGGCTGAGACTGCGGCGTTCTGCGTCGCTCAGCGCCGCGCCGGCCGCATGAAGAAGGCCAGGTTGTTGCGCCACGGCCGGAAGCGCGCCTCGTCCTGCACCTCGACTCCGAGCGCTTCGACCACCGCCGCCCGCAGCCCGTCCGCCGTTTCGAACCAGACGCTGGCGCCGGTGATGTAGCGATCCGAAAGCCAGGCCAGCAGGTGGGCGACGTTCTTCCGCCGTTCCCAGTCCTTCACCACCAGGGCTCCGCCAGGGCGCAGCGCCCGCGACGCGCTCCGCAGCAGCGCCGGACGCGCGGGCGGAGCGACGTGGTGCAGGACGTCGCAGATCACCACCAGGTCGAAGCTGTTCGGGCTCCGCGCGACCAGCGTGTCCAGCTCTTCCGTCCGGAAGGTGATCCCCTCGCGCGATCCGGAGAACAGCCGGCCGACGTCGTCCTGGATGTCGATGCCGGTGATCGAAGCGTCCGGGAACGCCCGGCGCAGGTGCTCGGTGGCGAGACCGTCGCCGCAGCCCACTTCCAGGATGTCCTTCGCGTCGGTCCACCTGCGCACGGTGTCCGCGAATGCCCCGAGATCGAAGAAGGCGCCCCGGTAGAGGCGTCCGATGGCCGGCTCGGCCGGGCCGAGGAGCGCGCGCACGCGCTGCCCGACGGGCATCAGCGCACCACCCAGAGCGAGGCGACGGGGCCCGAGAGCGTTCGACGGGAACGGGGAAAGAACGCGTGCATGAATCGCGCGTCCTGGGCGTCGCCGTGGCTGAGGAGGATCCACCGATCGTTGTCGAGGAAGGGGTCGTTCTGCACCAGATCCACGCTGTACGATCCCCGCCGCGGATCGACGAAGATCACCTCGCGCCCGCGCTCGGCGGCGGCGGGCGGAAGCTGGGAGAGGTGCGCATCCATGAAGCTGCGCACCTGGGCGAATCGGAGCGAGGTGCAAAGGACGAGGCTGAGCAGCGCGGCGCCAACGGCGAGCTTGCGCACGGGAGCGGCAAGGCTGGTGGATTCGAGAGCGCCCGCCGCGAGCAGCGGGAGGGCCCCCCAGGCGGAATGGAAATAGCGATATCCCCATCCATGCCCCTGGTCGTACGGAACGAACAGGTAACCCAATCCGGTGAGCAGAGCCGCGAGCGCGACCAGGCGGGCTCCGGTGTTCGCGCGGCAGCGGACCGCTCCGAAGACCGCGAGCGGAAGGAGGAGCGGCACCGCCCACGAGGCCAGCTCGGCAAGGCTCATGGTCCGCGCGACGAGCAGGTCCAGGGAGGGGGCGGTGAACGCGTATCTGCGGACCACCTCGAGGCCGGCGAGGAGCCCGCCCTGCGTCTCCACCGGCGCGGTGAAGCGCGCGCGGCACCACATCCAGCCGCCGACCAGGACGATGAGGCCCGGCGCGTATCCGGCCGCGAGCCGCAGCCCGGCGCGGATTCGCCCCGGCTGCCAGGCGAGCCAGGCGATGAAGGGAATCGCGAAGAGCAAGTGAGGAAACGGGTTGTGCAGGGCGAACGCGAGCGATCCCACGGCTCCGGCGAGGAACAGGCGCCGCTCGAGCACGAGCGTCGCGAAGCAGAGCGAAGCGGCGAGGTGCGCGTTCATCGAGTAGTACGAGATGGCGTTGACCGAGAATGCAGGCGAGGCCGCGGTGAAGAGGACCGCCCACCCCGGGGCGTCGGTCTGTGGCCACAGGCGGCGCGCCAGGCGCCAGACGAGGAGCAGGACGGCTCCCCCGAGCAGCGGATTGAGGAGCCAGGGGCAGCCCAGCCAGACGAACGGCGTCAGGAGCAGCGCGAACCCGGGCCAATACGCGGAGAGCATCGCCCCGGAAGGCGAGCTCTCGAGGAACCAGCGGATCGGCGGGACCAGCCGGGGGACGAGCTCCGGGGGGACCTGCGCGGCGAGGTGGCCGCGGGCGAAGACGCGCGCCTGGAACAGCGGCGCGTACTCGTCCATCGAAAGCGGGTGTGCGCGGTAGACGAGCAGCGCCGCGGCGGCGAGGACCACGGTGACCGCGGCGACGAATTCCTTTGGACTCGCCGTGAGCCTGGAGACGAGGAGCCGCTCCGGGAAGCGCCCCGAGCGCGCGGCGATCGTCGCGGCGACGAGGATCGCCAGGGCCAGCCAGGCGGCGGCGGGCTCGTTGCGATGGAAGAGGTACTCGAAGATGTGCGGGGCAACCGGAGGTCCCTGGATCGCCGGACGGCCCAGGAGCAGCGACAGTCCGGCCAGGGCGGCGGCGGAAACGACCATCGCGCCGCGTGCCCCGACGGGCGCGTGCAGCCAGGACAAGCCGGCGGGCAGCGGGCTCGCGTTCTGCTCGGCCACCTACGTCCAACGCCGCTCGCGCGACGCCTTGAGGATGCTGAGGAAGAACGCGGAGAAGATGACTTCGACGCCGAGCGCGAGCAGGGTTCCACCCATGATCGCCAGGTTCGTGATCGCCTCGTCGAGCTGACCGCCGTGCGATCGGATCCAGAACAGGAGGATGCGGAGGTCGATGGCGAGGCCGCCGCAGACTGCCGCCGCCCCGACGAGGAGAACCAGCTCCAGACGATAGCCGGCGAGGAGCCGCTCCACCGCCGCGCTGCGGCCGATGCCGTCGAGCACGAACACGGTCTTGGCGAAGACGCCGAGGATCGTCACCTGCAGCCCGAGGATCGCCAGCGCGCTTCCCAGGAGGGCGAAGTGGGTGTGCAGGACGCGGCCGAAGATCTCGATGGTGGTGACCGCCACCGAGACCGTCAGGAGGAGCCCGATCGCGGTCGCCAGGAGACCGGGGACGGCGAACAGCCACCAGGGGCTGAAGAGCAACATGAAACGCAGGTGGCGCCAGCCGTCGCGCCAGGTGCGCAGGTGCGGGCGGCGGCCGCGGCCGTCGGGCCTCAGGCTCGTCGGCACCTCGCCGATGCGCAGCTTCTCCTGCGCGGCGCGGATCACCATCTCGCTCGCAAACTCCATCCCGGGGCTGCGCAGGGAGAGCGATCGGATCGCCTGCCGGGAGAAACCGCGCATCCCGCAGTGCGCGTCGGTGATCCCGGCGCCGAAGAAGAGATTGAGGATCCAGGTGAGGACCGGGTTTCCCAGGAAGCGGTGGAGGAAGGGCATCGCGCCCGGATGGATCACTCCACGGAACCGCGAGCCCATCACCAGCTCGTCTCCCGCCCGCAGCCGCTCGACGAAGCGGGGCACGTCCTGGAACTCGTAGCTGTCGTCGGCGTCACCCATCACCACGTAGCGCCCGTGGGCCGCCTCGATCCCGGCGCGGAGCGCGGCGCCGTATCCCTTCTCCTCCACCTGGATGACGCGCGCCCCGGCGGCGCGGGCCAGCTCCGGCGAGCCGTCGCGCGAGCCGTTGTCCGCGATCAGCACTTCCGCGACGACGCCGGCGGCCTGGCAGGCTTCGATCGCCTTGCGCACGCAGGTGCCCACCGTCTTCGCCTCGTCGAGGCAGGGCATCAGCACCGTCAGCTCGGGAGCTGCGGGCTGAAGTTGCGCGGCGACTCGCATGCGGTGGACTGTACGTTTCACGTGCCGGCCCAGGCAAGAAACCGCGAGGTGACCGAATGCACGACGGTGTAGGACCCGCCTCGCGGTCGGGCCGCATCGATCTGCTCTGTGCGGTCCTCCTGGTGGTCGCCGGCA
>DASREU010000228.1:0-9670 GCA_035651935.1 Myxococcales bacterium | reverse complement strand
CGTGCTCTGCCGCTTGTCGGCGGCGGGCTTGTCCTTTTCCGGCTTCTCCTTCTCCGGCTTCTCCTTGACGTGCTTCGCCGGCTTGGGCGCCGCAGGCTTCACGGTCTCCAGGAGCGCGAGACTCGGCTCGAGATCCGGCAGCGTCGCCTTCGCGGCCGTGGCGCGCAGCCGGGCGATCCACATGTCGAGGCACTTGAGGACCGCGTCGGAGACCGGAGCCGGCAGCGGCTGCGCCGATCCGCGCAGGGGCAGGACCACGTCCTCCATCCTGTGCGCGAATTCGGCCAGCTCCGCGAGCCCGAGAGTGGCGGCGCTCCCCTTGAGGGTGTGCAGGCCGCGCGCCAGCTCGTCGAAGCTCGGCCCCTGGGCGGGAGACTTCTCCAGCTCCATCAGGCTGCGCGTCACGCGGTCGTAGATCTCCTGCGACTCGTCGACGAATCCTTCCAGCAGCTGCTCGAGAAGCGGATCCATCAGCGCTTCTCCTGGCCCTGGCGGCGGTCCATCAGCCGGAGCAGATCGAGCAGATTCACCTGGCGCATGCCCGGCAGGGTGAGCTCGCAGACCGCGCCGCTGGAGCGGGCGCGCGCTTCTTCCACCAAGGCATGCGGGACTGCGATGGGCTTGGGGATGCGCTCGCAATCCAGCGCCACCAGGTGCCCGAACCCGGGGTCCACGACGAGCAGCACCGCCGGGTCTTCGCGCCACCCGCGCCCGCCGAGCAGCGAGGCGAGGGAGAGCGCGGTGACGATCTGGCCCTGGAAGCGGAGGATGCCGATCACGTGCGGAGGCGAGAGCGGCACCGCCGTGACCATCTTCAGCGGCACGGCGGCGCGCAGGACGTCGAGCGGCACCGCGTAGGTCTCCTCGCCGATGGGGAACTCGGCCACCCAGAGGACCTTGTCCTCGTCGGTCGCGGCCGGCTTCTGGCGGGCGCGGTCGGCGCGACGGACCAGGAGCTCGGCCAGCTCCGGCGCAACTGCGGTGCTCTCGCGCGATTCGACTTTCATTCGAGCCCCGCGCGCGAGGAGCGAAGAAAGGTCTCCGCGGAGTCGCGGTAGAAGCTCACCGGCAGCGGCTCGGGGCCGGGGAGCAGGTCGTCGCCGGGCAGCTTCTCCGTCCGCTTGAGGACCTCGCGCATCAGCGAAGTGGCGACGGACTTCTCACCGAGGCGCACGTGCAGGAGCGCCCGCTCGAGGATCCCGGGGACGTACTCGGGCACCTGGCGGGCGAGATCGTCGAGCTCCTGCTGCGCGCGCTTCCGCTCTCCGCGCTCGATGTGGACCAGCGCCCGCAGATGCAGCGCGACGGGCTCCGGGAGGGCGGCCGGGGGAACGGAGCGGCGGGGCGGCTCGGGCTCGCGAACGACGACAGGCGCCGGACGCGGCGCGGGCCGCGCATCGGGGCGGCGATAGATCTGCAGCTCGGACGGGCCGGCGCGGATCAGACCCGGCGGAGGGTCCGAGACGTCCATCGAGCCGAAGAGCAGGGCGCCCCCCGGCTTCAGGGCGTGCGAGAGGTGCCGGACTGCGGTCCGCACCGCTTCGGGCGAGAAATAGACCAGCACGTTGCGGCAGAAGATCAGATCGAACTTCCCCGGAGCCTCCTCGAGCAGGTTGTGCGCGGCGAAGCGGGTGACGCCCCGGACGTGGTCGTCGATCCGGACCCGCTCCCGCGCGACGCTGCTGAAGAGCCGATGCAAGAGCGGTCCCGACGGCCGGCGCGACCAGGCGCCGTACTCGCCGATCCGGGCGGCGGCGAGATTGCGCTCGAGGAGATCCGTCCCGAGCACCTCCACGGTGGACGGCGCAGGGGACAGTTCGAGCAGGCACGCCGCGAGGGAATACGCCTCCTCGCCGGTGGCGCAGCCCGCGCTCCAGGCGCGGACGGACGTCGCGCCTCTCCCTTGCAGCTCCGGCAAGAAGCTCGTCGCGACCCAGCGGAAATGCTCGGGGTGGCGGAAGAAGTACGTCTCGCCGACCGAGACGGCCTGGCAGAGCGCGTGGACCACCTCGAGGTCGCGGCGCCCGGCGCGCCGCATCACCTCGTCCGGCGTGCCGAGCACCGAAGCCGCGCGGCGCACCGCGTCCGGGAGGATGGCGTCACGGGAGAACCCGGTCCACTCCGAGGCGCAGGCGATCAGCTGATCCAGCGCGTGCTCGTCGAAGCGCCTCATGCCGCGGGCTCCGCGCGCAACCCGTTCGCCAGCTTGCGGAACAGCTCGCGGGAGAGCAGCGCCCGCGGATCGATCAGCGGCAGCGAGCCGCGCGCGGTCCGGGCGATCCCGAGCAGCGCCTCGCGCAAGGGGCCGTGTTGCGAGCCGCCCAGCCGATCCGGGGGCGTCACGTCTCCCGCCGCCAGTTCCTCCGGGTCGCGCACGTCGTCGACGCAGAGGGCGAGGCGCGCGCCTTGACACTGCACGACCACCAGCTTGCGCTCGAGCACCGGCTGCGAGTGCTCCACGCCGAGCCGGCGCGCGAGATCGAGCACGGCCACCGGCTCGCCGTGCAGCTCGAACATCTGGCAAAGGTAGGCAGGCCCGAGCGGGAGCGGCTTCGTCGCCGTCTGGTGCAGCACGTTGCGGACGCTTTCCAGCGGCAATCCCAGCTCGATGCTTCCCACCGAGACGAAGAGCGCGGCGACGTTGCCGGCGCGCGCCGCCGCCCGGGCCTCCTCCAGCACCCGCTCGACCAGCGGCAGGAGATCCTGCGCGCGGACCGGCTTGGGCAGGAACGCCTTCGCGCCGTTCCGGAGGCAGGCGTCCGCCCGCACCTTCTCGCTGGAGATGATGATCACCGGGATGTGGCGCAGCAGGGGATCGTCCTGCAGGTGCGCGAGCACCTCGTCGCCGTCCATCTCCGGCATCGAGAGATCGAGGAGCACCGCCGCCGGGTCGACTTGCTGCGCCTTGGCCAGGGCCTCGCGGCCGTTGAGGGCGGTGCTGATCGCGTAGTGTCCGGAAAGCGCCGCTTTTTCGAAGGCGAGCACCGCTTCGGAGTCGTCGACCAGCAACAGGTGCGGAAGGCTCACGGAGCCGCCCTCAGCAACGGCCCCATCGCGGTGCGCGGCAAGACGTGCCCCCTCTAATCGGCGTCAGACGCGGAGCATTGTCCGCGACGGCGGAGGGATGCACAAACTTCTGTTCCTGCGCAGATCTAGGGAATCAGGACGATTTTCCCTACAACCCGATCGCTCGCCAGATCCTCGTGCGCCTTCGCGGCGTCGGCGAGCGGGTAGGTCTTCGACAGCACCGGCCGCAGCTCGCCGCGCTCGAACCGCGGGAGCACCCGGGCGATGAAATCGGCGACCAGCTTCGCCTTCTGCTCGGCGCTGCGGTTGCGGAGCGTGGAGCCCAGCACCGTCAGGCGGCGGCCGAGCAGCGCGCCGAGATCGAGCGTGCCTTTGCTGCCACCCATGGTGGAGATGCAGCAAAGCCTGCCGTGCAGCCCGAGCGCCGCGATGTTTGCCTCCAGGTACGCGCCGCCGACCAGGTCGAAGATGAGGTCGGCGCCCCGGCCTCCGGAGGCGGCGCGCACCGCTTCCGGAAGACGCGACTGGACCTGGTCGCGCGCCAGCACGTGCGTGGCGCCCAGCGCGCGGCAGGCCTCGTGCTTCGCGGGCGATGCGGTGGCGAGGATGACGGAGGCGATGCCGCGGCAGAGTTGAAGGCCGGCGCTGCCGACGCCGCTTGCCGCCGCGTGCACCACCACCACCTGCCCCGGCTGGAGCGCGCCGAGCGTGGAAAGGTTCAACCAGCCGGTGAGGAACGCCTCCGGGATCGCGGCCGCCTC
The DNA here is from genome assembly GCA_035651935.1 of Myxococcales bacterium. Taxonomy (GTDB): domain Bacteria; phylum Myxococcota; class Myxococcia; order Myxococcales; family 40CM-4-68-19; genus 40CM-4-68-19. Next base: position 5,882 of record DASREU010000228.1, on the reverse strand, counting down.
CTCGAACGACAGGCGGGCAGGGATGGGGATCGCCTGCGCGGCCGGGACGCGCGCCTTCTCGGCGTAGCCGCCGCCGCCGAGCAAGGCCATCACACGGTCGCCGCGCTTCCAGCTTCCCGCCGCGTGCTCGACCTCGCCTGCGATCTCCAGCCCGATGGTGTCCGGGTCGCCGGGCGGCGGCGGATACCGCCCGAGCCGCTGCAGGAGATCGGCGCGGTTCACGCCGGCGGCGCGCACCCGCACGATCAGATCCCCTTCGCGCGGCTGCGGATCCGCGATCTCTCCCACTTCCATCGCTTCCGGCCCGCCGGGCTGCCTCACCACGATGGCGCGCATGCGCGTCTCTATATATGAAGGGGGCGCCGCATGCCTGCGCTCCGCATCGTCGATGACCGCCAGCGTGAATTGATCTTCCTCCGCCCTCCGCGGCGCATCGTCTCGCTTGTCCCCAGCGATACGCTGAACGTGCTCGCGCTGGGCGCCGGCGAGCGGCTGGTCGGGCGCACCCGCTACTGCGACGCCCCCGATGCCGTGCCGGTGATCGGCGGCACCAAGGACGTGGACGTGGATGCGGTGGCGAAGCTCTCGCCCGATCTGATCCTCGCCAACCAGGAAGAGAACTCGCGGTCCCACCTGGAAGAGCTCGCGCAGCTCTCGCTCCCCGTCCTGGTCTCCTTCCCGAAGACGGTCGCGGAAGGTCTCTCCCACCTCGGCCGGCTCGCGAAGATCCTCGAGGTGGACGCGCGGGAGCTGCTCCGGCGCGGGTACGCTGCGATCACCGAAGCGCAGGCGGCGCTGCGGATGCGGCCGCCGCTGCGCGCGTTCGTGCCGATCTGGATGGACCCGTTGATGACGGTCAACGGGCAGACGTACATGAACGACGCCATCCGCCTCGGGGGAGCCGACAACGTGTTCGCCGATCGCCAGCGGATGTACCCGCTCGCGGCCGATCTCGGCCAGGCGGTTCCGCGGCCGTCGGGCACGCGCGACACCCGGTATCCCCGGGTGACGCTCGACGAGGTGGTGGAGCGCGCGCCGGAGGTCGTCCTCCTTCCCGACGAGCCGCATCCGTTTTCCGAGAAGGACGCCGGGGTGTTCCGGCGGGCGCTGCCGGCGGCGACGAAGGTGGTGCGCTGCGGAGGGCGCGACTTCTCCTGGTACGGGGCGCAGAGCATCGAAGGGGTGCCGCGGCTGCGCGCCTTGATCGATTCCTTGCGATGAAGCGCGCCTTCCTTCTCGCGGCGCTCCTCTCCGCGCCCGCGCTCGCCTACAACGAAGCGGTCCACGCCTTTCTCACCGGGCATGCCCTGCCGCCGGATCAGCGCGTCGAGCCGCCCACCCAGGCGGATCTGGACGCGTTCCGCGCGATGTTCTGGGTTCGCGCTTCGGAGCATCCCGGTTTCGCCCAGCGCTACCCGACGATCCACGAGTTCAGCTCCTGGGACTTCAAGCAGTTCCTCATGCTCGATCCGGCGGCGCGGGTGCACGGATTCGATCTCATGCCCGACGACGCGGCGGGGACGCTCGACGAGCTGCTGGTGCGCGCCAGCCGCTGGCCCGACGACGACGCGCGCAACCAGCACCGCTATCTGCGGGACGAGCGCACGCACGAGATCGTCCGCGCCTCCGACGGATCGCCGCTTCCGTACGATCCCGCGACCCTGGACTTCGGGAGCCTGAGCGGCACGACCAGCCAGGGGCACGCGCATTACGGGCTCGTCGAGGGTCCGCTGAGCGACGATCCCGAGGTCCTGAAGAAGGAGCCGTGGCGTTTCGCCGTTCCTCCGACGGCGCATGCGTACGGTCCGGAGTTCGTGCGGCTCTACACCGATCTGGCGGCGCTCGCGGCGGACAGCGGTCTTCCCTCGGCGGTGTGGCTGCAAGCGGCCTTTGCGGGGGCCGCGTTCCACCATCTGCAGGATCTCTGCAACCAGATCCACACCGTCCAGGTCGGGATCTACGAGTTCTTCCAGGCGGCCTTCCTCCAGTCGAAGCTGCGCGATCTGAAGACGCTCGGCGGCGTGTTCGGCGAGCGGCGGTCGCTGGCGCAGGCGGGGCTGCGTCTGATCGCGAATCACCACCTGCTCTCCGAGGACCTGCTGGCGAAGCACCTGGCAGAGCTGCGGCTCGCGATCGACGTGCCGGATCCCGAGATCGCCGGCGCGGATCTGGCGCGCGCGATCATCGATCGGTCCAGCCGGGAGGCGCCGGAGGTGTACCGGCTGGCATGGCGTTACTCGGCGGAGACGCTGCACGACGGCGTGTACGGGCACGAGTATGACGGTGCCCACGACGATCCGGATGCGTACGTCCTGCACACGCCGGACGCGGAGCAGGCGATCCAGGCTTTCTATGCCATCCAGGAGCGCGGACTGCGGCGCGCGGTCACCGCGGTGCGCGCGTGGCAGCGCCGCTTCCCCGGGAAGCCGCACGATCCCGTGCCCGATCTGCTCGCCTATCACGACGCCGCGGCCCAGAGGCGTGCGGCGTACAAGCCGCCGGCGACCGGCCGCGCGGGGATCGCCCGGGGCTATCCCGGGGCGGTCGCGGCCTTGGTCGCCGGCGTGGCGCTGATCTGGTCGAGGCGATCGAAGCGGTCGTAGGTGAGATCCGGGGACACCATACGTAACTCGCCGGAGATCCGGATCTGCCCGGCTAGCGGCGGCGGTTCTTCTTCTTGTTCTGGCGTTCCTTCTTCCGCTTCTCCCGCAAGCGCCGCCTCTCGTCGTCGCTCATCTGCCGTGCCGGCTGCGCGCCCATCCCCATCAGGCGGGCCCGCGCCATCGCGGCGGAGTGCGATCCCTTGCCGCCCGCGGCAGGCAGCGCGCCCGCCGCCATGTCCGTGGGCAGCCCGAACATCTTTGCCATGTCCTCCGGCGCCATGCCCTTCAGCTGGTTGAGCTGCGCCAGCTGCCGGAAGCCCGGAAGGCGCTGGAGGAGATTCATCCCCGGCGCGCCGGCGCCGCCGCCGAGCTGCCGCATCACCTTCTGCATGGCGAAGAACCGGTCGAGCAGCCCGCGGACGTGCTCCTTCTTCTGCCCCGAGCCGCGGGCGATGCGCTCGATGCGCTCGTCCCCGATCACGGACGGGTTCTTGCGCTCGACCTTCGTCATCGAGGAGATGATCGCCTCGACCCGGTGCAGCTCCTTGTCGTCGAACGTCACCCCTTCCGGCAGCTCCCCGAAGAGCGGGAACTTCTCCAGGAGGTCGTTGACGCTGCCCATCTTCTTCACCAGCTTGATCTGCTCGACGAAGTCATGGAGGTCGAAGTTGCCGGTGAGGATCTTCTCCGCGTCCTCCTCGGCCTTCTTCTCGTCGACCACGCCCTCGAAGTCCTTCATCAGCCCGACGATGTCGCCGAAGCCGAGGATCCTCGACGCCAGCCCCTCGGGCCGGAACTCCTCGAGCTTGTCCATCGCCTCGCCCATGCCGATGAACTTGATGGGCTTGCCGGTGACCTCCTTGATGGAGAGCGCCGCGCCGCCGCGCGCATCGCCGTCGAGCTTGGTGAGGATGAAGCCCGCGAGGCCGAGCCGGCGATCGAACTCGGCCGCGGTGCGCACCGCGTCCTGGCCGATCATCGCGTCCGCGACCAGGAGGATGTTTTCGGGCTCGACGCGCGCCTTGAGCTGCTCCAGCTCCGCCATCATCTCCTCGTCGATGGCGAGCCGGCCGGCGGTGTCGTAGAGCACGACGTCGCGGTTCTTCTGGCCGGCGTACGCGAGCGCGTGCTGCGCCATCTCCGGCGGCTTGACGTTCTCCTCGTGGAAGACGGGGATGTCGAGCTTCGCGCCGAGCTGCTTGAGCTGCTCGACGGCGGCGGGCCTGTAGATGTCGGCGGCGACCAGCAGCGGCTTTTTGCCGCGCTTGAGCAGGAGGTTCCCGAGCTTCGCAACGGTGGTAGTCTTTCCCGAACCCTGCAGACCCACCATCATGATGCCGGCGGGCCGCTCGCCCTTCTGCGTCAGCGCCAGCGAGGTGTCGACCGGACCCATGAGCGCTTCGAGCTCGTCGTGGCAAATCTTGATGAAGTGATCCCCGGGGGCGACCTGCAGCTTCTTACCCTTCTTGTCGGTGACAGCCGTGGCCACCACCTCGCCCAGCGCCTTCTCCTTCACCCGGGCGAGGAAGCGCTTGGCGACGTTGAACTCGACGTCGGCCTCCAGCAGCGCGACGCGGATGTCGCGCAGCGCGTCGTCGATGTTCGCTTCCGTCAGCTCCGCCTTGCCGGTCAGCTTGTGCTTGGCGGCGCGGAAGCCCTTGGTCACTGCGTCCAGCATGCGTCGCTCCTCGAAAGAGGGCGGGTTGTAACATAGGGGGGAAGCCGTGGAGCACGCGCTCGCGCACTTCCTTTCGAAGTTCACCTACCTGGCGATCATCGCCGCGCTCGCGGCTGGAGGACTCGGCGTCCCCATCCCCGAGGATCTCACGCTGCTCTTGGGCGGTGGCCTGGCCGCTCGTGGAGTGACCGAGTTCTGGCCGACGCTGCTCTGCGGCTACTTCGGGGTGCTCCTGGGCGACGTGCTGATCCATCGCTGGGGCGCGCGGCTGGGCCCCGCCGCGTACGAGCACCCTCGCGTGCGCAAGCATCTTCCGCGCGCGCGGCAGCAGAAGCTCTTCCGGCATTTCGAGCGGCACGGATTTCTCACCATCGTGGTGGGAAGGCACACGCCCGTGCTCCGCGCGCCGATCTTCTTCCTCGCCGGCGCCGCCCGGCTGCCGCTGTGGAAATTCCTGCTCGCCGACGCGATCTCGTCCGCCGTCACCGTGCCCATCGTCGTCGCGCTCGGGTTCTACTTCGTGGAGCACCTGGACGCGATCCGCGGGAAGATCCACGAGGTCGAGTGGATCGTCGCTGCGGTCGCCGTGTTGGCCGTCGTCGTCTGGTTCGTGCTCCGCCGCAGGCGGCAGGAGCGGGCGATCTAGGGCGGCGGGAGCAGATCCCAGGTCGCGACCACCTGGATCCCTGCGCCGCAGTCGATCACGTAGCGTCCTTGCAGATGAGCCGGGTCGACGATCGCGGCGCCGTCGTAGCCGCGGGTGCAGCGGGAATTCGTGATGCCCATGGTGTCGAAGTTCGTCGAGACGAACGGGCGCGAGCCGTCGCCGCAAGCCAGCGTCCATTGCGTCATCACGCCCACGCGGAAGTCGCTCCCGTGGATCTCGGCGATGCTCACCGGGAGCGGCGTGGCGGACTGGGGATCCGGGACGCAGGCCGGAGCGGAGGGCGCGAGGGATCCGGTGGGCATGTAGTAGAGGAAGCCGGGCTCCTCGCCGATGTACTGCAAGGTCACGGTGCCGGACGCGCTGAACGGGATCTGCTCGGTGGTCGAATCGATGCGCAGCGAACCGGTGAGATCGCGCGACGTGGCGAGGGTCACGGCCGACCAGGTGCCGAGCGACATGGTGGTGGCGGTGAGCGAGGTGGCGGTCTTCGTCGCGGTGTAGTCGCGCAGCCAGTATCCGGTGGCGTCCTGGTGCGAGAGTCCGAGGCCCGTGGAATCGGCGACCGCGAACGTCAGCGTCACCGGCAGAAGCAGCGGCGCACCCGCCGGTCCGACGAGATAGGCGCTGCCCGTCGCGCCGACGGCCGTGTTCGGCGTGACTTCGTCGATGGTGAACTCCACCGGCGCAGCGACGGCGCCGGCCGGCACGGTGAGCGTCAGCGCCCCGAACGTGAGCGCGTCGCCGGCGGGACCGATGGACAGCGTCTTCGGACGGCCGCTCGGCGTCGCGGCCTGCGGCGCGGCGGGTCCGCCGGGCAGCCCGGGTCCAGCGCGCGGCACGACGTCGCACGCCATCCAGGCGAACGACGCCGCGCACGCGAACCAGAGACGGACGGAGCGGCGCATCGGCTACTCCGCCTTGATCTTCGCGTCCT
>DASREU010000227.1:0-3008 GCA_035651935.1 Myxococcales bacterium | reverse complement strand
AAGGACGTGAAGGGAGTGGACGTCCGCGGGACCACCGACGGGTACCTGGACGCCACCGGATGGCAGATCCGGCGCGGCCGATTCCTCACCGCGCTGGATGAGGAGATCGGCGCCAACGTCTGCATCATCGGGGCGGACGTCGAGGACGCGTACTTCAAGGGACAGGAGCCGCTCGGGCAGCAGATCCGGGTGGGCCCGAACCTGCGCTGCACCATCGTCGGCATCTTCCTGCGCAAGGGGAACGCGTTCGGGCAGTCGCAGGACCTGCGGGTGATCATCCCGCTGTCCGCGTTCGTGCGGACGTTCGGGAGCAAGCGCGGCCTGGTGGTCGCGGTCGTCGCGCCGGAAGGGAAGGTGCGCGAGACGGAGGACGAGGTGACGGCGGTGATGCGCAACGCCCGGCACCTGGCGCCCGAGCAGGAGGAGAACTTCTCCGTCAACCGGCAGGACAAGCTGCTGGAAGGCTTCAACCAGATGATGATGGCGACCAACGTCACCGGCATTTTGGTGGGCATCATCACCGCCATCGTCGCCGGCATCGGGATCATGAACATCCTGCTGGTCTCGGTGAAGGAGCGGACGCGGGAGATCGGGATCCGCCGCGCGATCGGCGCGCGCCGCGGGACCATCCTCTGGCAGTTCCTCTGCGAGGCGGTGATGGTGGCGATGGTCGGCGGGGTGGTGGGGATCGCTCTCGCGTCGGGGGCCGCCTCGATCATCGATCTGATCTCCCCTCTCCCGGCGAAGGTGGACCCCCGGGTGATGCTCGGTGGCGTGCTCGGGTCGGCCGCTCTGGGCGGCATCTTCGGCCTCTGGCCCGCTCTCACCGCAGCCATGCTCCAGCCCATCGAGGCCCTGCGCTATGAGTGAGGCCCTACGCTATGAGTGAGGTCGCGCTCCAGGCCCCGGGCATCCCCGCGCCCGCCTGGCCAGACCGGCTGCGCCGCAAGTGGACGGCCCGCCTCGACGACCTCCGCCTCGCCCTCGATTCGCTGGCCTCCCACAAGCTCCGCTCGGGGCTGACCCTCCTCGGCATCGTCATCGGCGTGTTCACGGTGGTGGCGATGATGGGCCTCCTCAACGGGCTGCGGCAGAAGATCGACAAGCAGCTCGGCGAGCTGGGCGCGAACGTGTTCCAGATCCAGCGCTTCCCAGCGGTCCAGTTCGGTGAATTTTCTCCGGAGATCATGGCGCGGAAGAAGCTCACGCTCGCGCACATGCGACAGCTCAAGGACATGCTGCCGCAGGCGAAGCAGGTGGGCGCGCACATCTGGGAGTACGGGAAGACCGCCACGGCGAACGGCAACACCGACCTGGGCGTCCAGGTTGCCGGCGGCACCCCGGAGTTCTTTACGCTCACCAACCTCACCATCGCGAACGGGCGTGGATACTCCGAGTCGGAGGTCACTGCCGCGACGAGAGTGGCGGTGATCGGGGCGAACGTGATCGACTCGCTTTTCCCGGGCCAAGATCCCATCGGTCAGAAGTTCAGGCTCGGCCGCATGGAGCTGGAGGTGATCGGGACCATCGAGCGCCAAGGAGGACTTCCGATCGACACCAACCCGGACAACACGGTGTCCGTTCCGATCACGCTTTTCATGGAGCTCTACGGAACGTCCCGGTCCGTCGACATCGGGGTGATGGCCCATGATCCAGATTCGATGAAGAAGCTGCAGGACCAGGCATCCGCCGCGTTCCGGCAGGTGCGGGGGCTCGACACGGCGAAGGAAAACGATTTCGAGATTTTTTCGAACGAGTCGATGCGCGGCATGTTCGACAACCTCGCGAGCGTCGTGACCATCGCCAGCGCGTTCATGTGCTTTCTCTCGCTGATCGTCGGCGGGATCGGAGTGATGAACATCATGCTGGTTGCCGTCACCGAGCGAACGCGCGAGATCGGCCTGCGCAAGGCGCTCGGAGCTCGGCGCATGCGGATCCTGACGCAATTTGTGATCGAAGCCATCCTCCTCGCCTCGTTTGGCGGAGCGATCGGCGTCGCCTTGGGCTACTGCGCCTCCTGGATCGGCCAGTTCCTGCAGTTCCCCGCCCAGGTTCCCCTCTGGGCCGTCGCCCTGGGCATCGGAGTCTCCTGCGGCGTCGGCCTGATCGCGGGTATCTACCCTGCCTGGCGCGCCTCCCGTCTCGACCCCGCTGTCGCCCTCCGCGACGAGTAGCGCGGACGCTACCGCTTCGCTTTCGGGGGAGGACTCGTTCCGGAACGAGTTGCGGGTGAACGGCGGCCTTTGCGTGCGCTCTCCATGAAGGCTCGTCCAAACATCTTCTCGGCTTCCCGCTGGTTGTGAGCCCGGCAGAGCAATCGGATCTTCGCGACGTCGTGGTGGCCGTGAAATCCGCCCTTGTGGTCGAACTCGAGCGCCCCTGTCGCCGGGCATCGGCGGCCGCGATCGTCCTTGTAAGTGCAGCGGCCTTCATCCCGCTCGTAAACGGCTCGTTTCATCGCGTCGGGGATGTGGCGAGACGCACGCTTGCCGGTCTGGAGTAGCTGCGCTGTGGCGTCGCCGGGCTGCTCTACCGCCGGGTGTGCTCGCTCGATTGGCGCCGGAGGCGTGAAAGAGACTGCCGCGGGTTCCGGCGCAGCCGCGCGTTCCGGCGCAGCCGTGGGTTCCGATCCAGCCGCGGGTTCGGGGACAGCGGACGGTTCCGGGACGGCGGACGGTCCCGGGATAGCAGATGATTCCGTGGCAGCCGAGGCCTCGGGCGCGGCGGATGCTTTCGGAGCAATCGATCCCTCCGTAGGGGAGGATGTCCCTCCGGGCGGCGACGGGGGCGGGACGGTCGGTGGCGTCGGCGCGGCGGGGTCCCCGACATCGTGCGGCTTCACCTTCCTGCCCACCGCGAACTTCTCCTTCTTCACCTGCTCGATCAGCAGGTCGAGCGCCGCGGCGAAGATGGTTTCCAGGTCTCCGTCCGGCACGCGATGGCGCATCAGATCCTGGGCCTCGCTTAGCTTGGCGCGGAACGCGCGCCCCGCGGTGAACTGGACCTTG
>DASREU010000226.1:0-5556 GCA_035651935.1 Myxococcales bacterium | reverse complement strand
CATCGCCCCGGAGCAGGCCCGCAACCAGAACCCCGACCAGCGGTGCGACATCTATTCGCTGGGCGTGCTGCTCTACCACATGGTGACGGGCAAGGTCCCCTTCACCGCGCAGGCGCCGGTCGACATCATCCTCAAGCACCTGCACGAGACGCCGGCGCCGCTGCGCGAGGTGCGGCCCGACCTCAACATCGCGCCCGACCTCGAGGCGTGCGTCCTGCGCTGCATGGCGAAGGCGCGCGAGGATCGCTTTCAGTCGATGGACGAGCTGCTGGTGCAGCTCAAGGTGGCGCGCGCGCGGATGACCGGGACGCCCATCGCCAGCTCGCTCCCGCCCGGACTGCAGAACGCCCCGTTCGCGGGACAGACTCCGCCGACGCCGCAGCCTGCCTTGCGCACGCCGAGCCAGCCGCTCGCGGTCGCGCGGCCGACCCCGGCGCTCGGAGTCCGGCCGCCGCCGCCGCCGCCGGACGCGCTGGTCGACGAGTACCCGATCCCGCTGCCGAAAGCCGCGCCGCCGCGTCCCGAACCAGCGCCCGCGGGAAGAACCAACGCCGTCCTGCGGGTCTTGCTCCCGGCCGGCCTCATCCTCCTCGCGGGGATGGTGGCGGCGGCCATCGTGCTCCGCGCTCCGGCGCGCCTGGCAGTCGCTCCCGCACCTGTGGCGCCGCCCCCGATGCCGGTGACCGCGGCCACGCCGGCGGTCCCCGAGCCTGCGCCTCCCAAGCCCGCCGAGCCGGCGCAAGCTGCTTCGCGCGCGCAGGCGGTCGCGACCACGCTGCTCACCCTGACCAGCACGCCGCCCGGCGCCGAGGTGCGCGACCTCGCGAACCGGCTGCTCGGGACCACGCCGTTCGAGGTGCGCGTGCCGTCCGGCGCGCCGCTCCAGCTCACGCTTCGCCATCGCGGGTACCGGCCGGCCTGGATCAACCGGACGGTGGCCGGCGAGCGCGCGTCGCTCGACGTGAGCATGAGCGCGAAGCCCGTGCCGCCCGCGGCGCCCGGCAAGAGATCCGTCGGCTACAAGGAAGATCCGTACTGACACCCGTGAGTAGCCCAATGACCATCTGGAGAGGCGCGCGCCGGCTTGCGGGCGCGCGGGGAAGCATCGGCGCGGTGTTCCTGCTCGCGGTCCTGATCGGGCCCGCGGCGCTCGCCGACGCGCGCGCGGACGCCAAGCGGCACTTTCGCGAAGGCATGTCGCTGATCGCGGCGGGACGGATGGAGCAGGGGATCGCGGAGCTGAAGCAGGCGTACGCCATCAAGCCGCACCCTGACGTGCTCTACGACATCGCCAAGGCGTACGTGGACCTGGGAAACATCCAGGAGGCGCTGAGCTACTTCCGCCAGTACGTCGCGACGGATCCGGTGGACAAGGAGCAGGTGGTGAGCGTGATGCAGCGCTTGCAGGCGGCGATCGGCACGCCACCGCCGGCTCCCGCGCCTCCCCCGGCGGTCGAGGCCGTCGCTCCGCCGGCGCAGCCCGTCGACATCGACAAGCTGATCGCACAGCTTCAGGCGCTGATCGCCCAGCACCAGGCGCAGCAGGCAGCGCCGGCCGCCACTGCGCCGGCCGCGCCTGCGCCGGCCGTGCCCGCGGCGGCGAAGCCCGCGGTGGCCAAGCCGCCCGAGCCGCAGAAACCCGCACCAGCCGAAGAGGAGATGTTCGAGGCGGAGACCATCTCCGCGCGCACTCGCGCCACCGCGCGAGAGATCGCGGCGGAGCTGTCCGGAGCGCACGAGTCGAGCAGCGAGGACATCTTCGAGGAACAGGTGGTCACCGCCTCGGCCCGCTCCAGCTCGGAGGCGAAGACTCCGGCGTCGCTGACGGTGATCGGAGCGGACGAGATCCGGATGAGCGGCGCGACCACCATCCCGGAGATCCTCCGGCGCGTGCCCGGCATCGACGTGGCGGAGATGAACCCCAGCGACACGAACATCTCCATCCGGGGATTCAACCGCCGTGTGGCGAACAAGGTCCTGGTCCTGGTCGACGGCCGCTCCGTCTACCAGGACTTCCTCGGCGGCACCTTCTGGCCGCTGGTCGACGTGGCGGTGCCGGACATCGAGCGCATCGAGGTGATCCGCGGCCCCGGGTCGGCGCTCTACGGCGCGAACGCCTTCGCAGGCGTGATCAACATCATCACCCGATCCGGCGACGACGTCTCCGGCGCACGCGCCTTCGTCCAGGGCGGCAACCACGACACCATCCAGGGGGGCATCACCACCGGAGGCAAGACCGGGAAGCTCACCTACCGGACGACGTTCGCCTACGACCGCGCGGACAAGTGGACGCGAGACTTCGCCAGCGACCGGGTGGACCTGCCGGCCCAGTTCCCGCAGCCGAACCGCAGCCGCGAAGTGCAGCGCGCCGACGCGTCCGCCACCTACGACCTGGGCAAGACGCAGGTGATCGCGGGCGGTGGATTCGACAACCTCGCCATGGAGGTGGTGCCGCTCGGCGCGCTGCGGACCTTCGGGGCCACCGGACAGTCGGGATTCGCCCGCATGGAGGTGGACAGCGGCCCCACCAAGGTGAAGGCGTTCTGGAACGCGCTGCGGATGACCACCGGGCCGGAGTACTGGCCGGACGGGATCATCTCCTTGCGGAGCAGCGTCCGCAGCGACGTGTTCGATCTCTCCGCGCAGACCGGGTTCGACTACAAAGCCGCCGGCGCGCACCACCTGAGCATCGGCGCCGGGTACCGGTTCAAGAGCGTGCAGTGGGGATACCTCGCCGCGCGGCCGGACGGCAGCCCCTGGCAGGAGCACCACCTGAACGCGTTCCTCCAGGAGGAGTGGGAGATCTCCCGCAAGCTCTCGCTGGTCCTCTCGTACCGCGTGGACCGGCACCCCTTGCTGGACTCGCAGGGCGTGACCGCCGGCGGGCTGGTGCAGTCGCCGCGAGGCACCCTGCTGTACGAGGTGAAGCCGGAGCAGGTGCTGCGCTTCACCCTCGGTTCCGCGTTCCGGGCGCCGACCTTCCTCGAGTCGTACATCGATCTCTTCGCGCCCATCCCCAACCAGCCGGCGCTCGGCGTCCGCTTCCAGGGAAGCGAGTCGCTGCGGCCGGAGCAGATGCTCCAGGCGGAGCTCGGCTATCGCGGCCGGATGGGCAGCTTCCAGCCCGACGTCGTGGTGTACGCGGAGCGGGTGCAGAACCTGATCACCGACGGCGCGCTCCGGCCGCCCGCCAATCCCTCGCAGGCGGTCGATCCCGCGACGGGCCAGTACATCGCCGGGTACACGGGGTTCGAGAACGAGCCGGGGAGCTACTTCGGCGTCGGCGCGGAGCTCGGCGGAAGATGGTCGCCGATCGACGGCGTGGACCTGGGCCTCAACTACTCGTACGAGAAGATGTTCGCCTGCCGGGTGACAGCGACCGGAGGCTGCACCGACGACACCAGCGCCCCGACGCAGGCGTCCGCGACCCTCGCCAACACCGCGCAGCACAAGCTCAACGTCAACGCGACCTGGCGGACGCGCGCGAACTTCGACCTCGGCCTCGACGTGCACTTCGTCTCGGCGGTCACCTGGCTGGAGAAGTCGTTCGACATCGCCAGCGCCGGAGGCGTGGTGTTCACGCCGTACGCCGTGCCCGCCTACACGCTGGTGAACGGCCGCGTCGGATACCGCTGGGTGAAGGACAAGCTGGAGACCGGCGTCTCCTTCTACAACCTTCTCGGCGATGGCCACCGCGAGCACCCGTTCGGCAACCAGATCGGCCGGCGCGTCCTCTTCACTGCCTCGGGGTCGTTCTGATGAACCGCATCGCCGGCATCCTCACCGCGCTCGCCGCCTGCACTCTCGCGTGCGAGACGCCGCCGATCGCCCCCGGCCTCGATCAGTTCGGTTGTGACGGCGGGGTCTGTCCGCCGCCCGGCGTGATCCAGGGAAGCCTCGTCTACAGCGGCACGGCGCGCGGCGACGCCATCCTCCTCCTGTTCGACACCGCGGCGCTTCCGCCGCCCGACGGGAACGGGACCTCCGCGACGGCGATCGCGCACATCCCGCAGGCGACGCTCTTTGCCGGTGCGCCGCCGTCGAGCGTCGGGCCCTTCTCCGGGAGCTTCACCTTCACCCAGGTGCCGTCCGGGCGCAGCTACCAGATCCGCGCGTTCATCGATGCCACCGCCGCGCACGAGTTCGCTCCCCTCTTCGATTACGCGCAGCAGCCGCGCGCGGGGGATCCTGTCGGAGGGCATGGCGATCTGGGCCCCTCCGGAGCGCCGCGCCTGCTCCCGATCTCCGTCGGCGCGGGGCAGGTGGTGACAGGCATCGGCGTCGCCCTGACCCAGACCCTTCCGTACGATCCGCCTTCGTTCGAGATCGCCGGCGGATCGCAGACGCTCGACGTGAACCTCGACCAGCCGGTCAGGCTCGAGCTGCAGGCGGTGCGCCTGACGGCCCCGAATGCCAGCTTCGCCAACGCGCACTTCGCGCTCGAGCTGGATCGGGACGCGCAGGGGAACCGCCGCAGCAGCCTCGCGGACGGGCTGGACGACGTCTTCCCCCGCGTCTTTCTCCGCCAGCTCTCCGGCGTGAACGCGCAGGGCAACCCGGTCGCCGTCAACGCGCAGTCCGCGGCGATCGTGCCTTGCCGCGCCGTCGCCACGACGGTGCTCCCCGCGCTGGTGGACCTCGCCGCGGGGGCGCAGCCCATCGCCCGTGACGTCCTCGACGTGCTGGTCGAGCCGTTCGCGGTCTCCGGGAGCGATCTGAAGCCGCTGCCCAAAATCCCCGCCGGCAAGTACCAGGTGGTGGTGGTCGAGCGCAGCGGGCAGGTGTGGACGCTGCCCAACAGCCTCGGGGACGCGGCGAACGAAGGCACGCCGTACTTCGCCGCTTCGCAGGCGCAGAGCGTCACGTTCGTCTCGCAGGGCGCACTGCCGCAGAACAGCGTGAGCGGCACCGTCGCCTGGCGCGGCGATCCGGCGGTGAAGAGCGGCAACATCATCGTCCAGGCGTACCGCGACGATCCGTTCAATCCGCCGCCGCCGCTCGGCGCGGCGCTGCCCGTGCGCGTGCAGATCCTGCCCGCCACTGCCGCCGTGCCCGACGGGCTGGGCTTCACGGCGGCGTACCGGATCGACGGGCTTCCGCAAGGCAACTACCGGGTGCAGGCGCTCGATGACGTCGACGGAAACTTCTCGCCGCTGAACCTGCTGCGGACGCCCACGGCGGGCGATCTCATCGGCGCGGCGGTCGACGGGCAGGGCAGGCCGGCGAGCATCGCGGTGAGCGGAAACGTCACCGCGGACGTGACGCTCGCGACCCGGGTGACCTCGGATCCGCCCGCGTTCGAGATCGACCCTGCGACTCCGGCGCAGATGCCGGTCGATCAGGTGACGCCGGTGCGGTTCAGCGTGCGCGCGAAGCCGCTGGCCTTTCCGGCGGGCCGCGCCACCGCGCCGCATTTCGCCGTGCAGCTCGTGCGCGATTCCGGCGCCGCGGCGGTAGACGCCGATCACGACGGCCTGCCGGATGTCTGGCCGCGCGTGTTTCTCGTCCGCCTCGATCCAGCGGACCCTGCGGGTCTCACGCAGTACGTGTCTCCCG
>DASREU010000225.1:0-4057 GCA_035651935.1 Myxococcales bacterium | reverse complement strand
CTTCCAGGCCGAGAACCCGCCCGACATGCTGCGGACCCTGGTGTAGCCCATGTCCTGCAGCGTCTTCCCGGCCAGAAGCGATCGCGTGCCGCCGGCACAATAGAGGACCACGTCCGCGTTGCGGTCAGGGACCACCTCCTCGATGCGCAATTCGAGGAACCCGCGCGGAACCTGCCTGGCGCCGGGAAGCACTCCGGCATCCGTTTCCTGCTTCTCGCGGACGTCGACGATGGCGGGCCTGGGCGACTGCCGCGACAGTTCCTGCGGCGTCACCTCCGGCACCTGCGTCCGGGCGTTCTTGAGCAATTCTGATTTCGTCTTCATGGTCGGCATCTTAGCTGGTATCGCGGCGCGTCACGCGCCCTTGTGCCCCACCCGATGGCTGCACATCCTGTTTTCCACAGGAGGGGGGATGCACGAGAGGCCGCCGGGTTCCATCCTGCGGCGCGCGGGGCCATTGATGCTCGCGCGCCTCGGGGTCGCAGCGTTCACGTTCGCCATCCCGATGGTGCTCGCGCGCGTGCTCCTGCCCGCGAGCTACGGTACGTTCAAGCAGGCGTGGCTGCTCTCGAATACGCTCTTCCTCGTCCTTCCCCTGGGACTGAACCAGAGCCTGGTCTACTTCGTCCCGCGGTATCCGGAACAGAAGCGGCTCTGGGAGTCGCACGCCCTGCTGCTCACCACCCTTTTGGGAGGGCTCGCCGCCGGGCTGCTGCTGGCCTTGGGACCGCTCGTCGCCTCGGCGTTCCACAACCCGGAGCTCGCGACGGTGATGCCGCTGGTCGCGGCGTTCACGGGCTTCAAGCTCGCGGCGTCCTGCTTCGATCTCGCCTTGATGGCGGAAGGGCGGATCAGGGCCAGCGCCGGCGTCCGCATCGCCTCCGAGGGCTTCTACACCGTCTGCATGCTCGCCGGCGCAGTGGCGACCCAGAGCGTGGCGGGCGCTTTCGTCGGCGTCGTGATCGCGACCTTCGCCAAAGCGGCCGCGTGCTGGATCACGCTGGCAGCGCGCGGGCTGCGGGTCTCGCTCCCCGAGCTGCGCCGCCAGCTCGCATACGCGCTTCCGTTCGGCGCCGCGTTCGCGCTGGTGATCCCGCAGCAGCAGTTCCACAGCTACCTGGTGAGCGCGAGCGTCACGGCCGCGGCGTTCGCGGTGTACAGCGTGGGCTGCTTCCAGCTCCCGATCATCGACATGCTCTACACCCCCGTCTCGGAGATCCTGCAGCTGGGGATCGCGGAGCACGACGCGCGCGGCGACAACGCGGGCGCGCTTTCGCTCTTTCGCGAAGCGGTGGCGCGGCTCTCGTTCGTCTTCATCCCCACCATGGCGCTCCTGGGGATCGCCGCGCCTGCGCTGATCCGGTTCCTCTTCACCGACCGTTACCTGGGCGCCGTCCCCATCTTCCGCCTGGCGATCGTGTCGATCCCGATGGCGGCGCTGCCGCTGGACGGGGTGATGCGGGCCCGCGCGCAGAACAAGTTCATGTTCCGGGTCAGCGTGCTGAAGGTGGTGCTGACCGCGCCGCTGGCCTGGACGGGGTTGCGCCTGTTCGGGCCGATCGGCGCGCTCGGCGGATGGATCTGCGCCGAAGAAGCCTGCCGCATGATCCTGCTGCACCGCGCGGCGCGCCTGTTCGGGACCACCATCTTCGGCGCGCTGCCCGGCGAGGTCTGGGTCCAGGCCGCGGGCGCCGCCATCGCTGCCCCACCCGCAGCCCTCGCGCTGCACTTCGCCGGAGGGCCGCTGCTCGTCCAGCTCTGCCTCACCGGACTGATCTTCGCCATCGTCTACCTCGCGGTGCTGCGCGCGCTCGGCATCCTGCCTCCGTTGCGGACGTGGATCCCGGCAAGAAGGCCCGAGCTGCTGTCGATGCGGGAGGCTGCGTAGATGGATGTCGCCTACGTCAACTACGGGAACCAGAGCGGCGTGACTCCAAACGTGGTCCGCGCCCTCACCGCGCTGGGACACCGGATCGTGCCGGTCGATCCGACGCGCGTGCTCGCGCTCCGGAATCCGCGCACGCGCCTCCCGCGCCCCACGCCGCGGGTGCTGCTCTCGATCGCCGCGAGCGCGCTGCGGCACGGGCCCCAGCTCATGCACCACCGCTGGAACACCGTGTACGCGTTCGACCAGCACACGCGGAGCGCGGGCGCCCTGCTGGACGCGTTGGAGAATCCGCCGGACGTCGTGCTGCAGAACGGAGCGCTGTTTGCTCCGGGCCGGCCCTCGCGGTTTCCGTACGTGCTCCTGCTCGACAACACCTGTCTGCTCGCGGAGCGCCAGCCTCCGGTGCCGGAGGCGTACATCGGCCCGCACATCGAGTTCGGGAAGGCGTGGCTCGAGCGCGAGCGCGACGCGTACCACCGCGCGGAGGGCATCGCCACCTTCTCCCGGCTGGTGCGCGACTCGCTGATCGAGGACTACGGCGTCCCGCCGGCGCGCATCGAGGTGGTCGGGGCCGGCGCGAACGTGGTCCCGAAAGGCGAGCCGCAGCGCGACGACGACGGGCGCACCCTGGTGTTCGTCGGCAAGGACGGATGGCGCCGCAAGGGTGGGCCGGTGCTGCTCAAGGCGTTCGCGATCCTGCGCAAGACTCGTCCGGATCTGCGCCTGCTCATCGCCGGACCGACCGAAGCGATCGAGAGCGCTCCCGGAGTGACGAACCTGGGGATCGTTCCGTTCGAGGCGGTCGAGCGGCTGTTCTCGCAGGCGACGGTGTTCGTGCTCCCCACGCTGCGCGAGCCGTTCGGGATCGCCTTCCTCGACGCGATGCTCTCGAAGGTTCCCTGCGTGGGCACCCGGGTCGGCGCGGTCCCCGAGATCCTTGGCGACGCCGGAGTCTGCGTTCCGCCCGCCGACGCCGAAGCCCTGGCCGCCGCCATCGCCGCGCTGCTCGACGATCCTGCCCGGCGCGCCGCGATGGGAGAAGCGGGCCGCCGCCGCGTGATCGACTCCGGCTATCTCTGGCCGGAAGTCGGCAACCGCCTCTCCGCCCTGCTCCGGAATGCCGCCTCGCACCGGCGGGCCGCGTAATCGGGGACACGCACGGATTCTTCGTGGCCTAGGCGATCAGCGCGCCGGAGACGAGCGCGAGCGTGTACGCGGTGGTGATCGTCCAGGCGGCGAAGAGCGACACGGGGAAGAACCAGTCCTTGAGCTCCTGCATGGCGTTGCTCCTTTCGCCACGCCTGTAGAGCGAACCGCGTGCCAGCGCGCTCCCGAGGGGAGGATGCGGCGCGAGTGGCTCGCTCCGGGAAATCGCGTCCCACAAATGAAACAGGGCCTGCGGCCCATGTGAGCCGCAAGCCCTGCCAGGTCCCCCCGCTGCGTAGACCTACGCGCGCCGGCGGCGCAGCGCGAAGAGCGCGAGCACCGGGATGGCGAGCCAGAGCGACTGCATGCCGCCGCTCGAGCAGCCGCCGGCGGGCAGCGTGACGCCCGCGACCTGCGGCTGCTGTGCGGCGCCCGCCGGATCGGTGGTGCAAGCCGTGGTGGCGCACGAGCTGGCCGGGGCGCCGCCCGACTGCTGCACGTCCTTGCCGAGCGCGTGCAGGATCAGCCCGGCCAGCTCGGTGCGAGCGTTGTCGAGGGCGGCGGGGCTGGTGGTCGCCTCGAAGGTCTTCGGGAAGACGCCGGCGGCGATCGCCTTGGCCTGGTCGCCCATGCCGAGCTTCTTCGCCAGGTTCAGCAGCTCGTAATCCTCCATGCCGTCGCGGATCTCCTTCAGGCGCAGCGACTCGACCGGGATCTCCGTCGTGCCACCGATCTTCGCCGGGGTGCCCGGGTAGAAGAGCGTGCCGTCGCCGGTGCCGCCGAACGCGGTCTGGTTCACCCAGGGATCGCCGCTGAAGAACGCCATGGTGGTCTCGTAGTAGAGCTCGCCCGTCATGTCGTAGGTGAACGACAGCCGCTCCATCGCGCGGTTGCGGGTCGCGTCCGAGTGGACGGCGTACGTGGGCCATCCCGTGCCGCCGCTGTAGTCGTACCCGGGGCCCACGCCCGAGCAGCCGAAGCTCATGCAGCTCTGGTACCACCAGGTGTCGGCCGCGTACGTGG
>DASREU010000224.1:0-4314 GCA_035651935.1 Myxococcales bacterium | reverse complement strand
GGCGTCCGGGCCCGTCGTCGGGGGGCTGCTCGTCGACGCGTTCGGCTGGCGGAGCATCTTCCTGCTCAACGTGCCGGTCGGCATCGTCGCCGTGGGGATGGCGCTCCGCTTCGTCCGGCCGTCGCCGCGATCCGTGCAGGGCGGTGGGCTCGATCTGGTCGCGCAGTTGACGGCCGTCGCCTCGCTGGCGCTCTTCACCTGGGCGCTGATCGAGAGGCCCGTGCGCGGATGGGTATCGCCGATCATCCTGCTGGCCATCGCGGCGTCGCTCGCCGGACTTCGCGCCTTCGTCGTCCTCGAGCGCAGGAGCGCCCATCCCATCCTGCCGCTGAGGCTGTTCGCGGACCGGACCTTTTCCTCGACCGCGTCGGCCGCGCTGCTCTACGCGGGAGCGTTCTTCGGCAGCGTGCTGGTGCTGTCGCTCGACTTCCAGCAGGTCCGCGGGGAGTCGCCGGCGAGAGCCGGCCTGCATCTCGCGGCGATCACGGTCTCGTTCGGCCTCACCAGCGTCCTCGCCGGACGGCTGGCGGCGCGCTACGGCACCCGCGGCCCGATCCTCTCCGGGCTCGCCGCGCTCGCCCTCAGCGCGCTCTGCGCGGCCGCGCTGCCCTCGTCGGCTCCGTACGCGCTGATCGGTCCGGCCCTGGTGCTGATGGGCGTCGGCGCGGGTCTCGTCGCGCCGTCGATGAACGCGGCCATCCTCGCCAGCGTTCCAGCGTCGCTCTCCGGAATCGGCGCGGGCGTGCTGAACGCGAGCCGGCAGGTGGGCACCGCGCTCGGCGTCGCCCTCTTCGCCTCGCTCTTCCACGACGAGGGCAAGGCGGCTGCGGTGCGCCTCTCCTTGTACTCGGCAGGCGCGGTCTACCTGGTTGCGCTCGCCCTCGCTGCCCGTGCGACCCGGCCGGTCGTGGTGAGAGTGGCGGCGAGCGCGGAGCCGCTCGCGGAGATCGCTTCGACCCACTGAAGCCGGGGGACGCGCCCAGGGATGATTTTCCGCGCTCGCGGCATCCAGGGATCAAGGAGGACGTCCGATGACTGGAATGAATACGGGGTTTGCCGCGGTCAAGGCTCGCCAGCAGGAGACGTGGTCGACCGGCAACTATGCCGTGGTGGGAACCACGCTGCAGATCGTCGGGGAGAATCTCTGCGAGGCCGTCGATCTCCGCGCCGGGTCGCGCGTGCTCGACGTCGCCGCGGGCAACGGAAACGCGACTCTCGCTGCGGCGCGTCGCTTCGCCGACGTCACCTCGACCGACTACGTGCCGTCGCTGCTCGATGCAGGGCGAAGGCGCGCGGAAGCCGAGCGGCTTCCCGTCCACTTCCAGGAAGCGGACGCCGAAGCGCTGCCCTTTCCCGAAGCCTCTTTCGACTTCGTCCTCTCCACCTTCGGGGTGATGTTCACGCCGGATCAGGAGAAGGCCGCATCCGAGCTCGCGCGCGTCTGCAAGCCCGGCGGCAGGATCGGGCTGGCGAACTGGACGCCGGCGGGCTTCATCGGGCAGGTCTTCAAGATCGTCGGCAAGTACGTGACGCCGGCGCCCGGCCTGAAGTCGCCGCTGCTCTGGGGCACGCGGGAGCGCCTCGACGAGCTCTTCGGCGCCAAGGGCACCGTCCAGGCTGCGAGCCGTCAATTCTCCTTTCGCTACCGCTCGCCGCAGCACTTCATCGAGGTGTTCCGGACCTGGTATGGCCCGATCAACCGGGCCTTCGCGTCGCTCGAGGCTCACCCCGACCGGCAGGCTGCCTTCCAGCAGGAGCTGATCGACCTGATGGAGCGCGGCAACAGAGGCGGCGAGGGCGCGCTCGTCCTCCCCAGCGAGTACCTCGAGGTGGTGATCGAGAAGCAGGCGGGCGGAGGCGGAAGATGAACGCCGCGGCCATCGCGCAACGACGAAGGCTCGGGCCAGGCTATTGCGAGCGCGTGACGTTGGCCGACGGCACCTCCGTCTCGCTGCGGCCGATCGGGCCGGCGGACGCGTCGCTGCTGCAGGCGGGACTCCGCGAGCTCTCGCCGCGGTCGAGGTACCTGCGCTTCCACGGTCCACGCAAGGAGTTCAGCCCCGAGGAGCTGCGGTACCTGACGGAGGTCGACGGCGAGAAGCATTTCGCGCTGGCGGCGTTCACGGTGCCGGCGTTCCGCATGGTCGCGGTCGGGCGCTTCGTCCGCAGCAGCGCGGCGGCGGCGGCGGCGGAGATCGCGCTGGTGGTCGCCGACGCTTTGCAGGGGAAGGGACTCGGCTCGCTCTTGATGTCGCGGCTGCGGGAGGCGGCGCTGGAGCGCGACGTCACCCGGTTCACCGGCACCATGCTCGAGGAGAACCACCCGATGCGCGACCTGCTCCGCAAGCTGGGCGGCCGCATCCGGATGCCGACGCGCGGCGAGTGCGACATCGAGCTGGCGCTGACCTGAGCAGTCGAGACCGCGCGCGCGAGCCCCGCGCCGGACCGCATGCTAGAAAGCGCGTCGCATGCCAACCGCCATCGCGGCCTTGCTCAACGGCCGCGCCCGCAAGGTCACCCCCGGCGTCGTGCGCGCCCTCGCGCAGGCGTTGCCG
The DNA here is from genome assembly GCA_035651935.1 of Myxococcales bacterium. Lineage (GTDB taxonomy): Bacteria > Myxococcota > Myxococcia > Myxococcales > 40CM-4-68-19 > 40CM-4-68-19. The sequence goes on along the minus strand of DASREU010000224.1, from coordinate 1,759 downwards.
GGCTCGACGGTCCTGGTCTCCGGCGACTTCGATCAGGCGCGCCGCCACGTCCGCGAGCTGATCCGGCAGCGCCCAGACGTCATCCTCTCCGGCGGCGGCGACGGCGCGGCGATGCGCCTGATGAACTTCTGGCGCGAGGAAGGCGGGGGCGAGCTGCCGGCGATCGGCATCCTCCGCCTCGGCACCGGGAACGGGTGGGCCCGCGCGCTCGGCGCACCGCCGTTCTTCCGGCATGTGCGAAGGCTTTCGCGCCTGCGCGATCAGACGCTGCCGATGCAGGAGTTCCCGCTGGTGGAGGTGGAGAACCACCTCTGCCAGTTCGCCGGCGTCGGCTGGGACGCGCGCATCCTCAACGATTACCAGCGCAATCTCGACAAGCGGAGCTCGCAGCTCGTGGGCAGCCGGATGGCGTCGTGGCTGCACAAGGGCGCGCGCGGGTACCTCTACTCCGTCGCGCGCATCACCATTCCCGAGGAGTGGGCCCGGCTGCACCAGCAAGGCCACGCGCAGGTCGCGCTCGAGAACCTCGGGCCGGAGGTGTTCGCGCTCTCCGACGGAAAGGCGGTGCCGCTGCCTGCGCCGTCCCTTCTCCATGAAGGACCGATCAGCGTCGGAGCGGCGTCCACGGTCGCCGAGTGGGGCTACGGCTTGCGCGCCTTCCCGCATGCGCGCCTGCAGCCCGGCTTCATCAACGTGCGCATCTACGACGGGCACGTCCTCCACGCGGTGCTGAACGCGCCGAAGCTGTGGCGCGGCGTTCCGGTCGCGGGACTGTACGACTGGTTCGCCACCGCGGTGCGGATGCGCTTTTCGCGCCCGATGCCGTTCCAGATCGGCGGGGACGCGATGGGCGAGCGCTCCGAGATCGTGCTGCGCAAGGCGCGCGAGACGGTGCGCATGGTCGACTGGCGCGCCGCCTTCGCGGCGCTGTGAGCCGCCCTTGCCGCAGGGTCAGCCCGACGGCGCGCGTGGCCGGTCGACGCGGCGAGGGCCGGCCGCGGTCCGAGCCGGCCAGCGGCCTTTCAACGCGAGCACCGCGAGCTCTTTCGCTTTCGCCTCGACGTCGATGGTGATGCGGCGCCCGCGCCACGACGCGGGGACGTCGCGCGCATCGATGTAGTCGGCGTGGTGCCGCGGAGTCGCGGCCTTCCAGCCGCCGGAGGGGCTCGACAGGTGCACCCAGGCCTCGCGCTTTCCCCAGGTCGCCCCGGCCGCATCGGTCGCTTCGCGTTCGTCGAGGCCGTCCGGATTGCAGCGGTGGTGGTGCACGTCGTAGACGAGCGGCACGCCTTGCCGATCGCAAACCGGCAGCAGATCGCGCACGGTGTAGATCCGATCGTCGTTCTCCAGCGCGAGGCGCGTCCGTGCGCGGCCGGAGAGCCGGTCGATGCCGCGCGCGAGCCGCTCGAGCGCCGCGCGCTTGCCGTCCTGCGCGCCCCCTCCGTGGATGGTGAGCTGCTCGGCGCCGATCAGCTCCGCGACGACCGCCTGCGCGTCCAGCTCCGCCACGGAGCTTCGCACCACCGCCTCGTTCGCGGAGCCGAGGACGACGAACTGGTCGGGGTGGAAGCTGAGACGAAGCTGCCGGCGCGCGGCGAGCTTTCGCGCCTTGCGCAGCGCCTTCTCCACCTCGCCTCTGGTGTCGAGCGCTGCGAGCTCGTATCCGAACACGGGATGGGTGAGCAGCGGCAAGAGCTGGCTCTTCACCCGGTACGCTCCGATCCCGTGCGCCGCGCACCACTCGACGGCTTCGACGAGC
>DASREU010000223.1:0-3783 GCA_035651935.1 Myxococcales bacterium | reverse complement strand
GGTACTTGATCGATCACGGGCAGACCGCGCTCTCCGCGGTCTTCGACATGCCCACCCTGATGGGCTACGACTCGGACCATCCGCGCGCGCGCGGCGAGGTGGGCCTGGAAGGCGCGGCGATCGACTCGCTGGACGACATGGCGGCGATGTTCGCGGGCATCGACCTGACGCGCACGTCGGTGTCGATGACCATCAATCCCACCGCCTGGATCCTGCTGGCGATGTACGTGGCGGTCGCGGAGGAACGCGGCGATTCCCTGGAGGCGCTCGCCGGCACCGCGCAGGCGGACATCCTCAAGGAGTACATCGCGGAGAAGGAGTGGATCTACCCGATCCGGCCCAGCCTGCGCCTGGTGCGCGACATGATCGTCCACTCCGCGCGCAAGCTGCCCCGGTACAACCCGATCAGCGTCAGCGGCTATCACATCAGCGAGGCCGGCGGGAGCTCGGTGCAGGAGCTGGCCTTCACCCTCTGCAACGCGGTCGCGTATCTCGACGAGGTGACGCGCGCCGGGGTGCACGTCGACGAGTTCGCCCCGCGGATGGCGTTCTTCTTCGTCGCGCAGCAGGACTTCTTCGAGGAGGTGGCGAAGTTCCGGGCGGCGCGGAGGATCTGGGCGCGGATCGTCAAGGAGCGGTACGGGGCGAAGAAGCCGGAGTCGATGCGGCTGCGGTTCCACTGCCAGACGGCGGCTGCCACCCTCACCCGCGCCGAGCCGATGAACAACGTGGTGCGCACCGCGCTGCAGGCGCTCTCCGCGGTGCTCGGCGGCGCGCAATCGCTGCACACCAATTCCCTCGACGAGGCGTACGCGATTCCGTCGGAGGAAGCGGCGAAGGTGGCGCTGCGGACGCAGCAGATCATCGCCGAGGAGACGCGGATTCCCAACGTGGTCGATCCGCTGGGCGGGTCGTACTACGTCGAGTCGCTCACCAACCGGATCGAGGCCGAGGTGCTCGGCATCCTCGACCGGGTGGAGACGATGGGCGGCACGGTGCAAGCCATCGAGGAGGGCTGGTTCCAGCGCGAGATCGCGGACAACGCGTACGAGACTTTGAAGAAGCGGGCCTCGGGCGAGCAGCCGGTGGTCGGGGTGAACCGGCACGCGGAGCCGTCGCGCAAGGAACGCATCGAGATCCACAAGGTCGATCCCGGGGTGGAGCAACGGCAGATCGCGCGGACGCAGCGGGTGCGCAGGGATCGAGACGCCGCGGAGGTGACGCGGCTGCTCGCGGCGCTGGTGGAGGAGGCGCGCGATCCTTCCGCGAACCTGATGCCGCTGACCATCGAGGCGGTGAAGGCGCGCGCCACCCTCGGCGAGATCGTCTCCTCCCTCAAGACGGTCTTCGGCACGCATGCGGAGCGCCCGGGCTTCTGACGGCGGAGGAGGAGATGGAGGTCAGGCTGGCGACGGAACGGGACCTGCCCGCGATCCTCCGCATGCTCTTCGAGGATCGGGCAACGCCTTCCGACGAGCTGGGCGTGGACGACCCGTGCTACCTGGCCGCGCTGCGGGAGATGCATGCCTCCGGAACCAGCGCCACCTATGTCGCCGAGGAGGGCGGCGAGGTCGTTGGCACGTTCATGCTCATCGTCCTCCGCCACCTGATGCGCCGGGGAACTCCTGTCGCCCAGCTCGAGGCCGTCCGCATCCACTCCTCGTTCCGCAACCGGGGCCTCGGCGCGCAGATGATCCGCTGGGCCATCTCCGAGTCGAAGCGCCGTGGCTGCTCCCGCCTCGAGCTCACCACCCACAAGTCCCGCACCTCCGCGCAACGCTTCTACGAACGCCTCGGCTTCCACCGCACCCACGAAGGCCTGAAGCTCCCCCTCCGCTAGGAATCGGGCTCCGCTAACAAACCGGGGACACAATACAGGTTTCATTTCTTGCGCCTGGTCGCGAAGGCGGCGCAAAAAAATAAACCAGTATCGTGTCCCCGCTTTCCTAGCGGCGGAGGATGAGGTGTTCGAGGAGGGCCTTCTGAATGTGGAGGCGATTTTCGGCTTCGTCGAAGACGGCGGAGTGGGGGCCGTCGAGGACGGAGGCGGTGATCTCCTCGCCGCGGTGGGCGGGGAGGCAGTGGAGGACGATGGCGTGGCCCTGGGCGGCGGAGAGGAGCTGGTCGTTCACCTGGTAGCCGGCGAGGGCCTTCATCCGGGACTTGGCTTCCTTCTCCTGGCCCATGCTGACGAAGACATCGGTGACCACCACGTCGGCGCCGGCCACGGCCTTCGCCGGATCACCAGTCACCTCGGCGCCCTTGAGCGCCGAAGGAGCAGGCCGGTACCCCTCCGGGGCGGCGAGGCGGAGCTTGAAGCCGAAGATCGGCGCCGCCTCGCAGAACGAGAGCGCCATGTTCGAGGCGCAATCGCCGACGAAGGCGAGGGTCTTGCCTTCCACCTTGCCGAGCTTCTCCTCCACCGTGAAGAGGTCGGCGAGGATCTGCACGGGATGGCCGCCGTCGGAGAGGCCGTTGATCACCGGGACGGCCGCGGCCCCGGCGAACGCGCGCAGCCGATCGTCGCCATGGGTGCGGAACATGATCGCGTCGACGTAGCGCGACGCGACCCGCGCCGTGTCCTCGATCGTCTCGCCTCGCGCGATCTGGCTCTCCGTCATCGGGAGGGTGATCGCGCTTCCGCCGAGCTGGCCGATCGCGGCCTCGAACGAGATGCGCGTGCGGGTCGACGCCTTCTCGAAGAGCAGCAAGAGCGATCGGCCGGTCAGCGTCTGCACGGCTTCCCCGCGGCGGCGCTTCGCCTTCAGCTCGTGCGCGCGGCGGAAGAGGGCCTTGTGCTCCTCGGGGGAAAGATCCGCCAGCCGCAGGAAGTCCCGCTTCACAGCGCCGCCTCCTTCAGCTCCGTCAGGAGCGTCGCCAGCCGGGGAACGGCCGCGGCGGCAGCCTGGGCGGCGCCCGCCGAGCTGCGCACGAACGAGATCTGCGCCTCGATCGAGGCCGGTCCGGTACCGCCTGCGTTCTTCTTCCGCGCGACCGAGGCCGAAGCGTCCGCCGCGCGCAGGACCTCCGCCGTGAACCGTGGATCGATCTCCCGCGCCAGCTCGAGCGGCGCGCCGCTCAGGGGGATGTTCCGATCGGTGCAGCTCCGCACCAGCGCTCCGGTGAGCTTGTACGCGGTGCGGAAAGGGACCCCGGCCTGGGACAGCGCCTCGGCCACGTCGGTGGCGGCGGTCGCGCCGTCCTGCAGCGCGCTCCGGCCTCGATCCGCGTCGAACCGGACGCGCCCGAGTCCGAGCCGCAGCATGCGCAGGACGGAGACCAGGAGCGGGCCGGTCTCGAGCAGCGGCTGCCGATCCTCCTGCAGGTCGCGGTTGTACCCGCCGGGCAGGCCCTTCACGGTGACCAGCAGCGCGTTCAGGTTGCCGACCGCGCGGCCGCACTTGCCGCGGATCAGCTCGAATAGGTCCGGATTCCGCTTCTGCGGCATCATCGAGGACCCCATGGCGATCTCGTCGTCGAGCTGCAGGTACCCGAACTCGGCGGTGCAGAAGTCGATCACGTCGGTCGCCACGCGGCTCGCGTGCAGGAGCACGCGCGCCGCCGCATAGGCGAAATCGAGCGCGAAGTCGCGATCGCCCACGGTGTCGAGCCCGTTCACCGTCAGGCGCGGAAAGCGCAGCAGCTCGCGGACGATCTCCCGGTCCGCCGGCAGCGAGGTGCCCGCCAGCGCTCCCACCCCCAGCGGCATCTCCGCCGGCACCAGCGCCCGGAGGAGCTCGAGGTCGCGCGCGAACATCGCCCCCCAGGCGCAGAAGTAGTACG
>DASREU010000222.1:0-22518 GCA_035651935.1 Myxococcales bacterium | reverse complement strand
CGGCGCGCCCCATCCCGGCAGGCGATCCGTTCCTCGAAGACGCGCTGAGGTATGTGCAGCCATGAGCCACGAGCCATCGCATTCCACGGAGCACATGAGCCCGCCGCCGGCGCAGGCGGAGGAGATCATCAACTGGTTCGGCGTGATCGGCATCGGCGTCGCCGCCGCCATCATCTTCGCCATCGCGACCTTCGTCGTCTGGCGATTCCTCGAAGCGAGGGAGAAGGTCCTGCAACCCGCGGGGCCCGCAGTGGTGCCAGGCAAGCTCGGAGACGCCGAGGTGGGAATCGTCGATCAGGTGCCCTTCGACGTCACCCGGGCGCTGCAGGTGTACCGGAACGAGCACATCGAGCGCCTCTCGAGCTGGGGCTGGATGGATCGCAAGCAGGGGACCATCCACATGCCGATTGACCACGCCATGGACCTGGTCGTCCAGCAGTACCAGAAGGAGCAGAAGAGGTGATTGCCGTCCTGTTGACGCTGGGAATCGCCTCGGCCGTTCCGCCGGCGCCGGCCGCGGACGATGTGCCGGTGGACGTCGTCGAACGGCTGGGAGAGCGCGTGGCCGACGTGTCCTTCATGGACAGCGAATCGAATCGGGTGCGGCTGCGCGACCTGGCGGCGCGTGGCAAGCCGGTCGTGCTCACGCTGATCTACTTCGACTGCCCCATGCTCTGCAGCCTGGTGCAGCAAGGGGTGATCAAGGCGATCAACCAGACCGGTCTGCGGCTGGGCGAGGACTATTACGGCCTGACCGTCAGCTTTTCGCCACGGGATACCATCCCCGAAGCCCGCCTGCGCCAGGGTGGCTACCTGCAGACACTGCTCAACGCAGAGAGGGCGCACCCGGCGTTCTGGCCGTTTCTCACCGGCGGCGACAGCGCGATCCGGGCGACAGCCGATTCGCTGGGGTTCCGCTACCGCTACGACCAGGAGAGCGGCCAATACGAGCACCCGGCCGTGAGCATGGTGCTGGGACCGGACGGAAAGATCTCGCGCTACTTCTACGGGGTGGAAATCGCGCCCCGGGACTTCCGGCTCGCCGTCGTCGAAGCCTCGCAAGGCAAGGTGGGCACGACGCTCGACCGGGTGATCCTCCGCTGCTTCAAGTACGACCCGAGCGCGCGCAAGTACCACTTCTACGTGATGGGCGCGATCCGGCTGGGATCCGGCTTCTTCGCCGTCGCCCTGGCGGGGTTGCTGGGCGTCCTCTGGTGGCGCGAGGTGAAGCAGAAGAGGAAGGGGACGCAGGCATGAACGAGTTCCTGCGCAGACTGCTCTTCCTGCCCGATCAGGCGTCGACGTTCGCCCGCGACCTCGACCAGCTGCACTACGCCGTCATCCTCACCACTTTCGGGATGTCCACCCTGGTGGGCCTCACCGCCATCGTCTTCTTCATCCGCTACCGGCGCCGGTCCGAGACGCAGACCACGCCGCACATCGAGGTCCCGATCTGGATGGAGGCGCTGTTCGTCACCGTCCCGCTCTCCATCTTCATCGCCTGGTTCTTCATCGGGTATCGGGAGTTCGTGCGCCAGCGGACGCCGCCGTCCGACGCGATGGACGTCTACGTGATGGCGAAGAAGTGGATGTGGAAGGTCGCCTATCCCGACGGGCCGAACGCGGTGAACGTGCTGCGCGTGCCGGCGGGGCGCAACGTCCGCTTGCTGATGACCTCGCGCGACGTCATCCATTCCTTCTACGTGCCCGAGTTCCGCATCAAGCAAGACGTGCTGCCCGGCCGGTACACGCAGCTCTGGTTCAACGCCACCACTCCGGGCAGGTACCAGATCCTCTGCGCCGAGTTCTGCGGCGCGGGGCACTCGATCATGCGCGGCGAGGTGATCGTGCTCAAGCCGCAGGAATTCGAGGACTGGCTCGCCTACCAGCATCGGGGGGTGGTGGCGACCCAGGACGGCCAGCCCACCTCGCTGGACTTCTCGCCGCCGCTGGGAACGATGGTCGATCAAGGCAAACGGATTGCCGCCGAGCAGGGCTGCCTGAAGTGCCACTCGACCGACGGGACCCGGCATATCGGCCCCACCTGGCTGGACCTCTACCGCCGCCGGGAGAAGCTCACGGACGGCACCACCGTGGTGGCCGACGAGGCCTATCTCACCCAGTCGATGATGGATCCGGCAGTCAAAGTCGTCGACGGCTTCCAGCCGGTGATGCCCAGCTTCCAGGGCAAGATCGCCGGACCCGAGGTCGCGGCGCTGGTCGAATACATCAAGTCGCTGCAGAGCGACGCCGTCCGCACCGGACCCTCCGAGGGACCCGCCTATGCGCCTATCCGAGGCCGATAGCCACGCGCTGGCCGGCGCGCCGGCCGCACCCAGCTACCTGGAAGACGGCACCACCGTGATGTCGTGGATCAACACGCGCGATCACAAGCGGATCGGCGTGATGTTCCTGGTCGGGGTGATCTTCTTCTTCTTCGTCGGGGGCGTGTTCGCCCTCCTCCTCCGCTTCAAGCTGCTCCAGCCGGGCCCCTTCTTCATCGACGCCATCAGCTACAACCGGCTGTTCACCCTCCACGGCGTGGTGATGATCTTCCTCTTCCTCATCCCCTCCATCCCCGCCGCCTTCGGGAATTTCGTGATCCCGCTGATGATCGGCGCACGCGACGTCGCCTTCCCGCGCCTCAACCTCGCTTCCTTCTATCTCTACGTGATCGGAGCGGTGATCGCGATCTGGGGGATGGTGCACGGTGGTGCGGATACCGGCTGGACCTTCTACACGCCCTACTCCAGCACCTCTCCCACGCAGGTGGCTCCCATCCTGCTCGGCGCGTTCGTCCTCGGGTTCAGCTCCATCCTCACCGGCCTCAACTTCATCGTCACCACCCATACGCTCCGCGCGCCGGGCCTCAACTGGATGAAGCTGCCGCTCTTCGTCTGGGGCATCTACGCGACCAGCATCATCCAGATCCTCGCCACCCCGGTGCTCGGCATCAGCCTGCTGCTCGTCACCGTGGAGAGGATCGGCGGATTCGGGCTCTTCGATCCTGCCCGCGGCGGCGATCCCGTGCTCTTCCAGCACCTCTTCTGGTTCTACTCGCATCCCGCGGTCTACATCATGGTGCTGCCCGCGATGGGCGTGATCTCCGAGACGGTCTGCGCCTTCTGCCGGAAGAACATCTTCGGCTACCGCGCCGTCGCCTACAGCTCGATCGGCATCGGCTTCGTCGGGTTCTTCACCTGGGGCCATCACCTGTTCGTCGCGGGCCAGAGCACGTTCGTGGGCGGCGCCTTCGGCCTGCTCTCGATGTTCGTGGGGATCTTCACCGCCATCAAGGTCTTCAACTGGGTGGGGACCATGTACCGCGGCGCGATCTCCTTCAAGACGCCGTTCGCGTACATCTGCGGGTTCCTCTACTTCCTGGTCTTCGGCGGGATGACCGGCATCGCGCTGGCCACGACCTCCCTCGACATCCACTGGCACGACACGTACTTCATCGTCGCCCACTTCCACTTCATCATGGTGGGAGCGTCGGTGATGGCCTTCCTCGCAGCGCTTCATTACTGGTTCCCGAAGATGTTCGGGCGCACCTACCCGGAGGGGTGGGGACTGGTCGCGGCCACGCTGATCATCCTCGGTTTCAACGCGACCTTCATTCCCCAGTTCCTCCTCGGCAACTTCGGGATGCCGCGCCGCTACTACCAGTATCCGGAGCATTTCCAGGCGCTGCACGTCGCTTCCACCGCGGGCGCCACCCTGCTCGCGTTCGGCTTCCTGATCATCCTCATCTATCTGGCGATCGCCCTGAAGTACGGCGAGCGCTCCGCGCCGAATCCCTGGGGCAGCAAGGGCTTCGAGTGGATGACGGCGTCGCCCCCGCCGACGCACAACTTCGACGTGATCCCGACCATCACCCAGATGCCGCACGATTACCGGACCCACGAGCCTTCGGGGGTGATCCGTGTCGCATGACGCCGCGGGCCTGCCAGAGGGCATCGTCGGCCACCACTTCTCGTCGCTGGCGCGCCAGAACGAGGCGATGGTGCTGGGGATGTGGCTGTTCCTGGCCACGGAGATCCTCCTCTTCGCGGGTCTCTTCGTGGGCTACAGCGTGTATCGCTACCAGTTCCCGCTCGCCTTCGCGGAGGGGAGCCGGCATCTGAACCTCACCGCCGGCACCCTGAACACGGTGGTGCTGATCACCTCCAGCTTCACAGTCGCGATGGCCATCCACTTCGCCCGGACCGACCGCCGCATCGCCGCAGCGGTGTGCCTGGCGATCACCATCCTTTTCGCGCTCGCCTTCCTCGGGATCAAGGCCGTCGAGTACACGGAGCACTTCCACGAGCACGCGCTGCCGGGGAAGTTCTACGCGTTCGAGAAGGTGATGATCCCCGGGGCGGCGATGTTCTACACGCTCTATTTCCTGATGACCGGGCTGCACGGCCTGCACGTGATTGCCGGGATGAGCGTCCTCAGCTGGATCCTCTGGCGGACGCTGCAGGGGCGCTACTCGTCGCGCTACCACACCGGGATCGAGCTGGGCGGGCTGTACTGGCACCTCGTGGACCTGGTGTGGATCTTCCTCTACCCGCTGCTGTACCTGATCTGAAGGAGCCGACGTGAGCGAGAGCGGACCGAGCGGACAGGCCAGCGCAGTGCTGCATCCCGGCGACGAGCAGGAAAAGCCGGAGCACTCCGCGATCCCTTACGTCGTCGTCTGGATCGCGCTGCTCTTCTTCACCGTGCTCACCTACCTCACCGGCAAGCAGCATCTGGGGCAGTGGGCGCTCCCCATCGCAATGGCCATCGCCTGCACGAAGAGCGCGCTGGTGGCGTTGATCTTCATGCACCTGAAGGATTCTTCCGGGATGCCCCGGCTGGTCTTCGTCACTGCGCTGGCTTTCCTGGGGCTCTTGATGTTCTTCACGGTGGGCGACGTGGCGACCCGCTTCCGTCCGGCGACACCGGCCGGCGCGCCGTTCGGGACCGAACGCTCGCAGCCCGAGGGACTGCTCGAGCACGAGACGCCGGAGTGATCTACGGGTGCTTCGACTGGTCTTCCGCGGCGACCTTGCCGATGTTCTCGCGCCGGTTGCGGTCGTCGGCGTTGTTGCCCAGCGCGAAGCGCCGTTCCGCCTCGGCGAAGTCGCGCAGCACATCCTCCGCGGACGCGTAGCTGTCGCGCGGTAGGGCCTTGAAGAAGTTGATCACCTCGGCCGGCGCCTCGTTGTCGGCCGCGGTCTGCACCAGCTCCTCTCGCGACGCCGGGAACTCGACCTGCGCGATGTGCTCCGCCGGGCTGCGCCTCGGATCCTCTCCAATTCCTCTCGCCATGCCCCGGAAACTAGGCCGTGCGCACACGGAAGGCCCGCCCCTCTCCACTGCGGGGAACCGGCCGGGCGCCTTGCGTCGCTCCCCGGGACCGCCGCTCCCGGGCGGGTGGCAGCGCCGACCACACCTCGCTTCTTCCGCCACCCGCGACCCCTTTCCTCGCACATGGGGGCAGTGCGTAACTTCGCGCGGTGACGCCTCCCCCCACGGCGCGCGACCCGAAGCTTCTCCGCTCCGTCCGCGAGGCCGCCGAAAGCGCACCGAGCCTGGAGGATGCGCTTCGCGCCGCGCTGCAGCGGATCTGCGCGGCCACGGGGTGGCAGGCCGGGCGCGTCGAATTCTCCATCGATGCCGGCGATCTCGGCACGCGCAGCGTGTGGCACCTCGATCAGCCCGAGCGCCTGAACACCATGCGGCGGCTGGCGGAGCGAAGAAGGCAGCGCGGGCGCGGTGTGGGATTGGCGGAGAAGGTCCTCCGCGAAGGAGCGCCGCAATGGCGTCCCGACGCCGACGATGGCGACGGCGCGGTGTTCGCCTTTCCTGCCGTGGCGCGTCAGAAGACGGTCGCGGCGGTCGAATTCTTTTCCAACGCACAGGAACCGCCCGACGATGTCCTCCTGGCGGGAATCACCCGGGCGTGCGCCGAGCTGGGACGGGTGATCGAGCAGAAGCCCGCGGAGGAGACGCTGCGCAAGGTGGAGCGAGGATACCGCGACCTGTTCGAGAGCGTCTCCGAGGCGCTGATCGTGGTCGACCCGCGCTCCGGCATCGTGCGCGACGCGAACCCGCGCGCGAGCGAGCTCTTCGGCGTCGCCCGCGAGCGCCTGATCGGATCCTCGGTCCACGCGCTCTGGTCCGACGGAGGCGTGGCCCGGGCGGCGATCGCGCGGGGCCGCCGGTTCGAGACCGTGCTCCGCCGCAACGACGTCGACACGGTGCTGGAAGTGAGCGCGAGCGCGGTGCAGTACCATGGCGAGCAGTCGACGCTGCTGCTCACGCGCGAGGTGACCCAGCGGGTGCGCGTGCTCGACGCGCTGCGCGCCTCGGAGGAACGGTACCGGATCCTCTTCGAGAACAATCCGCAGCCGATGTGGGTGGAGGACGCGGAGAGCGGCGCATTCCTGGCGGTGAACGAGGCCGCGGTCCGGCACTACGGGTGGCCGCGGGAGAAGTTTCTCACCCTTCACTCCGCCGACCTCCGCCTCGACCCCGGCGCCGCGGCCGAGCAGCGCGCCGGGTCGCCCGCCGTGGAGCGGCACCGGACGGCGTCGGGCGAGGCGCACGATCTCGAGCTCTCGGTGCACGAAGTGGTCTTCGAGGGCAGGCGCGCGCTGCTGGTGGCGGCGAGCGACGTCACCGCGCGGCGCAAGGCGCAGGCCCGGCTGCTCCAGGCGGCGTTCTACGATCCGCTCACCGGACTGCCGAACCGCGCGCTCTTCAAGGATCGACTGGAGGTCGCGTTCGCGCGGGCGAAGGGCCGGGAAGCGGCGCACTTCGCGGTCCTCTTCCTCGATCTCGACCGGTTCAAGGTGGTCAACGACAGCCTCGGCCACCGGGCCGGCGACGAGCTCCTCGTCCAGATCGCCCGCCGCCTGGAGAGCTGCCGGCGGGCGGGAGATACGGTGGCGCGCCTCGGAGGCGACGAGTTCACGCTGCTGGTGGAGGGCGTGGCCACGGATGAGGAGGCGATCTCGGTCGCGGAGCGCGTCCACCGCTCGCTGGCGCCTCCCTACCTGATCGAAGGCCACGAGGTCTTCGCCGGCGCGTCGATCGGAATCGCCCTGGGCGGCCCGCCCACCGAGCGCGTCGAGCACCTGCTGCGGGACGCCGACACCGCGATGTATCGGGCGAAGGTGCGCGGCTGCCGGCACGCGGTCTTCGACTCGTCGATGCACGAGCGCGCCGTCGCGGCGCTACGCATCGAGAACGAGCTGCGCCGCGCGCTCGAGCGCGGCGAGCTGCGGGTGCACTACCAGCCCATCGTCGAGCTGAGCAGCGGGCGCACCGTGGGGGTGGAAGCGCTGGTGCGCTGGGAGCACCGCGAGCGCGGCCTGGTGCCCCCGAGCGAGTTCATCCCGCTCGCGGAAGAGACGGGCCTCGTGGTCCCGCTCGGGCGCTGGGTGCTGGACGAGGCTTGCCGCGCGCTCTCGGCGCTGCCCGAGCGGCTGAACCTGTCCGTGAACCTCTCCGGCCGGCAGCTGCTGCAGCCCGAGTTCTGCTCCGAGCTGAAGGAGATGCTCACCCGCTGCCGGATCGAGCCTTCGCGCCTGCGCCTGGAGCTGACCGAGAGCATGCTGATCGGCAACGGCGCGGCTGCGATCGCTGCGCTCACCCAGCTCCGCGGCACCGGCGTGCGCCTCTGCATCGACGACTTCGGCACCGGCTATTCCTCCCTGAGCTACCTGCACGAGCTCCCCATCGACGCCCTGAAGATCGACCGCTCCTTCGTCGGCGCCATGGGCGACGACGAGCGCAAGATCAAGATCGTCCAGAGCATCCTCCTCTTGGGCAAGGGACTCGGCATCGACGTCGTCGCCGAGGGCGTCGAAACCGCCCAGCAGGCCGACCTCCTCCGCCGCCTCGGCTGCGAACGCGCCCAAGGCTACTATTTCTCCCGCCCCGTCCCCCTCGAACAGCTCAACTTCGAGCAGTGATCCGGCCGAATTCGGGGACACGCACGGATTTCGAATTCCGTACGTGTCCCCGAATTCATTTTTGCTCGCCGGTGCCGCCGATGATCTGCTTGGCGTAGCCGGCGGGGAGCTGGGCGCCCTTTTCGACGCCGTTGATGATGGCGACGGTTTCCGGCTTCACGGACGAGGGATATCTGGAGTTGAAGTCGGCCAGCGACATCGGCTGGTCGATGCGCACGACCTTGAGGATGGCCGGCTTGACGTTGAGGGCGCTCGGGTCGGTGAGATCGCCGAAGGTGCCCATCGATTGCAGGAAGGTGGCGCTGTTGGCCGCGAAGCCGCCTTGCGGCGAATAGCCGGCCAGCATGAAGGTGGTGCCCTGGTGGGAGACGAAGGCGGCGACCCCTTCGATCGCGCCTTGCTGGGTCTGCGCCGTGAAGGAGCGGGCGACGGCGGCGCCCTTCACCGTCACGGGCTGGCCGACCTGCACCCCCTGCTGTGAGAACAATTTCTGCGAGGCCTCCTCCGGCGAAACCTTTCCCGCCGCCTGGAGCTGGAGGATGGCGTCCTGCTTGGGGCTCTGCGCGGCCACCGACTGCTGCGTGTTCTGGTGGGCCCATCCGGACGGCGGCGTCCACTGGAACTTCAGCTCGGGATGATAGAACGTGTCGCCCTTGAAATAGCCCTGCCGCGGATCGTCGCCGAACACGATCCCGTCGATCATCTGCATGTACTTGTCGCGCTCCACCTTCATGCCCTGGGTGGAGCCCTTCAACTCGGTCTTCAGCCGCTGCTGCGTCGCCGAAAGCCGGTTCCCGGGATCGGGATGCGTCTGCAGCCACTCCGGCGTCTTCCCTCCGCCGCCTTCGGACGAGACCGCGTCCAGCATCTGGAAGAGCGGGATCATCTGCGTCGGGTCGTACCCGGCCTGCGTCATGTAGCGAAACCCGAGCTCGTCCGCCTGGGTCTCGTCGTCGCGCGAGTACTTGAGAAAGAGCAGCTGCAGTCCGGCTCCCGCGACCTGCGCGGCGGAGGCGACTGCCGGGGAGAGGATGGACCCGACGCCGAGCCCGAGCTGCGCCACCTGCTGCTTGCTCATCTGGTTCGCCGAATGCCGCGCGGCGACGTGGCCGGTCTCGTGTCCGAGGACCGCGGCCATCTCCGCCTCCGTGTTCAGGTGGCCGAGGATCCCCCGGGTGATGAAGACCGGGCCGCCCGGAAGCGCGAAGGCGTTCACGCTGGCGTCGTCCACGATCTCGTACGACCACGGCAGGCTCGGACGTCCGCTCTCCGCCGCGAGCTGCTTGCCGACCGATGCGACGTACTGCGCCAGCTCGGGCTTGCCCTTGTAGATCCCGTACGTCTGCTCCGCCTCCAGCTTCGCCTCCTTGCCCATCTCCACCTCCTGCGACTCCGAGAGGAGGTTGAGCTGCATCTTGCCGGTGGCGGGATTGCGGACGCAGGAGCAGAGCGCCAGCACGCAGAGAAGGAAAGGAGTGCGCATGGGCCGGCAAGGTAGGGGCCGCGCCGACGAACGGCCAAGGCTCGGCGGTACGAGGATTCACTCTCCGACGTTCGGGCGGGCGGCCCGCCTCCGGCCGTTCCGCCGGGCAGGCGGTTGGCGCCCGGCGATCCGATGTCCACCGTTACGCCATGCGCCGCGCCGCCGCGTTCCTCCTCGCCCTTGCGGCGGTTCCTGCAGCCGCCGGCCAGCGCTCGCACTCGTTCCAGGTCGGCGCCGTGGTGGTGAGGTCCGCACGCCTGCGCGTCGAGCCGCGACGAGTCCAGCTCAGCGCGCGCGATCCCGTCGCGGTGATGGTCGGCGCGGGCCCCGTCCAGGTCGCCGCTCGCGATGTCCGGCTCCCGCCCGGGACCCTCAGGGTGACGGTGCTGTACTGAGCGGAAGCTGCAGCCGTGCTCGCGCGCCGCGGCGGTCCTTCCGGTTCTCCAGTCCGAGCGAGCCCTGGTGCGCTTCCGCGATCTGCCGCGAGAGCGCGAGCCCGATGCCGGATCCGCCGGGCTTGGTGGTGAAGAACGGCACGAAGAGATTGGTGGTGCTCGCCACCCCGGGTCCCTCGTCCGCCACGCAGATCTCCAGCTGGCGGCGCCCGACGTTCCAGCTCACCTCCACCCCGCCGCCGGTCTCCAGCGCCGCATCCGCCGCGTTGCGCACCAGGTTGATCAGGAGCTGATCGAGCTGATCCGCATCCGCCTGGACCGACACCGCGGGCCCTTCGCGGACCTTCACGGGCACGCGCTTCTCCAGGGTGGCGACGCGGTTCACCCACGAGGCGACGTCCACGGGGCCGACCTGCGGCGGCGGCAGGCGCGCGAGCCGGGTGTACGCGCTCATGAAGCGCATCAATCCCTCCGCGCGCCGCTCGATCACCGCCAGGCCCGCCTCCACGTCGTCCGGCGCCGCGCCCTTCAGGCTGCTGGAGATGCTGTGGATCGGCGCGAGCGAGTTGTTGATCTCGTGCCCGAGCACGCGCACCAGCCGCTGCCAGGCGAGCCGCTCCTCCTCGCGCAGCGCGCGCCTTAGATCGGCCAGCACCACCAGCTGGTGCGGCAAGCCGCCGAGCCGGAACGTGCTCCGCCTCACCTCGAACCGGCCGCTCGCGCCCGGCAGGTTCAGCTCGAGGACGCGGGGCGATTCGCCCGCGAGCGCCTCGGTGAGCCGCAGCCGCTGCGCATCCAGCCCCCCCGACTGGAGCAGGCGCGACAGAGGGACGCCGAGCAGCTTCTCCGCCGCCTGGTTCGCCAGCACCGCGCGTCCCTGGCTGTCGAACGCCAGCACCGAGACCTCGATCTCGTCCATCACCCGGCGCAGGAGCGCACCCGCCTCGAGCGATCCCACCCGCTGCGCGTGGAGAGTGTCCGCGAGCTGGTTGATCTCCAGCAGCAGCTCGCCCAGCGGATCCCCGCTGCGCGCCCCGCGGCCCCGGACGGAGAAGTCTTCCTCGCGCAGCGCGGCGAGCAGGTTCGCGGCGGTCTGCAGCGGCCGCAGCACCCGCTCGCGGAGCGCGAGCGAAGTGAACAGCCACACCAGGACCACCGCCGCCCCCACCGTCCAGCGCACCTTGGGGTCCTCGGCGTACCAGAGAAGCAGCCAGACCGTCGCAACTACCGCCGGGGCGCCCGCGAGCAGCGAAAGGAGGAAGACGTGCTGATCGTGCGCGAGGCGGCGCTTGCGGGTCACGAAGCTTTCAAACCATGATGCTGCAGGCGGCGGTAGAGGGCGCTGCGCGACACCCCCAGCTCCCGCGCCGCCTCGCTGACGTTCCCGCCGCAGCGCGCGAGCGCGCGGTGGATGAGATGGCGCTCGGCGTCGTCCAGCGTCATCCGCTCGATCAGCGCGGGCCCCTGCGCAGTGGGGCCGAGGAACAGGTCCTCCGGCGCGATCTCCTCGTGGGACGCGAGCAGGACGGCGCGCTCCACCGCGTGCTCCAGCTCGCGCACGTTTCCCCGCCAGGGATGCCGCACCAGGGCCTCGAGCGCGGCGGCGGAGAACCTTCGCGCCGGCGTCGCTCCGCGGTCGACGATCCGCTTGAGGAAGAACTGCGCCAGCTGGGGGATGTCGTCCAGCCGGTCGCGCAAGGGCGGCAGCTGCACTTCCACCGTGTTGAGCCGGTAGAGGAGATCCTCGCGGAACTTTCCTGCCGCCACTTCCTCGTGGAGGCGGGCATTGGTGGCCGCGATCACCCGCACGTCGGCGCGCTTCACCTTGCTCGAGCCCACCGGGTTGAACTCGCCGGTCTGCAGCACGCGCAGAAGCTTCGCCTGCTGCTGCATGGGCATGTTGCCCACCTCGTCGAGGAAGAGCGTGCCGCCGTCCGCCACTTCGAAGGCGCCGGCCCGCTCCGTCTTCGCGTCGGTGAAGGCGCCGCGCACGTGGCCGAACAGCTCGCTCTCGAACACGCCCTCGGCGACGCCTCCGGCGTTCACGGTGACCAGCGGCTTTCCCGCGCGCTTCGAGGCCGAATGAAGGTACCGCGCGACCACTTCCTTGCCGGTGCCGTGCTCGCCCGTGATCAGCACGTTCGCCTCGCTCGGCGCGATCTTCTCCAGCACCCGGAGCACCGCCTGCATCGCCGCGGACTGCGCGATCATCTGCGGCGCGCTCCCGCGCAGGCGCGAGTTCTCCTCCTCCAGCCGGCGGCTGCGGCGCAACGCCCGCCCGAGCTCGATCTGCGTGCGCAGGGTCGCCACCAGCCGGGCATTGTCCCAGGGCTTCTGCACGTAATCGCGCGCGCCCCGGCGCATCGCCTCCACCGCGCCTTCCACGCTGCCCCAGGCGGTCATCACCACCACCGGCAGGCTGGGGTCGAGGGCGCGCAACCGCGAGAGCAGGTCCAGGCCCTCCCCGCCGCTGGTGGTGTCGCGCGCGTAATTCAGATCGATCAGCGCAGCGTCGAAGTCCTCCTGCTCCAGGGCAGAGAGCACGCCCGCCGGCGAGGTGGCGGGCACCATGGCGATGCTCTCGCGCTTCAGCAGCAGGCGGAGCGCCTCCAGGATGTCGGTCTGGTCGTCGGCCGCGATGATCCGCGTCACGTCGCGATCCACCCGTCCCGCAGCCGCACGATCCGGTTGCCGTAGGCCGCGTTCGCCTCGGAGTGCGTCACCTGGACGATGGTTGTCCCCTGCCTGTTCAGCTCGCGGAAGAGCTGCATGATCTCTTCGCCCTGCTCGGAGTGGAGGTTGCCCGTCGGCTCGTCCGCGAGCAAGAGCTTCGGCTTGGCGATCACGGCGCGCGCGACTCCCACCAGCTGCTGCTGGCCGCCGGAGAGCTGCGTCGGATAGAGGTCCTTCTTCCCCACGATGCCGAAGCGGTCGAGCGTATCCGCGACCGCCGCCTGCCGCTCGGCAGCGCGCATGTCGCGGTAGCTGAGAGGGACCTCCAGGTTCTCGGCCACGGTGAGCGAGTCGAGCAGATGGTACTGCTGGAAGACGAACCCGATGGTCGCCTTGGCGAGCTCGGCGCGCTGCTTCCCGTTCAGCTTCTGCACCGCCTCGCCGCCCAGCGCGTACTCGCCGGTCCAGGCGTGATCGAGCAGCCCGAGGATGGCGAGGAGCGTGCTCTTCCCCGCGCCGGAGGGGCCCATCACGGTGACGAACTCGCCCGACTCGATGTCCAGGTCGATCCGCCGGAGCAGGAAGATCTGCCCGGGCCCGTGCTTCACCGCCTTCTCCACATTGCGCAGCCTGATCATCGCAGGCACCTTGCCACCAACGCGGCCAACGCCACCAGCGCAGCGGCGCACGTTTGTGCCACCACCAGCACGGCGAACGATGCGGCCAGGAACGTCATCACTCTGCCCGCAGCGCCGTCATGGGGTCCACCCGCGTGGCCCGGCGCGCCGGCAACCAGCTCGCCAGGGCGGCGACCAGCGCCAGCCCGGCGCCGACCAGCGCGTAGGTGACGGGGTCCGTGGCCGACACGCCGTACAGGAAGTTCCCCAGGACGCGGGCGATGCCGAGGGAGAGCAGAGCGCCCACCACCGCGCCTGCCAGCGAGAGCCGCAGCCCGTCGTTGAGCACCATCCGCAAGACGTCACCCGCCTTCGCTCCCAGCGCCATCCGCACGCCGATCTCGCGCTCCCTCTGGCTGACGCCGCAGGAGACCACGCCGTAGATCCCCAGCGCGGCGAGGAGCAATGCCGCTCCGGCGAAGGCGCCGAGGAGCCCGGCGGCGAGCCGCTGCGGCGCGGCGGCGCGCTCGATCACCTGGTCGAGCGAACGGACGGAGGCGACCGGCTGGTCGGGATCCACAGCCTGGATCTGCGCCTTGATGTCCCGGATCCGGGCGGCGGGATCGCCGGAGGCGCGCACCACGATCTCCATCTCCGGCGCGCCGACCTGCGCCTGCGGAAAGTAGATCTCGCTGCTGGCGTCGAGGTTCAGCCGTTGCTGCTTCACGTCCGCGGCGATGCCGACGATGGTGGCATCGCTCGAGGCGCCGTCGGCGAACATGCCTGCCCGAAGCTGCTTTCCAAGCGGATCCTCGCCGGGGAAGATCTTCCTCGCCAGCGTCTGGTTGATCATCACCACCGGTTCGCGGTCCGCATCGGAGAAGACGCGCCCCGCATGGAGCGGGATCTTCATCGCCTCGAAGTAGCCCGGCGTGATCACGCGTTTGTCGGCGTAGGGCAGGTCCTTTTCGTCGAGCGGCGGCCGGCCCACCACGGAGAAATCACCGTCGGTGCGGCCGCCACCGAGAGGGACGCGGTTTGCCGCGCCTGCGGCCTGGATGCCGGGCAGCGCGGAGATCCGTTCCAGCACCTCGCGGAAGAACTCCGCCCTCTGGCGCGGTCCCGGATAGCGACGCTCCGGCAGCCTGACCCGCAGCGCGATGGCATGCGCGGGCTGGAACCCCGGATTCGTCTGCAGCAGCTGCGCGAAGCTCCTCAGGACCAGCGCGGCGCCGATCAGCAGCAGCACCGCCAGCGCGCTCTGCGCAACCACCAGGAGGGAGCGCGCCTTGCCCCGGGCCGTCGCTCCCGCTCCTTCCTTCAGGCCCGGGTTGAGGTCGCCGCGCGCGGCGTGCACCGCGGGCACGAGGCCGATGCCCACGCCCGCGCCGAGCGACACCAGCACCGCGAACGCCAGCACGCGAAGATCGAGCGGTGCGTCCCCGAGCGGCGGCATCGACGCCGGCCAGACGCGGAGCATCGCGTCGCGGCCCCACACCGCCAGCACCAGCCCGAGCGCTCCTCCGGCGAGCCCGACGAGGCCGTTCTCGACCAGCAGTTGCCGCGCAAGCCGGAGCCCGCTCGCGCCCAGAGCGCGGCGGACGGCGAATTCGCGGACGCGGCCGGCGGCCCGCGAGAGGACGAGGCTGGCGAGGTTGGCTGCGGCGATCAGGAGGACCAGGGCGACGGCGCCGAGCAGCAGGAGCAGCAGCGGCGCCGCGCTGCCGTGGAGAAAGCGCTGCAGCGATTGCATCGAGGCGAGATGCGTCGCCTTGGCGGCCGCGGCGATGCGGGGCATCGCGTCAGCGAGATCCGCCTTGGCCCGCTCGAGGGAGACGCCGCTGTTCAGGCGGGCCACCACGTCCAGGTAATGCGACCCCCGGTCCCGCCAGGGCAGCTTGCGTTCGAGCGGGACCCAGAGATCGGCCGGTTCGAGCATCCCCGGCGCGGCGGCAGCCACGCCGATCAGCGAGTACGGAACTCCGTCGAGCAACAGCGTCGACCCCGGTGGCGCCTCACCCAGCGACGCACGCCAGAACGCGGGCGAGGCCATCACCACCGCCGGCCCGTTCTCGACGTGCTCTTCCGGGGCGAACGACCGGCCCGCGACCGGAGGCGTTCCCAGCACGTCGAAGAACCCCCGCGTAACCCGCGCGATCCCGACGCGCAGGGGCTCGCCGCGGCCGGTCAGGTTCACCCAGCCGCCGCGGTACGCCGCAATCCCGGCGAGGTCCGGCGCTCCGGCGCGCAGCTCCTCGAACTCGGGCCAGGAGAAGCCGTGCTCGCCGCCGGCGCCGGGCTCCGCGTCCTGCAGTTCCACCAGCCGCGACGCCGCGGGAAACGGCAGCGGACGGAGCAGCATGGCGCTCACCAGGCTGAAGATGGAGGTGGAAGCGCCGATCGCGACGGCCAGCGTCAGGAGGGAGAGCGCGGTCGTCGCAGGGCTCTTGCGCAGCATGCGGATCGCGAACCGCAAGTCCTGGAGCAGCGCGCCCATCGCTCAGTCCGCCCGCAGCGCCGTCATGGGATCCACCCGGGTGGCGCGGCGCGCCGGCAGCCAGGCAGCGAAGAGCGCGACGGCGGCGAGCCCCGCGGAGATGGCGAGGTAGGTGAGCGGATCGCGGGCGCTCACGCCGTAGAGCTGCGAGCCGAGCACGCGGGCGCCGAGCAGCGCCGCGCAGATCCCCAGGAGCAGCCCGGCGCCCGCCAGCCGGAGCGCGTTCCCCATCACCATCCCGAGCACGTCGGAAGCCTGCGCGCCGATCGCGATGCGCACGCCGATCTCGCGCGTGCGCTGCGTCACCGCATAGGAGGTGACGCCGTAGATCCCCAGAGCGGAGAGGACCAGCGCCAGCGCCGCGAACGCCGCGAGGAGCTGCAGGGGAAAGCGCCGGGCGGAGAGCGCGGACTCTATCCGGGCGGGGAACGGCGCGGCCCAATCGACGGGCTGGGCGGGATCGATCGCCGCCAGCGCCGCCCTGAGCTCCTGCGCGAGCGCCGCCTCGTTCGACCGCGAGCTCCGCACCAGCACCACCATGTGCGACTCGGGAAGCTGGGGCTGCGGGACGTAGTAGACCGCCGGCGAAGGGGCATCGAGGCCGAAGTCGTGCGTGTCGGCGACCACTCCCACCACCGTCCGCCACTGGCTGAACGCGTCGTTGCCGGAGCCGAACCGCAGGCGCTTGCCGAGCGCGTCCTGGCCGGGAAAGTACTTGTGCACCCACGCTTCGTTGACGATCGCCACGTACGGCGCCTTTTCGTCGTCCGCAGCGGTGAACGTCCGGCCCTTGCGCAACGCGATCCGCAGGGTCTCGAAGTAGCCGGGCATCGTCCGGCGCAGCTCGTCGTCCGGCGTCGCGTCCTTCGTCGGCGGCTCATACCCTTCGAGCTTGAAGCTCCAGTCCGAGCGGTCCTGCAGCGGCAGCAGGCTGACCGCGCCCGCCGACTCGACGCCCGGCAGCGCCGAGGCGCGGCGCATCGCCTCGTTCCAGTAGCGGATCTGCGCCTCGTCCTTGCGGTACGCCTCGCCGCTCAGCGAGACCTGCGCGACGACCACTCCTTCCGGAGTGAACCCTGCGCTGACGCGCAACACCTGCGCGAAGCTGCGCAGCAACAGCCCCGCGCCGACCAGCAGGACCAGCGAGAGCCCCACCTGTGCGATGACCAACCCCGCGCGGAGTCGTCCGGCGCGGGGGCCCGCGGTTCCATGGCTTCCCTCCTTGAGCGCACCCGCGAGATCGCTGCGCGTCGCCTGCAGCGCCGGGACGAGGCCGCAGACCAGGGTGGTGAGGACGGTGACGGCGCCGGCGAACCCGAGCAGGGCCCAGCTCACGCGCACGTCGGCGAGCTGGCGGATGCCTTCCGGAGCGGCGGCGAGGAGCAGCTCGAGCGACCAGAACGCGACGAGCGTCCCGGCGACCGCGCCGACCACGGCAAGCACGCCGCTCTCCGTGAGCAGCTGCCGGACCAGGCGGCCGCGCCCCGCGCCGAGCGCCGATCTCACCGCGACTTCCCGCGCGCGCGCGGCGCCGCGCGCGAGCAGCAGGTTCGCCACGTTCGCGCAAGCGATGAGGAGCACGAAGACCACGGCGCCGAGGAGCACGAGCAGCGGCTGCCGCGCGGTCCCGACGAACCGATCCCGGAGCGGAGTGAGGGTCCAGTACCAGCTCGAAGCCTCCGTGCCGTACCAGTCCGGATTCGCGGCGCGCACCTCCGCCGAGAGCTGCTTCAGGCCTCGCGACGCTCCTTCGAGCGAGATCCCGGGCGCGAGTCTCGCGATCGGATACAGCTCGCGGCTGCCGCGCTGGTTCGCGATCCGATCGGGAGAGAAGGCGAAGGGGAGCCAAAGGTCGTTCTCCACCTCCCAGCGAAAGCCCGCGGGCAGGACGCCGACGATCGTGTGTGGCTTGCCGTCGACGGTCAGCGTCTTCCCGAGGACGTCGGGGTCGCCGCCGAACCGCTTCTGCCAGGCGCCCGCGGAGAGGATGACGCTGTCCCCGCCGCCCTGCTTGTCTTCCTCTTCGGTGAAGACGCGTCCCGCCCGGGGCTGAACGCCGAGCACCGAGAAGAACGAGCCGGTCGCGTACCCCGCCTTCACCCGCTCCGCGCGCTCGCCCTGCAGCGCGGCCGTCCCGTTCTCGTAGATGCCGACGCCGCTGAGGAAGCGGGCGCGCCGCAGGTCGTAGTACTCGGCCGCGGAGATCGGGATGTCGAGCAGGCCCTGAACGGGAAAATTGCCGCGGATCGAGATCAGCCGGCTCTCCTCGCCCCACCCGAGCGACCGCAGCAGCACCGCATGCACCACGCTGAAGATGGCGGTGGTGGCCCCGATGCCCAGGGCGAGCGCGAGCACCGCGGCCACGGTGAAGCCGGGCGTCCGCAGCAGGCCGCGCAAGGCAAAGCGAAGGTCGCGGAAGAGTCCGTCCATGATCACTCCGTTCGCAGCGCGGACATGGGATCGATCCGCGTCGCCCGCAGCGCGGGGATCGCGCTCGCGGCCAGCGCCACCAGGGCCAGCCCGATGCCGAGCGTCAGGTAGGTCAGCGGATCCTGCGCGCTGATCCCGTAGAGCTGCGCCGCGATCAGGCGGCTGGCCGCGAGCGCGGCGACGATTCCGATCGCGAGCCCCGCTCCCACCATCCGCAGCGCGCTCCCCAGCACCATCCGCACCACCGCGGGGCCGGAAGCGCCGATCGCCATGCGGACGCCGATCTCGCGGGTCCGCTGCGCCACTCCATACGCGGTGACGCCGTAGATGCCGACGGCGGAGAGCAACAGCGCGAGCGCCGCGAACATGGCCAGAAGCTGCAAGGGGAAGCGCCGCGCGGCGAGAGAAGTGGCGAGCACCTCGTCGAGAGGCAGAACACGGTCGACCGGCTGCGCGGGATCGACTTTCGAGAGGGCATCCCGCAGCGCAGCCGGCGTGATCCGGCCGCGCACGACCACGGTCATGAAGTCCGGCGGCTCCTGCGGCGCGGAGTAGTAGAAGACCGGCGGCACCGGCTCGTCGAGCCCGTACTCGCGCGCATCGCTCACCACGCCGACGATCGTCCACCAGGCGTCACGGTGGCGGTCGGTGTCGATCTTGAGCCGCCGTCCGATCACCTCGTGTCCGGGCAGGTACCGCCGCACCCAGGCCTCGTTCACCAGCACGACCGGCGGGGCCTTCGCGTCATCGGCCGGAGAGAGATCTCTCCCCGCGAGGATCCGTTGCCGCATCGCCGGAAAGTATCCGGGGAACACGGAGCGGAATTCGTCGGTGGGCAGGGGTTCGCCCGCCGCCCGCTGGTACCCCTCGATGTCGTACGTCTGGCCGTATTTGCCCCGGGTCGGGATCAGGCTGATGCCGCCTGCGGCCGAGACGCCCGGAACCTCCGCCGCCGCCCGCAGGGCCCGCTCGAAGTAGCGCTCGCGCACGTCGGGGTCCGCGTACGCCGGTCCGGCGGGCGCGAGATTGGCGGCGATGGCGCCCTCGGCGTCGAACCCGGGCGAGACGGTGAGGACACGGGCGAAGCTGCGGAGCAGAAGACCGGCCCCGACGAGGAGGAGGAGACAGACCGCGACCTGGGCGATCACCAGCGCCGTGCGCAGCCGCGCGCCCGAAACGCCGCCGGTTCCGCGGCCTCCGTCCTTGAGCGAGTCCGCGAGATCGACGCGGCTTGCCCGGAGCGCCGGCACCAGCGCGAACACCAGCGTGGTCGCGATCGTCAGAGCGGCGGAGAAGCCGAGCACCTCGCGATCCAGCCTCACGTCCGCGAGCTGGCGAATCTGCCGCGGCGCCACCGCCAGCAGCGCATCGAGTCCCCAGGCGGCGAGCATCACGCCCAGCACGGCGCCCACGGCGGAGAGCAGGAGCCCCTCGGTGAGCAGCTGGCGGACGATGCGCGAGCGCTCCGCTCCCAGCGCGGCGCGCACGGCGAACTCCCGCTCGCGGGTGGCCGATCGCGCGAGGAGCAGATTGGCGACGTTTCCGCAGGCGATGAGCAGGACCAGGAGCACCGCCCCGAACAGCACCAGGATGGGCTGGCGCGACGAAGAGACGAGCCGATCGCGCAAGGGCTCGAGGTGCAGCATGGAGTGGAACTCCGGAGGGTAGTTCTCCGGGTGGGCCTCGGCGAACCGGATCGAGAGCTGCTCGATCTGTTCGTTCGCGCTCTTCAGCGCGGCACCCGGCCTCAGCTTCGCCACCACCTCCAGGTAGTGCGCACCGCGCTGCCGGAGCCGCTGGTCCGTCGTGAATCCGTACGGGATGAAGAAGTCTTGCGGAGACCCGTAGCGAAAAGCTTCGGGAAGGACGCCGATGATGCGCCGCTCGCGGCCGTCCAGAGTGACGGAACGTCCTACCGTCGCGGGATCGCCGCCGAAGCGGCGCCGGAACGTCGCGGCGCTGACCAGCGCCACGCCGTCGTTGCCCTCCAGGTCCTCTTCGCCGCTGAATGCGCGGCCGAACTGCGGAGTCACTCCGAGCGCCGCGAACAATCCCGATGTCGCGCGCGCGACGGGCACCCGCTCGGCACGGTCGGCGCCTTGCAGCGCGGCGGTCCCGGAGTTGATGGCCCCGTAGCTCTCCAGCGCTCGCGCCTCCTGCAAGCCGTACAGCTCGGGCACCGACAGGCGGCCCTGGGCGCTTCCGATGCCCACGAACGTCCGGTAGACGGAGACGAGGCGGGTTTCGTCGCCCCAGCCGAAGGAGCGGAGCAGGACGCCGTGGACGACGCTGAAGATGGCGGTGGTCGCCCCGATGCCCAGCGCCAGCGCCACCACCGCCGCGATGGTGAACCCCGGAGTGCGGAGCAGCCCGCGAACGGCAAAGCGCAGATCCCGCAGCAGCGTGTCCATTCCGGCTCCGCGCGGAGAATCCAGGCGGCGCGTTCAGGCCGCCGAAGTGCCGGTCTCCTCGACGATGCGGCCGTCGAACAGCGAGACCGTGCGGGTGGCGAGCCGCGCATAGGCCGGATCGTGCGTCACCATGATCAACGTCGATCCGGCCTGGTGCAGCTCGGAGAGGAGCTTCATCACAGCCTGGCCGTTCTTCGAGTCCAGGTTCCCGGTGGGCTCGTCGGCGAGCAGGATCAGCGGGTCGCCGGCCACCGCGCGCGCGACCGCCACGCGCTGCTGCTGCCCTCCGGAAAGCTGCCCGGGCATGTGCCGGGCGCGGTGGCTCATCCCCACCCGGTTGAGCGCGTCCTCCACGCGCTTCTTCCGGTCGGCTGGAGGCATGCCGCGATAGGTGAGCGGCAGCTCGACGTTCTCGAAGACCGTCAGATCGCCGATCAGGTTGAAGCTCTGGAAGATGAAGCCGATGTGCCGGTTGCGGACGTGGGCCCGATCGGAGGGCGAGAGGTCCTGCACCGGCTTGTGGTCGAGCAGGTACTGCCCGCCGGTGGCGGTGTCCAGAAGGCCGAGGATGGCGAGCAGGGTGGTCTTCCCCGATCCGGACGGGCCGACGATCGAGACCCATTCGTTCCTGCCGACGGAGAGGTGGATGTTGGAGAGCGCGTGCGTCTCCACCTCGTCGGTGAGGAAGACCTTCTCGATGTTCTGCATCTCGATCAACGGTTCGCTCACCGGAGCCTCACGCGGTCGGTCGCGTCCCACTGCGACATGTCGGACAGGATCACGGCGTCGCCCTCGGCGAGGCCGTCGAGCACTTCCACGGTGCTGACCGAGCTGCGGCCGAGACGCACCTTCACCCTCTGCGCCTCGGCTCCGTCCTTCGTCAGCCGGAACAGCTCGGCCTGGCCATTCGGCTGCGCGCCGGCCGGCCGCCCCACGAAGAGGACGTTCTTCAGCTTCTCGATCTCGATGGTCCCTTCGACGGTGAGGTCCGGCCGCGCGCCCCTGGGCAGCTCGGCCGGAAGCGAGACGTCGACCTCCACCGACCCCTGGTTCGCCGCGGGCGAGATGCGCGCCACCTCGCCGTTCACCACGCCGTTGCGGGTGTCGATCACCGCCGGCAGGTGCAGGGCCAGATCCCGCGCCTGCGTCTCGGGGATGCGCAGCACCGCCTTCAAGCGCTCGGGCTGCACCACCTTGGCGAGCAGCGCGCCCGGAGTCACCCATTGCCCGAGCTCGAGGGGGAGCTCGGAGAGGACGCCGCGATCGACCGAGCGCACCTTCATGGAATCGACCTGCTTGCGCCGGAACTCGACCACGGCCTTGAGCCGCTCGATCTGCGCGCCCTGCGCCGCGACCTGTTCCTTGCCGCTCCCCGCCACCACGCCCAGGCGGCGCCGTTCGTATTCCAGGCGGCTCCGCAGCTCCGCGGCGTGCTCCACCTGCATGCGCGCGTCGACCTCGCTGATCACGCCGTCGTGCGCGAGCTTCTGATCGGCTTTGGCGCGGCGCTCCGCATCGGCGGCCTGCGCCTCCAGGGTGGCGAGCCCGGACCGCGTGGTCAGCGTGTTGCCGTCGGCGGTCGCGCGCAGGTTGATCAGGTCGGCCTGCGCCTGCGCCAGCTGCCGCTCGGCGTCGAGCGCCTGGAGCATCACGTCCGGATTGCTGAGCTCGAGCAGGATCGTGCCGGGCTCGACCTTCGCGCCGGGCCGCAGCGGGATGCGCTCGACCCGTCCCGCGGTGTCCGCGGTGATCAGCCGGATCTGCTCGGGAACGAGGGTGCCCGGCCCCTTCACTTCGCGCAGCATGGGCCCGCGCTTCACGGTGTCGGTCCACAGCCCGCTGCGATCGACCACCGGCGCCGCGGACCGCAGCCGCGAGAGCGCGAGCGTGATCGCCACCACCGCCACCACGACGCAGCCGCCGACGATCAGGTTCCGCTTCCGCGTGTTCCGCGGCTTGCGGGGAATGTCCACCACGCTCTCACGTGGCTCCATCCTGGAGATCTCGGCCGCCATCGGGTCTCCTCTGAGCCAAGTCCGTGCCAATCCCACCCAGACACGACT
>DASREU010000221.1:0-3360 GCA_035651935.1 Myxococcales bacterium | reverse complement strand
CCCCTGCTGGGAGTAGGCGCCCACCGGGCCGGATCGCGCCGCCGCCGCCCAGATGGCGAGCATCACCAGCGGCATGTTCGTCGAGACCATCCAGATGAGGAACTCCGCCCGGTAGGCCACGGCCTCGGCGAATCCGGTGCGCAGGAGCTGCGGATAGAGGCGGAGGATGCGCTTCACGCTGCGCGGCCCTGCGCGAACAGATCGCGCATCACTTCCTCGAGCGGCGGATCCTCTACCGTCAGGTCGGTGAGCGGAAGCGAGGAGAGCGCGCGCGCCACCGCGCCCTGGAGCGCTTCCTGCGAGACCTGGATGATCGCCTCGGCGTCGCGGTGCTCGATCACCGAGCCGAGCGTCTCCAGATCGCGCCGCTCCACCGGCCGGGACAGGCGGAGGAGGACGCGCTTGTCGGGGCGGACGCGGCGGATCAGCTCGGGGAGCCCGCCGTCGTAGATCAGGCGGCCCTTGTCGATCACCATCACCCGCGGACAGAGCGCGGCGACGTCCTCCATGTAGTGGGAGGTGAGGAGCACCGTGGCGCCGAACCGCTCGTTGTAGGCGCGGATGAATCCCCGCACGGTCGCCTGCATGGAGACGTCGAGCCCGATGGTCGGCTCGTCGAGGAACAACACCTTCGGCCGGTGCAGGAGCGCCACCGCCAGCTCGCATTTCATCCGCTCGCCCAGCGAGAGCTGCCGGGTCGGCTTTCCCAGGAGCGGCGCCAGGTCGAGAAGCTCCGTGAGCTCGGCGACGGTCGCGTCGTATTGCTTGCGCGGAATGTCGTAGATGGCGCGGTTGAGCAGGAAGGTCTCGGACGGCGGCAGGTCCCAGAGGAGCTGCTGCTTCTGCCCCATCACCAGCGTGATCTGCTCGAGGAACCCGCGCTCCCGCTGCCGCGGCGTGAACCCGGCGACGGCGACCCGGCCCTCGGTCGGGTGGAGCAGCCCGGAGAGCACCTTGAGAGTGGTCGTCTTGCCGGCGCCGTTCGGCCCGAGAAAGCCGACCCGCTCCGCCGCGGAGATGGAGAAGGAGACGTCCTCGACCGCCTTTACGTTTTCGTACCGGCGGTGGAACAACGAGCGCAGCGCTGCCTTCAACCCGGGGTCACGCCGGTGGACCCGGTACCACTTCCGCAGCCGCTCGACCTCGATCATCGCGAGCGAGCGTATACCGGGCTACCGCCGTTTTGGGCAGACAATCCAACCCCGTCGCCGGGAAGTTGGCACGGGAGTTTCGTATGGTGTCCCCGGATCTCAGACGCGGAAGCGGCCGACGACTTCGGAGACGCGGGCGGAGAGGTCCTTCAGGGTGGAGGCGGCCTGGGTGGTGGTCTCGAGGCGGCGCATGGTCTCGTCCATCATCCGGGTCTGGTCGGTGACCGCGCTGAAGATCTGGGTGATGCCGGCGTTCTGCTGGGAGACGGCGGCCGCGATCTGGCGCACCGCCGAGGAGTTGTCCTTGACGATGTTCGAGAGCTCGCGGAGGTTTTCTCCCGACTGCTTCACCTGCGAGAGGCCGCCGTCGATCTTCTGCGAGCCGCGCTCGGTGATGCTGACGGCGACCTGGATGGCGCCCCCGATGTCCTCGAGGATCTCGCGAACCCGATTCGTGGCCTGGATCGATTGATCGGCGAGCGAGCGGATCTCGCGCGCCACCACCGCGAAGCCCTTGCCGTGCTCGCCGGAGCGCACCGCCTCGATGGCGGCGTTGAGGGCCAGCATGTTCGACTGGTCGGCGAGGTCCTTCACCGTCTGGGTGATGCCGCCGATCTGCTGGGTGCGTTCGGAGAGCTGGGCGATCTTCTGCGCGATCTCGTCGACCTGGGCGCGGATCTCGGTGAGGCCGCCGAGCGATTTCTCGATCGCCGCCTCTCCCTGCGAGGAAACCTGGTCGGCCTTCTCCGTGAGCTTGAGGACGGTCTCCGCCTTCTGCGCCGCGAGCAGCGAGGTCTGCTTGATCTCCTGCGCCGTGACCTGCGTCTCCTGCAGCGCGGTCGCCTGCCGGGTGATGGTCTGGCTCTGCTCGCTGGTGCTCTGGCCCAGCTCGCCGCCGGCGTTGGTCAGGAGCTGCACGGAATCCTGCAGCGCGCGGAGGACCTCCTTCATCTTGCCCACCATCTGGCCGAAGGCGACCGCCAGCTCGCCGACCTCGTCGTTGGAGGTGACGGCGATGACCTGCGTGAGATCGCCCTCCACGATCCGCCGGGTCGCCTGGGTGAGGCTGCGCAGCGGAGCGACGAATCGCGCGACCAGCGCGACGGAGACGAGCGCGGCGACCACCAGCGCCGCGAGGGTGACGGCCGCGAGCAGCTTCTGCGCCTGCAGCACCATCGCGTTGCCCGCGGCCGGATCGAGGCCGACATGGACCACGCCGCCCGTGATCACGGCCGCCGGCACGTCGATGTAGGTGACGCCGTCGAGGACCAGCTCCTGGATCTTCTCCGCCTGGCGAAGCACCGCGGGGTCCTGCGCCGGAGCACGACCTTCGAAGGTGTGCGCGGTCAACGTGCCTTTCGGGCTCACCACCTCGACGTACGCGAGCACCGCTTCCTTCTTCACCGACGCGATCGTCGCGCCGAGGGCGCTGTCGGGCATCTCCACCAACGCCGAGGCCAGCGTCGTCGAGACCGCCTTCCCGCGAGCGATCGCCTCCTCCTTCAAGACGCTGCGGAAGTAGAGATAGTTGCTCAGGCCCGTCGCGACCGCGAGCGAGACCAGCGCAACCACCACCAGCGCCGAGACCTTGATCTGCAGCGGCCACCCGCGTCCGAAAAGTCCGCTCTGCTGAGTCGCTTTCATTTCCATGGGGTCACCTGTGCGGGCGTGCCGCCGCGGCGGCTCCGGCCCGTTCCCTGCACAGCTCTAGGATTGCCGGCGCGATGCTCTCCAGCGGAAGCAGCGCCTGCGCCGCACCGCAGGCGTGCGCCGCCTGCGGCATGCCGAACACCACCGAACTCTGCTGATCCTGCGCGTAGGTCGCGCCGCCGGCGCGCTTGAGCTCGAGCAGGCCCTGCGCTCCGTCGTCGCCCATCCCGGTGAGGACGAACCCGGCGGTGCGCGAGCCGCACACCCGGGCCAGCGAGGCGAGCAGCTTGTTGCCCGACGGGCAATGCAGGCCCGTCGACCGTGGCGTGCGCAGCAGGCCGTCGTGGCTCATCTCCAGATCGCACCCATCGGGTGCGAGGTAGACATGGCCCGGCTGCGCTCTCCCTCCGTCCGTCGCGACGGAGACCTTCAGGCTGCAGACGCTGCCGAACCAGCGGACCAGCCCCGTGGTGAATCCGCTCGCGATGTGCTGGGCCAGCAGCACGGGCACCGGCAGGTCGCGCGGAAGCGACGCGAGCACGAACGCGAGCGCCGGAGG
>DASREU010000220.1:0-4421 GCA_035651935.1 Myxococcales bacterium | reverse complement strand
AGAGCAAGGCCCGGCGAATCTCCGGCAGCCGGTGGTAGGTGCGGATGGAGTTGAGGACATGCGCCTCGACGAGGTTGAAGAACGACAGCGCCGGGGGCGCCTTCTCCGCGATGTCGAGAATGGGCTTGAACTTGCCCATGCCCAGGAACCAGGCGCGGAGCGTGGACCTGGGGATGCGGAGGTACGCTGCCACTTCCGTGAGGGAGTGGTTCGGCAGTGAGCGCGGGTCGGGGCCGCCATACAGTTTCTGGGCCTTCTCGACCATCGCCTCCCCTTTACGCGTGCGGATGGTGGGGCCTGCATGCGGGCTGGTCAAGTTGAAGGCAGGTTATGACCTGAGCGGAGTCCCGCGCAGTTCTTCGAGACGACGCCTGAGTTCTGGATGAATCTGCACACCAGGTTCGATCTCTGGCACGCACGACGCGAAATGCAGTCCTGACCGTTTTCCGTTCCGTGCGACGGCGCGGGACGGGACGGAGCAAGCGAGGGGCGGCGCCGCGCGAACGGAACCATCACAAGGAGTAGAAGCGCTCGCGTCGCTGGCGCCACCTGACGGAACCTGCGCCTCGGAGTGCGCGGTTGATGGAGAGCAGATCGAGCTCCTCCGGAGCGAAGTGCGGGCCGACCCATTCGAGCAGCTCACGATGGCGCCTGTTCGTCGGCTCCACTAACGCCTTGAGCAACTCGTCATAGCCGTACGCGCCTCCTGAGTCCTCCGGTGGGCACGCACGCGCGCCGGCCAGGCATTCCGCCTTCGTTGCGCCGCGGTTCGCAGGCTCTTCACCCTCGACCACGATCTCGTGTCGCCAGCCGTCCCCGAAGTCGTAGAGGTACTCGGCGTGGCTGCCTTTCCGCAGCAACTCGTCCAGCCGGTAGTCCTGCTCATCGTCCGGCGGCTCGCCGATGTCCTCCAGCGGATCCGGCATCCCGTAGCGCTTGCCGTCGATCTCGAACTCGTGGAGGTGGCTGTCCGTCCACCCGAGCGCGATCTGCAGGACGTGGTGCAGCTCGCGAAGGGTCAAATCGCCGGCGACGCGTATCCTCCGCCAGATCGCTGGCCGGACTTCCTCTAAGGTCACCTTGAGCAGGTAAGCGCCGGGCGAACGCGGCGGCTTTCGAGCTCGGAGCGGGACAACCTTCGCCTTCCTGGCCATCGGTGCAGGGTACCCGAATTGCGCGCCGTGCGATCCCCGCTCGACTGGAGCATCTCGGGAACTATAGTGGTTGCGAGGACGCGCCGTGGCCGAGAGGGTGTCAATCGTCGACGTTCGCCAGCGCATCGGCGACCTGCTCAACAGGGTCGCCGTGCGACATGAAGAGTTCGTGATCTGAGCCGAGGGTCGTGGGTTCGATCCCCACGCGGCTCACTCTGGAACGCGATTCAGCAGCGCGCGTACACGTTGCGCGACGGCGGCGCGACGCTACCGTCCTTGACCCGCGCCCCGGGTAGTGGCGGCGACCCCGCCGTTGCACGTGCCGGTGTCTGCGGCGACGCACTTGCTCTGCATCTCGCGCATGTACTGCTGCGACTCGTCCCGGCCGGCGATCAGCGCGCTCTCGTCGCGGCACACGCACTTGGAAACGTGGCTCCCGGTGAAGTCTTCCATCTCGCAGATCATCCGCTCGCCCTTGGGATCGTTGCTGGCGGCGGGGGTGCCCTTCGGACCGCACATCGAGTTGGGGAGGACGACGCCCTTCGAGGCGTATTGGCGATCGGCGCCCGAAGGAGTGACACAGCCGATGGCGGACAGGGCAATCGTCAGGACGGCAATGACAGTTCGCATGGGAGTCTGCTCCACGTGTCGACCGGTCGAGGCGGGACAGCCTGGACCCTACCGGCAGTGACACCCGCGGGCAAGGTGCGGTCACCGGCTCCGTTTCGTGGACGAACAATCCGGGGAAGAGCCGAAGGACTGAGGGGGCGGATCTCTCGAGGTATCCTGCCGCTCTCGATGAGATCGCCTGCTGACGTGCAGGCGTCTGCCGCAGTACCGTAGGTGCCCGATGCGACCTTCGTTCCTCCTGGTTGTCCTCGCCGTCACTGCCCCCGCGACGGCGGTGCAGACGGATCCCGCCGACCTCGTCCTCCTTCACGGCGAGGTCGTCACCGTCGACGCGAAACAGCCGCGCGCGCAGGCGATCGCGGTCCGTGGCGATCGGATCCTGGCCGTGGGCAGCGACGCGGAGATCGGGAAGCTCACGGGCGCGGGGACGAAGATCATCGACCTCCGCGGGCGGCTCGCCCTGCCCGGGTTCATCGAGGGGCATGGACACTTCCTCGGGCTCGGCGAGTCGAAGCTGGTGCTCGACCTGACGAAGGCGAGGAGCTGGGACGACATCGTCGCGCAGGTCGCGGAAGCCGCCCGGAGCGCGAAGCCGGGCAGCGTGATCCACGGCCGCGGCTGGCACCAGGAGAAGTGGGTGCGGCCGCCGCAGCCGAACGTGGAGGGCGTCCCCCTGCACGCGTCGCTCGATTCCGTCAGCCCGGCGAACCCGGTGGTTCTCGAGCACGCGAGCGGCCATGCCGTCTTCGTCAACGCCGCGGCGCTCGAGCTCGCCTCGATCACCCGGAAGACGCCGGATCCTTCCGGCGGCGAGATCGTCAAGGACGAGCACGGCGAGCCGACCGGGCTCCTCAAGGAGACTGCGCAGCGGCTGGTCGCGGACGCCATCGCCCGGCTGCCGAAGCCGCCCCCCGCCGAAGCAGAGGCCCGGTTTCGCAAGCTGGTGGAGCTCGCCGGCGCCGATGCGCTCTCCAAAGGGGTCACCACCTTCCACGATGCCGGCGCGAGCTTCGCGACGATCGACGGCTACAGGAAGCTCGCCGACGAGGGGAAGCTCCCCTTGCGGATGTACGCGATGGTCCGCTTCGAGCCGGACGCGGCCCTGGAGGCGAAGCTCGAAGCGTACCGGATGATCGGCCATGCGCACGGCATGCTCACGGTGCGCTCGATCAAGGAGCAGATCGACGGCGCGCTCGGAAGCCACGGCGCATGGCTGCTGGCGCCGTATGCGGATCTGCCCGCGAGCACGGGGCTGACCCTCAAGCCGATGCCGGAGTTCGAGAAGACGGCGCGCATCGCGGCGCGGCACGGGTTCCAGGTGAACACCCACGCGATCGGCGATCGGGCGAACCGGGAAGTGCTCGACGTCTACGAGCGGATCTTCCGCGACGACCCGGGCCAGCGGGATCGGCGGTGGCGCATCGAGCACGCGCAGCACGTCGAGCCCGCCGACATTCCCCGCTTCAGGCGCCTGGGCGTGATCGCCTCGATGCAAGGGGTCCACATCATCTCCGACGCGCCCTGGGTCCCGAAGCGGCTGGGCGAGGAGCGCGCCAGGCGCACCTCGTATCCCTGGCGCTCGCTGATCGATGCAGGCGCGGTGGTCACCAACGGCACCGATACGCCCGTCGAGGACGTCGATCCGATCGCGAGCTTCTACGGGGCGGTGTCGCGGAGGACGAAGGATGGAGCCGTGTTCGTGCCGGAGCAGCGGGTCTCGCGCGAGGAAGCCCTGCGCGCGTCTACGCTCAACAACGCTTTTGCCGCCTTCGAGGAGCAGGAGAAGGGATCGCTCACGCCGGGAAAGCTGGCGGACATCGTGGTGCTCTCGAAGAACATCCTCACCGTTCCGGAACCGGAGATCCCGTCGGCTCGCGTCGACCTGACGATCCTCGGCGGGGTGGTGCGCGTCACGCGCGAGCCGGACCGGCGCGATCAGTAACGGTCCACCCACTCGATCTTTCCGTCCGGCAAAAGGTAGAGGATCACCACGCGCCCGCGCTTCACCGTGGGCCGGTGACCCGAGCCGGCCGCGTAGACCAGCCAGCCCGCGCCGCGCGCGTCGAACGTGGCCTCCGAAGTGACGGGCATGATCAGATCGATCTCTCCGTTCGGGTGCCGGTGATAGTTGCCCACCAGATCGTCGATGTCGACGACGTCCACGCTGAACCCTGCGAGGTCCGGCGCGGGCTCGAAGATCCTTCCGAACTTCCGGCGGCCGTCACCCTTCGTACACATCCAGCCTTCGGCGATCCCCTCGCGGCATGCCGCTACCAGGCCCCGATACGTCTCTCCAGCGGGCGGGAACTCGCGATTGAGCCGCTCTTCCAGCGCGCCGTCCAGGGGCGCTCCCGCGATCGCGGAGGTGACCTGCTGCACCAGCTTGCGAAACCGATCCTGTTGCATCGGATCTCCTCTACAGCGGCAGCTTGCGCCGATCCGCCGGTACCGTCGAGGACAGATCGCCTCTCAGCATCATTTTGCAGCGCCACTTGATCTTCCCCGGTCCGGGCGGGCACGGAGGACAAACGGGGGGCTGGTCATCGCCGTGCCGCGCAGTAGAATGCGCACCGCAATGGGCGGGGAAGCATTGATTCAATATCGGTTCGACAGCGTCGAACAGCTGGCGCGGCATCT
>DASREU010000219.1:0-8782 GCA_035651935.1 Myxococcales bacterium | reverse complement strand
TGGTGATCGGCTCCGCGTTCTCCGACGATGGAACGGCCGGCTGGTTCGGATTCGGGCCCGCCAGCGACGTGATCGCGACGGGCGTCGTCAGCGGGCTCTACGACACGGCCGGGGGAAAGCCGGTGTTCTACATCCGGGGCCGGATCCAGAATCGCAGCAACAAGGTGCGCGGTCCCGTGCGCGTCACCGCCGAGCTCCTCGCCGATGGCTCCGCCGAGGCGAAGGCGGAGACCATCGCCGGCGCGGAGCCGACGCCCGAAGACGTCTGGTCCGTCCGCTCCTCCGCCGACGCGGACAAGCTCGCCCGCAACCTCCAGTCCGCGCGCGTCAAGCGCAAGCTCCAGCCCGGCGAGAGCCTCCCCTTCTTCGCCGTGATCGCCGATCCGCCCGCCGATCTGGATCGGCACCGCCTGCAGATCCGGGTGGACACGGTCGAGGCGTGGACGCCCGGCGCCGCCAAGGCGGCGCGGGAGGAGTAGGTGAAAGCCGCCGAGCTGGCGCGGACCCTCGCCTCGCTCGAGGCGGGGGAGATGCGGGCGCACAAGGCCGCCTCCGTCCTCGCCGCGCTGCCCCCGCACGAAGCCGTCGCGTTGCTCGGCCAGCTCATCCGCCGCGCCGACCGCCGCAGCGATCCCGAGGCCGCCGCCCTGGAGGGGCTGCTTCGCGCGGTGCGCGAGCTGCTCGATGACTCCGTCGCCGAGGCGCTGCTGCACGCCGCCGGCGACGACCTGGAGGTGCAGGCGCTGTTCTCCCGCACCCAGCCTGCGCGCAACTTCGATCACGATCGGGAGGAGTGGATCGATCGCGAGATGCGGGCCCGCACGCTCGGCGAACGCCGGTCGCTGGCTCGCACGCGCGATCGCGATCTGCTGGCGCGGCTGGCGAGCGACCAGGACGCGACGGTGGTGAGGCACGTCCTGCAGAACCCGCTCTGCACGGAACGGGAAGCGCTGGTCGCGGCCTCGCGGCGGCCGCAGCGCCCCGACGTGCTGGAGGAGATCTTCCGCTCGCGCCGCTGGTCGCCGAACCGGCGCGTGCGGCGGGCGCTGGCGCTGAACCCGTACAGCCCGCCCTCGCTGGCGTCGGCGGCGCTCGCGCTCCTGACCGCGCCGGATCTGCGGGAGGTCGCGGCGGACCTCACCATCTCGCAGGACGTGCGCGTCCAGGCCCGCCGGCTGCTCGGCGGCCGCAACGAGGACGTCTGAACCGGGCTACTTCTTGTCCGCGGTCGAGCGCGTTTCGGGAGAGGCGGCGGAGATCTTGTTGTCCTGCGGGAGCGATTCCTTCTTCGGCGTGACGTCGATCTCGTCGTCGCCGGTCACCGAGCGCTTGAAGTTCTTGATGCCCTTGCCCAGCGCATCGCCGAGCTGCGGCAGCTTGCTCGCCCCGAAGATGAGGAGGATGACGATGAAGATGAGCAGCAGCTCGCCGAAACCTAAATTCATTGATCGATCTCCTGATCTGGCAAGCTAGCACGGAGATGCTCCCGGCGCACTTCATCCCCCACGGCCGGCCGCTGATCTGGGCGCACCGGGGCGCTTCCGGGGAGGCGGCGGAGAACACGCTCGCGGCGTTCGCGCTGGCGCTCGCGCAGGGCGCCGACGGCATCGAGCTGGACGCGCAGCGCTGCAAGAGCGGCGAGGTGGTGGTGATCCACGACGACTCGCTCGCCCGCACCACCGGTCTTGCGGCGCTGGTGGTCGAGACTCCCTGGACGGTGCTGCGGACGCTCGACGCCTCGGCATGGAAGGGCAAAGGATTCGCGGGCGAGCGCGTGCCGCTGCTCTCGGAGACCTTCGAAACCTTTCCCGGACTGGTGAACGTGGAGCTCAAGTGCGATCGCGCGGACGACCGCGGCCTCACCCGCGAAGTGGTGCGCGTCATCCGTGCGGCGCGCGCAGAGGAGCGGGTCCTGCTCAGCTCGTTCAACCCGCTCTGCCTCTTTCGCGCGCGCCGGCTCGCTCCGGGGATCCCGCGAGCGATGCTCTTCGAGAGCGAGCAGCAGTGGGCGCTGCGGTCCGCGCTGGCCGCTCCGCTGGTCGGCGCCTGCGCGGTGCACCCGGAGCACGTGCTCGCGTCGCCGCCGCGCGTCGCGCGCTGGGCGAGCCGGGGGTACTCGGTCGGGTGCTGGACGGTGGACGACGTGGCGGAGGCGGAGCGGCTCTATCGGAGCGGAGTGAGCGGGATCATCACCAACCGCCCCGCGCCGATGCGGGAACGGTGGCCGGCGCCGCGGCGAGCCTGAGTCGAGGTTTGCCCCAGGCATGCGATCGATCGGCGCCGTCATCGCCTCCGTGCTCGCCAGCTGCATCGCGTGCTCGCGTCGATCCGCTGTCGCGCTCGCGGACGGAAGGGTCCCTGGCGCTCGCGCTGGTGCGTGTCTACGGCGCGCTCGGCCGTGGCTGGGAAACCCCTGAGCGAGCGCGTCAGTTGATGTTGACGACGCTTCCTTTGAGGGTGAGCTGGCTCGATGCCTTCACGTTCGCCTGACCGTCGACCTTGAGATCGAAGTTCGACCCGACCTGGATCTTGGTCGACTTCGAGGTCTTGATCTCCAGATCCTCGCAGGAGAGGACGATCTTCTTCTCGGCATGGATCTCCACGTCGCCCGCCGTCGCCTCCACCAGGAACTTCTTGTTCTTCACGTCGAAGGTGAGGGTGCGCTTCCCGCTCTGGTCGGCGATGATGATCTTCTCCTCGCCGGCCTTGTCGTCGAGGATGACCTGGTGGCCGGACTTCGTCTGGATCATCACCTTGGTGTTGTCGTCGGCGTAGGCATTCGCCATCGGCTTGTCCACGCCGTTCCAGAGCGAGCCGATGACGTACGGCCGGTGCGCCTCGCCGCGCTCGAACGCGACCAGGACCTCGTCGCTGACCTGCGGCAGCCAGTAGAACCCGCGGCCCGCGCCGGCGGCCGGCTGCGCGACCCGGCACCAGTCACCTTCGGGCTTTCCCGGCAGCCGGGGGAAGCACACCTTCACCCTCCCGAGCTTGTCGGGGTCCTGCACGTTGGTGACGATCCCGATCTCCACGCCGAACTGCTTGGCGTCGGAGGTGGAAGCGGTCTCGTGCGCCTTCTCGAGCAGCTTGAACAGATTGTCGGCCATGGGGCTCTCTAGAGGATCGGCGGGAGGGTGAGCACCGTGCCGGGCTTCACGTCGCGGGGATCCTGGATGCCGTTCGCGTCGGCGATCCGGCGCCACTCGGCGGGATCGTCGTACTCCTCGTGCGCGATCAACGCCAGGGTCTCGCCGGTCTTCAGGGTGCGGCGCTTGGTGTGATCCGGCGAGTTGCGCGGCTTGCGCTCCAGCTGCTCCTTGGCGGTGAGCAGCTCCTTGATGGAGAGGTTGGCGGTGGCGCGGCACGGCTTGCCGTCGGGGAGGAACATCGTGTAGCGCACCGTCAGCGCCTCGATGAAGCCGGTGAACTTGAACCCGCCCCAGGTGAACATCACCTTCGGCGGCCGGTGCTTGTCCTCGTTGACCGCCGCGAGGTCGAGGATCTTCTGCGTGTGCTCGGTGCGGACGTCCTTCTTGTCCTCGTAGGTGTCGAAGAAGAGCTCCACGCTGAGGACCTGCGGGTTGCCGCTGGTGAACTCGTGCTCCGGCGTGTCGAGGCCGGGCGACTTGTGGGGTTCCCACTGGACGCTCTTCTGGACCGAGTACTCCCGGGGGTTGAAGAGGACGTCCCACGAGTCGCTCGTGTCGACGTTCATCAGCTTGGCCTTTTCCAGCGTCGCCATGGTGGCTCCCGATCCCTTGATCCGTTATCCGCCGAACCGCTCGCGATCGCTCTGCAGGCGGCGGCGGATGCGATGGTAGATGCGCTGCGCGATGGCGTCGACCGACCCCTCGATCTCCGAGCGGCTGACGGCGTCCTCCGCCTGCTTGCGAGATGCGCGCGTCGTGGCCTGCGAGCCTCCGGACGCGGACAGGCCCGGCGCCGCCGATGCGGACGAGCTCGTGGTCGCGAGCGGCGGAGGGGCCGGCGGGGCGGCGGCGACGATCGACATGTCGACGGCCTGCGCACGTGCGCGCGCCGCAGCCGCGGCAGGCGCCGGCCCGGCAGTGCCGCGCGTGCTCATCACCATGAACGCCGGCCCGGCGGCGATGGCCGGCGACGCCGCAGCCGCCTTCGAGGCCGCGGCCACCGCGTCCATCCCGACCAGGACGGGGCGATCCTGGGCGATGGACAGCGGGTCGTCTGCAGATGCCGAGCGGATCGCCTCGGCCAGACTCGCCGGCGCCACGCCGGTGCGCGCCGCAGCGACGACTTCCGCCGCAAGGTCCTGCTGGACCTGCGCCGCGGATCCGGCAGTCCACCAGAAAGGAGAGCCGACGTACCGGAAGCGGAGCGAGAGCGGCGCTTGCCGCAGCGGCCGCGGCAGACCGGAGACGAGGGTCGCGCCGCTGGACCACGCGAGATGGGATTGCGCGGCCTCGCCGAGGCGAAACTCGCGAGAAGCCGCGACCGGGTCGGCGAATGGGCCGCTCGACGAAAGCCACGGCAGGCCGATTTCGACGGACGGGGCGCTGCCGGGTGGAAGAGCGCCGTCCGGCGCGCGACGGGTCGAGATCGGCGGAGACGACTTCACCCCGGGAACACCCGCCACCCATGAGGTCTCAGGCGCGTCGAATCCGGCCTGCGCCCCTTCGAGGCTTGGGAGATCCACGGTGTCGCGCGCTCGAACCCCGCCGGTAGCCGCGACCGGAGCACCCGCGGCGTCGAGCGGAGGAAGGCCCGGCGCATGGCTGCGCGCCGCTGCGACCGCGGCGCCCGCGGACGAAGGAAGGAGAAGGCCCCCCGGGCCCATTCCCTCGGCGGTGCGGCTCCGCGCACCCGGCGCCCGATCGAATGGGTCATCGTCGGGCGCGACCGGGCGGTACTCGCCTCCCTTGGGCGTGGCGGAGAGGAAGAGCAGGTCGCTGTCCGTGACCGGGCTTCGCCCCAGCCGCGCCCAGAGCGGCAGGGGAATGACGATCTCCTCTTCCCCCGGACCGGGCGGGCGTGGCTTCGCGCGGGCTTCCGCGGCCTCGGCAAACGCCGGCGTCTCCGCCGCCTCGCGGAAAGCGACGGGCGACGATCCGCCAGGGCGCGCCGTCCACGCGCGGCTCTCGGCGACCGCATGCCGCAAGAGCAGCGGGAGGTCGGAGATGGAGGGCGCGCCGGCGGCGAGCGGCCGCGCCGGCGGCAGCTCGACCAGGACGAGAGCCCGAGATCCCTTCTGCCCGGCGTCCTTCTGCACACGGCGCTTCCCGGGTCGCTGCGCCCGCGAGACGGTCTGCACGACGAGCGGCATCACCGGCGCCGCGAGATAGGCGTGCAGCGCTTCCGCCAGGTCTTCGCCGACGTGGAGCTGGCCCCCGTTCGGGAACGGCATCGAGATCAGCAGGCGCGCAGCGTGGTCGCGCGAGCTGACGGGCGCGGCAAGATGCGCAACGGCGCGGCGCGCCTTGTCCGGACGGAGCGGGAACGCCCGCGTCACGCCCGGCGCCGCTTCGAGGCGGGCAGCCGGCAGCCGATACCCGCCCGCCGCTGCGGTGCGCTCCAGGGCGATGTGCAGCGCGCGCAGCGCGACCGACGGCAGCGCGCCGGCCTTGGGAACCAGGTTGGTCCTCGCGCGCAGCGCGACGGGAGCACCCTCGGGATGCGAAGGCGAGAGGCGCACCGGTGCGGCGGATCGGCTGATCACGAGGGCGCCATCGGGCGCCCGGAACGCGACGATGGGCGCGCCTTCGGACGCCGGTTGCCGCTTAGCTCGGGGCGGCGCCGGCGCGACCTCTTCGAACGGCGGCTGCGGATCCAGCGCAGCGGGCAGCGGCGATTGCGAGTGCGGCGCACCGGCGGTGAGCGTCCAGTCGGACCACGGATCGCCGGTGATCTCGCCGAGCTGCAAGGGGTGCGCGACGACCGTCCGCGCAGGCGCCGCGATCCATGCATTCTCCGGCTGCACCCAGAACCGGTCCGGCGCATCGGCGCCCCGGGTGGCCGGCGCGAACGTCTCCCCTGCGGCTGCGCTGCCGAGAGCCGCCACCGGGACCTCGCCACCGCGGACGGCTGCCAGCGTCTCGCCTGCCGCGAGCGCGCGGAGGCCGGCGAGCTCCTGCCCCGGAATGGTCACCACCGCCACGACCGCGCCGGTGTTCACCATCACCTGCCGCTCGGGCGACGGCGCTCCGCCGACCATCTGCTCCCAGCGGGTGACCGCGCCGATCGCGGGGGCCGCCAACGGAGGCTCCGCAAAGCGCGACGAGAGCAACGGCGGGAGCTCGAGCAGCGGCCGCTGTTCGAGCACCCGTTGCTCGCGCGAGGCGGTCATCGCGCGGCGCCGCGGGTTGAAGGAAGCGAGCCGTTTCCCCGGCGCGGCGACCGCGGGGCTCGAGACTTGCCGGAGCTTCATCCGCTCGAACGTGCGCGCCACGATCGCCGCTTCGACGCCGAGGACCTCGCCGCTCGCGCGGACGAAGTACGCGCGCGGCTCGCCGCCGCTGCGCTCCGGCTTCTTCACCACCGCCGCTTCGAGGGCGTGGCGGAGCCTGTCGTCGTTCTCCAGCTTGAACTGGCCGAACTCCGAGACCACCACCACCTCGTCCTTGTCCTCCACGATCACGTACTCGAGCCGGCCGAGGTCGAACTCGTACACGTGCAGCGGCTGCCGCGCCGCCGGCACGGTGGGGAGAGCGAACGCGGCATGCTGGTGCAGCCTGTCCACGCCCGCGAAGAACCGGTCCGCGAATGCCTCCTCGGGGACCTGCGCGTCGAAGGCCTGCGCGATGTGCTCGGCGAACTCCTCGGCGTCGAGGAGCGCCGGTTCTTCGCGGAACCGATCCATGGCGCGCCAGAGGATCTGCTCCAGCGAAGGCGCGCTCGTCCCGGATTCGCCTGCGGCCACGTCGGTCTCCGCCCTAGCCCTTGGTGAGCTTCTCGACGGCGAGCTCGAGGACCTCGCACATCGCCTGGCCGGTGCTGGCGTCGAACTCCGTCATCTCCCAGCGTACGGGCCAGGCCTTCTGGAAGTTCCACCGGCCGACTTCCGTCTTGCCGTCCGCGGCCAGCGCGACGATTGCGCCGTTGCGGCGCGCGATCTTCTTCGTCCCCGAGGCGGCGATCTCGTCGCGCCACTGGAACAGCGCCGGATCGGAGACGTAGCCCTTGGTGAGCACCAGGTTCGAGGCCTTGCTCGGCCCGATCAGCTTGCGGACGGTCTCGTTGTCGCCGCCTTCCTGGTATTCGAAGATCTCGCTCTCGCTCCTCAGCCCGCCGCACTTGCGGAACGCGGCGCTGTCGATCGAGTCGATCTCCACCCGGAAGAAGGCGACTGCGAGGTGGTCCTTGCGCAGGGCGACGGCCATCGCGATCCCCCAAACGCGCGTAGAACTCGCGCGCTATGCAGCTTACCAGCGAAACGGCCGGCCGCCTAGGGGGCGGACATCCTACACGGCGGCGGCGGCCGCCTTCGACTCTTCCGGCGCGGCGTCGTCGGTGCGCTCGCGCGTCCACTGGTGGATGCGGACCACGATGAACTCCGCGGGCTTCACCGGAGAGATGCCGATCTCGCAGATCAGCTGGCCGGCGTCGCGCGCTTCGGGAGGGTTGGTCTCCTCGTCGCACTTGACGTAGTACGCCTCGTCCTGCGCGGCGCCGACCAGCGCGCCCTGCTTCCACAGGTCGCCGAGGAAGACGTCCACCGAGCGGATGATCTTCTTCCAGAGCGAGGGCTCGTTGGGCTCGAACACCACCCATTGCGCGTATTTCTCCACGCTCTTGCGGACGAGGATGAACAGCCTGCGCACGTTGATCTGCACGAACGCCGGATCGGAGCTGAGCGTGCGCGCGCCCCAGATACGGATGCCGCGGCCGGGGAATGGAACCAGCGTATTGATCCGGTGGTCGAACGCGTGATCCCGCTCGCGCTTCCGGACGCGCTGGGCCACGTCCACCAGCCCCTGCAGCGGCTGGTTGGCGGGAGCGCGGTGCACCCCTTCGAGGCGATCGGTGCGCGCGATCATCCCGGCGATGTGGCCGGAGGGCGGCATCGGGGCGAGCACCTCCTCGCCCTGGCGCACCTTGATGAAGGGAAAATAGAAGCTCGCGTGCGACGAGTCGAAGTGCCCGCGCCACTCGAGCGCTTCCTGCAACCCGTGTCCGGGAAGGGGATCGAGGATGCAGAAGCGGTCGTGCAGCTTCTCGCAGTGATCGATCATCGCGCGCTGCACCGCGAGGACCTGCTCGGGCTCCTGGAAGCCGACGGAGCGGCCGAAGTGGAACATCAGATCCGGCGCGACCACCAGGTCGACGTGCTCGATCCGCTCCAGAGCGAGAAGGCCGCGCGGCTCCACGCCCGAAAGGCCGATGAAGTCGTCCGGGGTCGGATCGAGGCCGCCCTCGGGGCCGACGTTGACGATGTAGGCGGTGCGTCCGCCGTTGTCGAAGAAGCCGCGCACCGACAGCGCCATGTACCCGGCTGAAGCGCCGAACACCTGCTCGAACTGCTCGTACGATCCCACCCGGGTCGGCTGGTTCCGCGGCCCGGCGGAGGTGACGCCGAGGAACGCGGTCACGCCGGTCTCGACGCGCTCGAGGGGGACGTAGCGATCGCCGGCGGACTCGAGATGGACGCCGGGAGATTTGTAGAGGCTGGTCATGGTCCCTTCAGAACGACGTCTCGCCGCCGCCAGAGCCTTTGGAGGCCTCGTTGATCCGCTTGTTGATCTCCGAGATCTCCTTGATCCACATGTGCCGTTCCTTGTGCTCCATGGTCAGGATGTCGTCCATGCCCCAG
>DASREU010000218.1:0-3137 GCA_035651935.1 Myxococcales bacterium | reverse complement strand
CAGACCTTCGCCGCCGGGATCCCTTCCCTCCGGACGCACCGATCGCGCTCTTCGGTGGAAGCGCAGATGACCGCGTCCGCCGCGTGCAGCGCCAGCGACTCAGCGATCCCAGATCGCCCCCCGCGCGTGCAGATCGCGCTGGCGCGGACGAGTCGCGCCGCCGGCACGGCGATCAGGTTCGCCCATCGCCCGTGCCCATGGATGATGCGCGCGCCTTCCCGCACCGCGA
Source organism: Myxococcales bacterium (assembly GCA_035651935.1). Classification (GTDB taxonomy): domain Bacteria; phylum Myxococcota; class Myxococcia; order Myxococcales; family 40CM-4-68-19; genus 40CM-4-68-19. The sequence continues at coordinate 2,908 of DASREU010000218.1, read as the reverse complement.
CCGCCGCGATCCGCGGCACGTCCGCTGCCCGCAGCGGCCAGGAGACCTGCTCGACCACCACGCGGTACCGCGGCGGCGCGATCGGAATCCACGGTTCGCCGGCCCGGAACGGATCGACGAGCCGCAGCACGCCGACCGGCTCGTTCACACCGTCTCCGGCGCCGTGCGCTTCCCCCAGATGTCGCAGCAGGTGGCGAAGCCGCACAGCGCGTACAGGAACCAGCTCGTCGAGTAGCCGGAGAACATCTGACAGATGAGGTACCCGATCAGCGCGGCGAGCACCGCGCGCGCTTCGCCTCCGAGCTCACCATGGCGGGCCCTCCACGCCGACCAGAGACAGATGGTGATGAACCCCGCCAGCCCGAAGAGGCCGACGACGCCGAGCTCGGCCAGCACCTCGAGCACCAGATTGTGCGCCACGTACCGGTGGCCGAAGAGCCGGCCGGAATCGATGGGCGCGTACTGGCTCCACGCCTCGAGGAAGGCGCCCTCGCCCACTCCCAGCACCGGGCGTTCCCGGAATGCGCGTCCCGCGACCTGCCAGGCCTGCAGGCGTCCTTCGATCGAGAGGTCTTCCGCACCTTGCGTGGAGGTCTCGTTGCGCTCCCAGAAGCTCGTCGGCGCGAACAGCATCATCCCCGCCGCCGCGACCAGCACCAGCACCGAGGCGATCGCCTTCCGCCGCGAGAGCAGCGCGAAGAGCAGCACCGCCGCGGCCAGGCCCACCGATCCGCCGCGGGAGTGCGTGGCGATGATCCCCATGATGCAAGCCGCGCTGCCCAACGCGCCGGCGATACGCAGCGCCCAGCCGTGGCCGTGGCCGGTGGTGAGGAAGAGCAGGATGGGGATGGCGCCGACCAGCGCCATCGCGTCGTGGTTCGGATCCGCCATGACGCCGAGCCAACGGCCGCGGAAGCCTTCCACCAGCAGCTGATCGTGGATGTAGTTGTCGAACGTGCCCCACCCCGGCGCGATCGCCGCGAGCGCATAGAGCGCCAGCGCGATGCGCAGACGGCGCGGCGTATCGACTGCGTTCGTCACCGCGACGAAGAAGAGCAGGTGCTTCGCCACCTCGAGCGCGCCGTCGACGGAATGCTTCGGCGCGATCGACCAGATCGGCGAGAGCACCGCCGTCCCCACGTAGAGCGCGAGCAGCGCGGTCCGCCAGCCCATCCACAGCGGCTCGTTGGTGAGCACCCGGCGCACGAGCAGCGCCCCGAGTGCCACCACCGAGAGGATCGCGGCGTGGTGCAGGGGCTCCAGCGCCGGGAACCACTGCGCCGGCGAGAGATAAAGCTGTGCGGCGAACAGCGCGGTCGCGAAGAAGGCGACTTGCGCGGCCTTCCCCGCCTGCCACCTGCGCGCCGCGACCTCGGGAACGGCTTGCCATGTAGCGGTCTGCACGCGAGCCAACCTATGCATCGCCCGCTTGCCTTGCCGACCCCCGGCAGCGTTCGGTAAGCGACAGCTGAAACCGAAGGACAAGGCGCTGCCACCCACGAGGAGGAGCCGTTCGCGGCACCGCCTCGCGCCGGAGCACTGCCCTGCGAGCGAGCGGCACTCCGCACGGCTCTTCCACGCGCGATGAAGCCCTGGCTCGATCGATCACCGACGAAACGGCGGCAAGCTGCTCTTCCGAGGCGATCCGGCCGCTGTGCTCTGCATAGCGGCTGAGGTGCCGGCCTGTAGGATAGCGTCCCCACAAGTCCCCGATCACCCGATGAGCGCCCTGTTCGGCGCACGGAGCCGTACAGCGACTGTGCAATAAGCGGCAAGCCCCCTGAGTTGGCCAACCGAAACGGACAGCACCTGCCGTTTCGGGAAGCAGCCAACCAAGGAGGCCTCATCTTGAAGACGCTCCCCCTGCTCGTCGCCCTGTTTGCCGCCGGTTCCGCATCCGCCGCTCAGGTCTGGGTCGCTCCGGCCGCACAGAAAGTTCGCCCCAACGTCCAGCCCCCCGCGGGCGCGACCGCGGCCGCCAAGCTCGCCGCCGCGAAGAACGAGTTCGAGGCTTTCCAGGTGGTGGTCACCGGCCAGGCTTCGGGCGTGTCGATGAGCCTCGACGCGCTCAAGGACAGCGCCGGGAACTCCATCTCCGGCCGGGACGTGGTCCTCTACCGCGAGGCGCTGCTCAACGTGGCGCAGCAGACCGGCGGCGACGGCGCCGCGGGCGTCTGGCCGGACGCGCTGGTGCCGGACGTCGATCCGATCGCGGGCGAGAAGCGCAATGCGTTTCCCTTCGACGTGCCGGCGAACGAGAGCCGCGCGGTGCTGGTCGACATCCACGCGCCGCAGGGCACGCCGGCGGGCAAGTACACGGGCACGCTGCACGTGACCGGCGGCGTCACCCAGGACGTCTCGATCGAGCTGACGGTGTGGGACTTCGACGTTCCGTCCACCTCCACGCTGCGCACCGCGTTCGGGATGGCCTGGAACGGCCCCTGCGTCGGGCACGGCGACGCGAGCTGCGGCGGCGGCGACAACGACCTGAAGCTGCGCGCGCGCTACATCCAGTCCGCGCTCGACAACCACGTCAGCATCCACCAGCCGTATTTCACCTCGACGGTGGACGCTTCCGGCAACGAGAACTGGGGCGCCTTCGACCAGTACGCGGGCCCGTTTCTCGACGGCACCGCGGACACCCGCCTGAAGGGCGCGAAGCTGAGCTCCGTAAGCGTGGACGGCGCCACGAAGGCCGCGGTGGTCGCGGCGTGGTCGAAGCACTTCAAGGCGAAGGGCTGGAACGACACCAAGCTGTTCGACTACGTCTGCGACGAGCCGCCGATGACCTGCCAGTGGTCGGACATTCCGGGCCGCATCGCCGAGGTCCGCGCGGGTGATCCGTCGATGCCGACGCTGGTGACCACCACCACCGCCGATGCGAAGACGCACGGGATCAGCGGCATCG
>DASREU010000217.1:0-10341 GCA_035651935.1 Myxococcales bacterium | reverse complement strand
GCGGCTCGCGGGTCTCCAGCACCCGCTTGACGATGGTGTCGGAGAGGCTCTCCACCGCGTCGGCCACGTTCTCGCGCTGGAAGTTGCGCGCCTTGAGGATGTGCGGAACGCCGTCCGTGACCTCCAGCACGAAGCCCTTGTCGGCCCGCACCACCTCGATCAGCGCGTCGAGCAGGCGGGTGAGCGCGCTGTCCAGCCCGGGCTCGCTGGCGAGCTGCCGCGCGAACTGCGCCAGCCGGGAAGTGGCGAGCGCCTCGGGATCCCGCGTTCCCCCGCGGGGCGCCTGCGCTCCGGCCGGCGCCGCCTGGGGGACCCGGTCTCCTCTCTGGAATACGAGCTGCGTCGCACCGAGCTGCAGGGTGTCTCCGTCGACCAGGATGTGGTGCCCGCGCTTCTTCCCGTTCACCAGGAGCTGCGCCCCCTCCAGGGCGGTGGCGGTGAAGGACTCCCCGTCGAACTGGATGGCCACCACCCCGCGCAGATCGGGGACGCGCACGTCGCTGTCCGGCGCCGCCGCCACGGTGGTGAGCGGCTTCACCAGGGGAACGAATGCGGGCGCCGCGCCGTCGGCATTCACCACCAGCAGCGCCATCAGCGTCCCTGCTCGGGCTGGAGGATGCGATCGGGCAGCTGCTCCTCGCCCTTGTAGTTGACGGCGGCATGGATCGCGCCGCCGGCCCAGAGCGCATAGAAGAGCGCGGCGCCGACCCACTTCACGACGTTCAGCCGCTGCGCGGTCCTGTACTGCGTCGCGCCCGGGCCGGTGTTGTCGAAGCGGCCGGTGGCGTTGTCGCGCAGGCCTTCGATCAGCACCGCGCTCCCGGCGCTCGCCGCGCCGGTGACCAGCTGCGCGGTGGCCAGGAAGATCCCCAGCTTCCGATCGCCGTTCTGCAGCTGGCCGAGCCCGAAGGGCATCATCGTCACCCAGAACTCGTGCTGGACGACGCGGCGCTCCACCGAGGGCGCGATCTGCTGCAGCCGCCGCCGCTCTTCCTCCAGCTCGCGCTGGCGCCTGCGCTCCGCCTCTTCCGCCGCGGCCCGCTTCTGCGCCTCCTGCTCGGCGCGCTTCTGGGCGCGCAGCGGCGCGAGCCGCGGCTCCGCTTCCTTCTTCACCTGGTCGAAGAAGGAGACCGCAGCGGGCGGGACGTAGAAGGGATCGAGCTCCGCGTCGGGGTTGATGAACAGGTATTCGAGAAAGGCGCTGTACGCCTCGCCCTTGCGGCCCTGGTAGAAGAGCGAGAGCCCGAGCAGCCGGTACGCCTCCGCTCTCATCTGCAGCGACTCGAAGCGGCCGGCCTCCACCAGGGCGGAGAGCAGCTTCGAGGCCTGCGCGTAGTCGCCGTACTCGAAGGTGACGCGGGCGCGGTTCATCGCTTCCACCGCGGCGCGCGTCTCCTCGTCCGAAGGCCCCGGCGCCGCTTGCGCCAGCACCAGGGCCGCGGCGATGGCCGCGATCACGGTGTGCCTTTCGCGTAGTCGAGCAGGTTCACCATGCCGGCGCGGATCTTCAGCGCCAGGGTGCGGTCGCCGATGGACACCGTGACCTGCTGGTCGAGCTGGTCCATCGTATACGGGCGGGGATCGGCCGCGGTGCCCACCAGGACCGGACCCTTGCCGCTGTCGATCAGCACGCGCGCGTCCGGCGGCGCGTTGATCACCCGGAACTGCGCCGCCAGAGGCGGCCCGTACTCGAGCTGGTAGACCTGCTCGGGCCGGTTGCGGGTGACCGAGATCTGCTGCGTCCCCGGCATGCAGCAGGCGTGGCGCACGATCACGTCGTGCGTGCCCGGCAGCAGCTTGAGCTTGAACGTCGGCGAGGAGTTGTCCGTTCGAATGGGCCGATGGTCGATCTCGATCTGTCCGCCGAAGCGCGTCCGCAGCTCCACCTCGAGCGGCTCGGGCGGCCTGGGCGGCGGGGCAGGGCGCCTCACGGTCGTCTCGAGCGGCGGCTGCACCGGCGGCTGCACCGGTGGAACCGCGCGGGCGCGCGCCTCGGCCTCCGCTCTCTCGCGGGCAGCGCGATCGGCGTCGATCTTCACCTGCGCCGCACGGGCGTCGGCGGCCGTCTTCCGCGCGCGCTGGATGGCGTCGCGCACCTGCCAGACACCCGCGACCAGCGCCACTGCCGCGGCGAGCGCGATCGCCGCGCGCCGCGCCAGCGCGAGCATCCGCTCGCGCCGGCGGATCCGCTCGACCCTGCCGCGTGCCGTCGCGTTCTGCGGGTCGAGCGCCAGCGCGCGGCCGAACGCGGCCAGCGCCGCGCTGGTTCGCTTGCGCGCGAGGTGGTCCTCGCCGGCCGCCAGGGCGCGGGCGATCAGCCGCATCCGCACGTCCTCGGCCTGCGCCGCCGGCGAGCGGACGAACGCCGCGAGCTCGCGCACCGGATCCTCGATCCCCGCTTCCCGGAGCGCTTCCTCGATGTCGAGCTTCACCTCCGCCGCGCTCTGGTACCGGCGCGCGGGGTCGTTCTCCAGGCAGCGCGCGATGATCTTCGCCTGCGCGTCGGAGATCGAGGGGCGCACCGTCCGCGGGTCCTCCCGCGTGCCCTCGAGGATGCTGCGCAGGAGCGCGGCGGGGGAGTTGGCCTGGTACGGCAGCTTGCCGCACGACAGCCAGTAGAGGATGGTCCCGAAGGAGAAGAGGTCGGCGCGGGGATCCGCAGCCTTTCCCTCGATGGTCTCGGGCGCGAGGTGCGCCGGCGATCCGAGGATGCTGCCGGTGACGGTGAACTTCTCGTCCGGATCGAGCAGGGCCGCGATCCCGAAGTCGGTGAGCTTCACCACGCCGTCGTCGCGGACCATGATGTTTTCCGGCTTCAGGTCACGGTGGACCACCCCGGCGGCATGCGCGTGCTGCAGCGCCTCGGCGATCGGCAAGAGGCTCACCAGCGCAAGCTCCGGCGGGTCGAAGGCGTGCGCGTCGGCGAAGGCGCGCAGCGTCGTGCCGCGGATGAACTCGGTGACCAGGTAGCTGGGGTCGGCCTGCGGCCCGGAGAAATCGTAGACGTCGAGGATGAACGGGTGGTGCAGCCGCGCCACGGCGTGCGCCTCGCGATCGAAGCGCTTGCGGATCTCCTCGCGCGCGTGCAGGTGCGCGTGCAGGACCTTGACGGCCACCGTGCGCCTGAGCTGGGTATCCCAGCCACGCCACACCACGGCCATTCCGCCCTGCCCGACCTGCTCTTCGAGCCGGTAACGGCCCAGCTCCACCGGCTCCTCCGTGGGGACCCTGACGCGCGTGTCGCGTTTCTACAGCGAAACGGTGGATCGCGCCATCCGGCTCGATCGCGGCATTTGCGTCATCCGCGCCGTCCCGAGCGGACGCGCTGGAGCAACTCCTCGAGCAGCGCCTTCGGCTCCCTCGGGAGCGGCCGGGCAGGCGCGCCCTGGAGCGGCGCGAACGATGCCGCGGCGGCTTTCGCCGAGCGTTCCACCCGCCGCGCAGCGCCGTTCATCTGCGCTGGCGGCGGGCCGTCGAGCTTTTCCAGCGCCCCGAGATCGGCCTTGCCCTCGGGAACCACCAGCAGGCGCAGTTCCTGGAGGCGCTCGCGGAAGAGCTCGTTCTCGGGATTCGCCGCGATCGCCCGCTCATAGGCTTCCGCGGCCTCGGCGAAGCGGCCCGAGCCGGCATGCATCTCGCCCACCTCGGCGTCGCCGGCCGGCGCGGTTGCGGCGTCCGGCTCCTCGGGCTCGGTGCGCCGGCGGCTCACCAGCTCGCTCGGCTGGAGGAGCGCGCGCACCGCTTCCATCCGGGAGCGCACGCGCTCGTCGTCCGGGTGCTGCGCGAGGTGGGCCTCGAAGTGCTCGATGGCGACGAGCAGCTCGCCCCGGCGGACGGCCCTTTCGGCTCGCTGCTCCATCTCGCCGGAAGTCATCGATCGAATTCTACACAGAATGCGGGCTCAGGGCGCGAGAACTGCCTGCGGCGCGGGGAGCAGGCCGCGCGTCCGGCTCTGTGCGGCGAGCTGCTGCAATCCTTCCACCGCGCTGGGGAATCTCGGTGAGAATCCGAGGGCACGCAAACGCTGCGTGTCGTACCACCGGTCCGCCGAGAGCTGCTCGAGCAGATCGGGCTCGAGCCGCGGCGGCGCGATCGGCGGCTGGCCGGCGAACGCCCGGCGCCAGCCGCGCGCGATGCGGCGGTTCAGCGGCGCCCAGAGGACCCACTCCGGGAGGTGCTTCGCGAACCAGAGGCCCATGCGCGCGGGTCGGGGGGAGTAGGGAAGGCGGCCCGCCTCCCGCGCTCCGGTGGCCTGCAGCACGGCGCGGGCGAGCTCTTCGAGCGGAAGCGGAACGTCGTCCGCGACGTTGAAGGCGCGGCCGTCGAGCGCCGCGGCCTCCGCGCCCACCAGCACGGCGGCCTGGGCCACGTCCTGGGCGTGGACGGTGTGCACCACCGGCCCGCGCCTGGGGACCCACAGCGCCCGTCCGGCGCGCGCTGCCAGCGCCGCCAGCGCCAGCACCACCGCGAGACCACGCCGCTGCCGGGGCCCGTAGGTGAGAGCAGGCCGGAGCACCACCAATCCGAGGCCGCGCGTCCTGCGCCACAGATACGCCTCGCGCTCGACGGCCCAGCGGGTTTCCCCGTGCTTGTCGACCGGCAGCTTCACCTCGCCCTCCTCGCAGGGGAGGTTCCGCGGACGGCCGTAGACGGTGGCGCTGGAGAGGAGGAGGAAGGGAGCGCGGGCCTGCAGCGCCGCGGCCATGGCGGCGCGCACGGACGCGAGCGCCTCGTCCTCGCGATTCGCGCCGGCGAATGCCGCATGCGCCACGAGCTTCACGCCCTTCGCCAGGCGCGCGGCGACGAGGGCGCCTTCGGGCTCGGCCAGCTCCGCCGTCGCCACTTCCGCTCCCGCCGCCTCGGCCACCCTGCAGTCGCTTCCCGGCCGGTCCGTCGCGCGCACCGCCCAGCCGGCATGTGCGAACGCCTCGCACAGGTGTGAACCGATCAGGCCGGCGGCGCCGGTGACGAGGACGGTGCGCACCGTGCGGATCTGTCACGGCAGGGTCCGTCCCGCAACCCGCGTTCCGGCATTGCAGGATTGCGGGGGTACAGTGTGTGCGCCCGTCCTTCACTTCCTACCTTTCGCGGGCGCTGCGCGCACCGTATGCTGCCGGAATAACGAGGGGGAGCCGCGCACGTGCAAGGTGTCGACGCACTGCTGATCGAGCGGTCGCCGGACTTCCTCGTCGTCCTCGATGCGGAACTCCGCGTGGTCAAGGCGAGCTCGGGTCTTCGCTCCGCCGTCCCGCTGGTCGCGGCCGGCGAGGACTTCCTCCGCTCCCTCGACGAGCCGTCGCAGGCGCGCCTGCGGCAATCGCTCTCGCTGCACACGGACGCGAGCTTTTCCCTTTCGCTCGAGCTGGTGCACCGCGGGCGCGAGCGCCTGATCAGCACGGCGTACCGGTTCTACGGCGTCGAGCGGCCGTTCCTCGCCGGGGTGGGCCGCGAGTCGGCCACTTCTTCCGAGCTGGTCGATCAGGTGGACGTCCTTCGTCGCCGCTACCACGAGTCGGTCTCGCAGCTCGCCTCGCTCACCGGAAGGCTCCGCGAGCTGGCGATGGTCGACTCGCTCACCGGCGTGCTCAACCGGCGGGCGTTCCTCGATCAGGCCGACGGCGAATGGGTCCGGCACCGGCGCCACAACCACGCGCTCGCCTGCGCGATGGTCGACGTGGACGGCTTCAAGAAGATCAACGACACCTTCGGGCACGCCGCCGGGGACGCGGTGCTGCAGCACATCGGCGCGCTGGTGCGCGCCACCTTGCGCGCCAGCGATCTCTCCGCGCGGCTCGGCGGGGACGAGTTCGTCGCCCTGATGCCGGAGACGAACATGGACGGCGCCCTCGCCACGGCGGAGCGCCTCCTCGGGCGGGTCGTCTCGCGGCCGCTGACCGTGCTCGACCAGAGCTTCGCCACCACCCTCTCCATCGGCGTCGCGAGCGCCGAGGGCTGCACCTCGCTGGAGGAGCTTTTGGCGCGCGCCGACCGGGCGCTGTACCGGGCGAAGAAGGAAGGACGCTCGCGCGTGTGCAAGGCGGATTGATCCCCGAGATGGTCGAGAGCGCGGTCGTGCCCGCCCGTCCGCGGATCCTGACGCGGGCGGCGATCTGGATCGCGCTCGCGGTCGCGCATCTCGCCGTGGTGCTTGCGCCGTTCCCCATCTTCGCGCTCTGGCCCAAGGCGGGATGGGCGGCGTTCCTGCTCTACGCTCCGCGGGCGCCGCTCGCCTTGCCGGCGCTGATCACGGTGCTCGTCCTGCGCGGACGCTGGCGCTTCCTGCCGCTCGTGACGGCGGCGATCGTGCTCGGGCCGCTGATGGGGCTGCACGTCAACGGCCCCGCGCGCGACGGCCAGGTCCGCCTGGTCACCTGGCACGTCTGGTTCGGCGCGGGAGATCCGGCCTTCGTCCGCTCGACGCTCGCGGAGGCCGACCCGGACATCGTCGTCCTCCAGTCCGCCGACGACCGGCTGTACGGCGTCCTCGGCCAGACCTTCGCGGACCGCGACTGGGTGCGGCTGGGCCAGTACGCCGTCGGCAGCCGCTGGCCGGCGCGCGCCGTGGAGCAAGGGCCGCCGCTGGCGGCGACCGGCTGGCGCGCGTGGGCACGGTTCGCCATCGACTCGCCGATCGGCACCCTCGAGCTGCTCGCCGTCCACCCGCACTCGCCGCGCGCGCTGCTCCGCGGCCCCGTGCGAAAGAGCGCCCGCGGCGACCAGCTGGAGATGGAAGATCTCTCGCGCGCCCTTCGCGACATCGACGACGCCGACCGCCACGGCGGCCCCTTGCGGCTCGTCGCCGGCGACTTCAACGCCCCGGAGCTCGCGGGCCTGATGCGCGGCCTCTTCGCCAGCTCATCCGACGCTTTCGCCGTCGCCGGCAACGGCTACGGCTACACCTTTCCGGTGCACAACCGCTTCATCCCCTGGCTCCGCCTCGACCGCGTCTTCACCGGCCCCGGCCTCCGCCCCACCCGCGCCGAAGTGATCGGCTACCGCGGCTCCGACCACGCCGCCCTCCTCGTCGACTTCGAACGCACCCCCCACTGAGGGGAAAAGAAACCGGGGACACGATACAGGTTTCTTTTTTTGCGCCTGCAGCCGAGGCGCAAAAAAAGAAACCTGTATTGTGTCCCCGGTCTTCTAGGCGTGGGCCTGGGGTTCCGGAGGCTTCTGTTCGCCGGCGGCCTGGGGCTGGTCGGCCGGAGGCGGGGTCTTCTCCGCCTTGACGAACGGGTCCTCTTCGAGAGCGGAGCGGAGCACGTCGTCCATCGAGTGGGCGAAGATGAACTCCATCTCCTTCTTGGCCTGATCGGGGACGTCGATCAGGTCCTTCTTGTTCCGCTCTGGCAGGATGATCCGCTTGATGCCCGCGCGGTGCGCCGCGAGCACCTTCTCCTTGATGCCGCCCACCGGCAGCACCAGCCCGCGCAGCGTCGCCTCCCCGGTCATCGCCACGTCGCCGCGGACGCGGATCCCGGTGAGCAACGAGGTGAGCGCGGTGAAGATGGTCACGCCCGCCGAGGGACCGTCCTTGGGGATCGCTCCCGCCGGGAAGTGGATGTGGATGTCGTTCTTCTCCAGGAAGCGCGGATCGATGCCCAGCTTCTGCGCCTTGTTCCGCGTGTAGCTGAGCGCCGCCTGGCACGACTCCTTCATCACGTCGCCCAGCTGGCCGGTGAGGGTGATCCCTCCCTTGCCCTGCATCCGGGTCGCCTCGATGAAGAGCAGGTCGCCTCCGGCCGCCGTCCAGGCGAGGCCCGTGGCCACCCCGGGCAGCTCGGTGCGCTCCGCGGTCTCCGAGTAGTGCTTCTCGGGCCCGAGGATGATCTCCAGGTCCTCCGGCGAGATGGTGCGCTTCGCCGAGGAGCCCTTCGCCACGTCCACGGCCACCGCCCGGCAGACGTCGGCGATGGTGCGCTCGAGATTGCGGACACCCGCCTCGCGCGTGTAGCCGCCGATCAGCTTGGCCAGCGCGCCGTCGCTGATCTCGATGTTGTCGATCGAGAGCCCGTGCTCGCGGACCTGCTTCGGGATGAGGTGGTTCCGGGCGATGTGCGTCTTCTCGTCGAAGGTGTAGCCGGGCAGCTCGATCACCTCCATGCGGTCGCGCAGCGGCGGCGGGATGGGCTCCAGCTGGTTCGCCGTGGCGATGAACATGATCTTCGAGAGATCGTACGGCACGTCCAGGTAGTGATCGGAGAAGGAGTTGTTCTGCTCCGGATCCAGCACCTCGAGCAGCGCCGCGCTCGGGTCGCCGCGGAAGTCGGCGCCCAGCTTGTCGATCTCGTCGAGCATCATCACCGGATTCACGGTGCCGGCCTTCTTCATCGACTGGATCACCCGGCCCGGCAGCGCGCCCACGTACGTGCGCCGGTGCCCGCGGATCTCGGCCTCGTCGCGCACGCCGCCCAGCGAGAGCCGGACGAACTTGCGATTCGTCGCCCGCGCCACCGACTGGCCCAGCGAGGTCTTGCCCACGCCCGGAGGCCCGACGAGGCAGAGGATGGGCCCCTTCATGTCGTTCTTCAGCTTGCGGACGGCCAGGTACTCGAGGATGCGCTTCTTCACCTTGTCCAGGCTGTAGTGGTCCTTGTTGAGGACCCCGCGCGCGTTCTCGACGTCGAGGTTGTCGTCCGTCTTCTTCGACCAGGGCAGATCGGCGATCCACTCCAGATAGGTGCGGGCGACGGTGTACTCCGACGAGGCGGTGGGGATGCTCTTGAGCCGGTTCAGCTCCTTGTTCGCCACCTTCTCCACCTCGGGCGGCAGGCCGATCTTCTTCAGCCGCTCCCCGAGCTCGTCGAGCTCCTCCTCCTCCTCGCCCAGCTCCCCCAGCTCCTCCTTGATGGCCTTGAGCTGCTGGCGCAGGTAGTACTCGCGCTGGGTCTTGGACATCTCGCCCTTGACCTGGGAATCGATCTTCGAGCTCAGCTTGAGGATCTCGCGCTTGCGGTTGAGGAGCTCGAGGACGAGCTTCATCCGCTCCTTGAGGTCCACGGTCTCGAGGACCTGCTGCTTCTCCTCGATGGGCACGTCGACGTTCGCCGCGATCAGGTCGGCGAGGTGCCCCGGCTGCGTGATCGACTCCACCAGCTCGGTGGCCGCCGCCGGCAGCTCGGGCATCATCTCGATCACTTCGCGGGCGAGCTTCTTGAGGTTGATCCCGAGCGCCTCGATCTCGACCTCGTCGAAGACCGACTTGTCGTCGACCGGCTCGATCCGCGCCTTGAGATAGGGGTGCTCCTGCACCAGCTCCACCACGCGGAACCGGGCCAGGCCCTGGACGACGAGCGAGTAGTTGTCCTCGCCCATCTTGAGCAGTTTCACGATCCGCGCCACGGTCCCCATCTTGTGGAGATCCTCGGCGCCGGGATCCTCTTCCTCGGCCTTGCGCTGGGTGACGACGCCGATCACCTGGTCGTCGCGCACCGCGTCCTTGATCAGGGCGATGGTCTTCTGCCGCCCGACCGCCAGGGGTAGCACCCCGCCCGGAAAGAACACGCTGTTTCTCAGCGGGAGGATCGGCAGCACCGCCGGGATGTCCTCCTTGTTGATCAGACCCGGCGCCGCGGGCGTCACTACTTTGCCTTTCTCGGACACAGTTGTTCTCCCCGTCCTTTGAGAAACTTGATTCCGCGTGTCTAACGGCGAATTCGCAATGTAGCCACAGCAGGGGGTCTGGCAACAGCCCATTGTCGTCGGGGTGGCATGCGAGTTGCCGCAGCCTTGACGGCACGGCTGTGCGTCCAAACCTTGCCGGCCATCCAGGGCCCTCGGGGGGAGCCCAACCGCATGCGCTTCATGGTGCCGATCACGCTGCTCGTCTCCCTCTGCGCCTGCCAGAGCTACGTCGCAGTCCCTGTACAGCCGGTGACACTCGTCGCGGTCTCGCAGCACAACAAAGTCCGCGTGTTCACGAAGGCGGACGTGCTGCTCGTCGTCGACGACAGCTTCTCCATGTCCGGCAAGCAGCAGCGCCTCGCCGCCGCGCTGCAGAACTTCACCGGCGATCTCGATGCCCTCGTTCCTCCGGTGGATTATCAGGTAGCGGTCACCACCACCACAGTTTCCGAGCGCCTCGGGGCCTGCGGGCCCCCCGGCGACCCGAACGCGGCCGCGAAGTGCGACAGCGAGTGGCAGGCGACCGGGTTCGCCTGCGATTCCGGGCTGGCCTGCTTCCGCGCGTTCCCGGCGGCCGGCCTGTTCCACCAGGGCCCCGCGGCGCCGGCCGCGGTGCTGCGCCGCGCCGACTACACCGCCCAGCAATTCGCCGCGGGCCTCGCGTCGTCGGTCCAGGTGGGCGTGAATGGCGCCCGCCAGCCGCAAGGCATGGAGGCG
>DASREU010000216.1:0-26012 GCA_035651935.1 Myxococcales bacterium | reverse complement strand
CCGGCGTAGATCCGCGCCTCCTGCGCATTGAGCGCCAGCTCCTCCACCTTCCCCAGGGCGAGCCCACCGGAGCGGACCACCGGCAGCAGCAGCCGTTTCCCCAGGCGCGCGCGCAAGAGCGTGAACTCGAGCCGCCGGATGGAATCCGTGAGCAGCGCCCAGCGCGACCCGAGCGGAAACGCTCCGGCAGGAGCAGACGCGTCCTTCTCGAAGGTGAACTTGCCGCGCCAGCACACCAGCGCGCGGTCGAGCAGGAACGCGCTGTATTCGCCGAGCAGGCGGGCTGCATCCGCGGGCGGGATGAGCTGTCGCTGGAAGAGCACCGAGAGCAGGTCCGGGCCGCTGGACCGCGCTTGCTCCTCCGCGGCCAGCGCCTGCTCCGGCGCCACCACCTTCCTCGCTTGCAGGAACCGGATCAGCGAGAGGTCGGGATCGGCCGCCGCGAGGTGCTCCGGAGTGCCGCGGCGAAAGGCGATGCGGAGAGTCCCGCCTTTCTCCAGCTCGATCTGCAGCGCTCCCGTTGCGGAAGTGAACGCCGCCAGCGCGTACAGGCGCGCCGGCGAGAGCTGGGCCAGGTCGCCCGATTCGGGCAGCTCGAGCTGTTGAGGAGGAGGAGGTGGCGGTGGCGGCGCCGCGGCCTTTGGCTTGGCCGGAACGGCGGCTTCCGGCGCGCGCTCCTCGGTCGCCGCGTCGGCCGCCACCGCCGTCGGAGACACCGCGATGGCGACGTCGTTGATCCCGAACGCCTCCGCCATGGCCCTGCTGATCCGCGGCGGGGCCGCCGGAGCTCCGCTCTGCCGCTCGATCTTGCGCGCCGGCACCAGGAGGTTGCGCAGCTCGGGAAAGTCCATCCCGGGATTCCACTCGACGCCGTCGAGCGACGCTTCGCAGGTCTCCGTGAGCTGGCCGCGCAGCCGCTCCAGGGCGACCACGGTATACGGGCCCCACACCCGTCCGTGCTCCGTGCGAACCCAGTACTTCCGCTCCACGCCCCGAGTGTACCATCGCCGTGATAGCGTCGACCGCCGCACGGCTCCTACCCATGCGCACCCGAAGAGCGCCACGGCCGAACGCGACGCTCCTCTGCCGCCGGATCGCTGCGGACATGGCGAAGAAGGTGCCGGAGCTGTCGCACGTCCAGCCCGCCCGCATCCTCTTCGTCGCCGGCGAGGCGCGCCGCGGATCGCGCGCCACCATCAAGCCGCTCGCCTCCGCCAAGGTCTCGCTGAAGGGAACGCGCGCGCTCTATTGCATCACGCTGCGGCCCAAGTTCTTCCGCGCCAGCACGCCGGAGCAGCGGGTCGAGACCCTGCTGCACGAGCTCTTGCACATCTCCGCCGCCTTCGACGGCAGGCTGCACCAGGGCCGCCGTCACTCCGCGCTCCCCGGCGCGAAGTTCCGCTCGCTCCTGCGGCCCCTGGTGCGCCGCTACCTCGCAGACGCGGACCCCCACCTGCTCTCCGGCCTCGGGCACCACGGCGAGGTGATCGCGCGGCAATGGCTCGAGCGGCCCACCGGCAAGTCGAGCCGCAACCCGTATACCGAGAAGCACCTCTTCTTCGGCCCCGTGCAGATGATCACCCGGCGCCATCTCCACTCTTGAAATCGCGCCGTCCTCCTGCGAGTTTCCGCCGCCATGAAGATCGCAGTCTTGACCGGCGGCGGCGATTGCCCGGGCCTCAACGCGGTGATCCGCGCCGTGGTCCGGCGCGGCGAGCAGCAGGGTCTGGAGATCATGGGCGTGCGCGAGGGCTGGCGGGGTTTGATGGACCCGCCCTTGCACGACCGCCTCACCCGCCAGGCGACCAGCGGCATCCTCCACCTCGGCGGCACCATCCTCGGAACCAGCCGGACCAATCCGTTCAAGAACCCGGGCGGAGCGGAGATGGTGCTGCGGAACCTCGCCACGCTCAACGTCGGCGGCGTGGTGGCCATCGGGGGAGAGGACACGCTGGGTGTGGCGACGAAGCTGCACCGGATGGGCGTCAACGTGGTGGGGGTGCCGAAGACCATCGACAACGATCTCTCGGGCACCGATCTCACCTTCGGCTTCGACACCGCCGTCCAGATCGCCACCGACGCGATCGATCGGCTGCACTCCACCGCGGAGTCGCACAACCGGGTGATCGTCTGCGAAGTGATGGGACGCCACGCGGGCTGGATCGCGGTCCACTCCGGGATCGCCGGCGGCGCGGACGTGGTCCTCATCCCGGAGAAGCCCGTCGACATCGCCTCCGTCTGCGAACACATCGAGCGGCGGCACCGCACGCGCGGGGTGAACTTCTCCATCGTGGTGGTCGCGGAGGGCGCGAAGCTGGGCGGCGGAGAAGCGAAGGCCGGCGCGCGGCTCGACGAGTTCGGTCACGTCCGCCTGGGCGGCATCGGCCAGCAGGTCGCGGAGCTGATCGAGAAGGCCACCGGATTCGAGACGCGCGCCACCGTGCTCGGGCACATCCAGCGCGGCGGCACGCCGACCGCGTTCGACCGGGTGCTGGGCACGCGCTTCGGCGTCCATGCGGCGGACATGGTGGCGCAAAAGGAATGGGGAAGGATGGCCGCGCTCCGCGGCAACCAGATCGTCAGCGTTCCGCTCGCCGAAGCGACCGCGAAGCTGAAGACCGTGGACGACGCGTTCTACGGCGTCGCCGAGATCTTCTTCGGATAGCTCCGCATGTGGTCCCTCCTGTGCCCGGCACCGACCTCGGCGCGTCCGGCCGCTTGCAGGCACAGCGGAATCGCCGCTGACCGTGGCGAGGAGGATCGCCGGTCGAGCTCTCGCGCGACGCCCGCAAGAACAAGGCCTTGGCGGCCGGACTCGCGCCTTGCACCGCGTGTAAGCGCCGTCGGCATTGTGACCTCCCCGGCGTGCCCGGTAAGCAATCCGGAGCAGCGCGTCCAGTCGACGCGTGTTCGGGGGGAAGTCCGTGAGCGAGGTCGCAGCGCTGGAAGGCGCCGCGCAGATTGGATCGGGGCCGGCGAGCTCCGGCGGCCTGATCGCGCCTGCAGCGGCGGAACCGTTCGTCGTCAGCCCGCGCGCCGCCCCGCGGCTGAGCGCGATGGATTGCGTCCTCCTGATCCTGGAGCTCGGGGGTCTGTGGGCGCTGAACCAGGTCGGCTATCTGCTCGTCGCCCGGATGCACGTCCCGCTCCCGGGAAACGTCGCCGGGATGCTGCTCCTCTTCACCCTGCTCTGCACCGGCGTCGTCCCCGTGCGGCTGTTCGAGCGCAGCTCGGCGCTTCTCGGGCGCCATCTGCCTTTCTTCTTCGTCCCTTTCGCGGTCGGGCTGATGGACCTCGGCGGGCAGATCGTCTCGCAAGGATGGATGTTGCTGCTGGTGCTGGTCGCGAGCGCCGCCGTGGGCCTCTGCGTCACGGGCTGGGTCGCCCAGCTTCTCTCCCGGGTGAAGGGGCAACCGTGAAGCTCGCCCTGACGCTGTACGGGATCGCGGTGACGACGGCCATGTACGCCGTCAGCCGCCGCCTCTCGCGCCGCTGGCCTTCGCCGTTCACCAGCCCGGTCTTCTTCACCACCCTCGCCACCGTTCTCGTCCTCGCGCTCAGCCGCGTGCACCTGTCCGACTACGCGCAGGCGAAGGAGATCCTCACCTTCCTGCTCGGCCCGGCGACCGTGGCGCTGGCGCTGCCGCTGTACCGAAATCGCCGTCTCCTCACCGCGAATCTCGTCCCCGCGTTGGCCGGACTGATCGCCGGCGCCATCGGGACGATGGTGACGGCGGTGGCGCTGGCGAAGGCGCTGGGGTTCTCGCGCACGATCGTCGCCTCGATCAGCATCAAGTCGGTGACGGCGCCGGTGGCGGTCGAACTGGCCGGGATCATCCAGGCGGATCCGGCGCTGACCGTCGCCTTCGTCATCGTCACCGGGATGGTCGGCGTGATGCTCGGGCCCTGGCTCCTCGACCGCGCCGGCATCCGATCGCCGCTCGCGCGCGGACTCGCGCTGGGGACGATCTCCCACGGGCAGGGCACCGCCCAGGCGGCGCTGGAGAGTGAATTGTCCGGAGCGATCGCCAGCATCGCGCTGGGGATCGCGGCCGTGTTCACTTCGCTGGCCGCGCCGCGCCTGTTGCCGTATCTCTGATCCGCGCGACGAACGCGAGGATCTCCGCCGCGGCCCCTGCCGGGTACTCGCCCGCGCCCATCTGCCGGAACGCGGTCGCCGCGTCCGGATGCTGCGAAAAGGAATGGTCGGCGCGGGGGACCACCAGAAGCCGCGCCGCCGGCCCGACCAGGCGCACGATCTGCTCCTGATCGGCGCGGTCCATGATCCAGTCGTACTCGCCCCAGACCACCAGCGTGGGCGCCCGCACCTCGCCCCACGCCGCGGCGAGGTCCAGGTCCTGGAGCTGGTGGTAGAAGCGCGCCGGACGCCCATACTGCGAGTCGGCTCCGTCGTACCAGACGCCGCGAAGCTGCGGCCGTCGCTCGGCCACCTGCGCCGGCGTGAGCCGATCGAACAGATACGCGGCGTGGAACTCCTCCAGCGCCTTGAGCGCGGGGCCGATCCGGGCCGGATCCGCGCCCGCAAGCACGAGGCGGCGGCGCTCGAGATCGATCATGTGCTCGAACCACGTCTTCGACCACGCGCCCACGGTGACGTAACCCGCGACCGGAGCACCGGCGGCGACGAGCGGCCCGAACCCTCCCCCGTTGCTGATCCCGACCAGGATCACGCGCGCCCGGTCGAGCCGCGGATGGCGAAGGAAGACGGCGAACGCGCGGCGGTACGCCTCGAGCTCGGTGACGAAATCGGTCCGGGCGCACTCGCCTTCGCTGTCGCCCACCCCGGGCTTGTCCATCCGGAAGACCAGCGCTCCCGATTTCCGGACCAGGTCCTGCAGCAGCCGGGCGACGCCGCGCGGCGCGGGCGACTCGATGGCGACGGTGTCGCAGCTGAGCCAGCCCACCACGAAGATGCCGGCGAGGGGTCCGGACCCGGAGGGCGCCGTGATGAACGTCCGCAGGCGCCCGGTCGGTCCGTCGACGGCGCCCGCCACCGTCTCGATCCCGGGATGTTGCTCGAGCGGCGTCTTCAGCGGCAGGTCCGCCAGCGCGAGGGCCACGAACAGGATCGCCGTCATCTCTCCTCCTCGGCCGGAATCTGCAGCTCGGTGACGAACTGCTCCGCCACCGGCGCGAGCCGCCGCGCCGGGAGCGTGTAGCCGCGCTGGTCGGCGCCGAAGCGGTGGTAGACCTCGCGCAGCGGTCCGGCGACGCGGAGCCCGCTGCGCTCCAGCCAGCGCACGAGGCGGGCGCGCAGCGGGCGCGTCTGGCCGTACCCGCCCGAATACGTGATCGAGCCGGCGAGCGGCGCCCCGGCGATCGTCCGCACGCCGTCGATCCGGGACCCGGAGCGCACGGGGATGCACACCTCGACGTCGCGCGGGGCGTGGATGACGAGGAACGGGCTTTTGTCCGCGCGGTCCCTGGCGGCGCGCGCCTCCGCTTCTTCGAAGAGCGGGGCGATGGATTCTCCGGCGGACGCGAGCCGGGCGCGCACGGCGAAGGCGCGGACGTCGGGGAGCGGCCGCACCCGCGCGCCCAGCTCCGCCGAGGAAGAATCGGCGGCGACCGCGCGCTGCAGCGCCTCGATGCGGCGCAGACGCGTCGTCTGCCGCGCGACCTCGGCCGCGAGCTTCGCGCGCTGGCGCCGCAAGCGCTCCGACAGGGCGCGCACGTCGGAGCGGCTCGCCAGGAGGAAGCGGATGTCCGCGAGCGGGAAGCCGAGATCGCGCAAGGCCAGGATGCGGTCGATGGCGGCGAGCTGGTCGAAGCCGTACGACCGGTACCCGGTGGCCTCGTCGACCCGGGCCGGCGCGAGCAGGCCTTCCGACTCGTAATGGCGCAGCGCCCGCACCGTCACGCCCGCGATCCGGGCGAAGTCGCCGATCCGCAGCATGCCTTGGGTGTACGGTCTTCCGTCGCGGAAGAGTCAAGCGCCTGCAGGGGTCCGCCGCTTCGAGCGTCCGGCGCCATTCGTGCCTGCTACAATGCGGCGGTGACCGGGTCGCGCCGCGGATTGTTGAAGAAGACGTTGGCGGGCGCGGCGCTGCTCGCGACGGCCGGCGCGGTTCCCGTGGCGCTCCGGCGCACGAAGCTGCGTGAGATCCCCGGAGGGCGGACGCTGCACTTCTTCACGCCGGCGGAGTACTCCATCTGGGCCGCCGTGGCGGACCGCATCCTCGCCGAGGAGAAGCCCTCCGGGGCGCCGACCGCTTCGCAACTCGACATCGCCGGCCGCGCCGACATCTTCCTCGCCCCGCTTCCCGATGCCGACCGCAAGGACCTGAAGCAGCTTCTCGCGCTCTTCGACAACGCCCTCTTCAGCGTTCTCCGGGGCGGCCCTCCACGGACGTTCACCTCGATGTCCGACGAAGAGCAGGACGCGCACATCCGAAGCTGGCAGACCTCGCGGCTCGCGATCCAGCGGACCGGATACCAGGCGATGAAACGGCTGTGCTGTGCCCTCTACTTCTCCGCGCCGGAGACCTACGCCGCCGTCGGTTATCCGGGCCCGCCGTACGATCTCGTCCGATCGGTCCTGGGGGTGCGGCGATGATCCACCAGGGCAGCGACAAGGACCTGGTGCTCAAGCCCGACGTCTGCATCGCCGGCAGCGGCCCCGGCGGCGCGATGATCGCCTCGCGGCTGTCGCGCGCGGGGGCGAGCGTGGTGGTGCTCGAGGAAGGCGGCTACCACACCAAGGAAGAGTTCGACATGCAGGAGGCGACGGCCTATCCGCGCCTCTACCAGGACCGCGGCAACCGCGCGACCGCGGACCTCTCCATCCAGGTGCTGCAGGGGCGCGCCGTCGGCGGCGGCACGGTGGTGAACTGGACCACCAGCTACCGCACGCCGGATCACGTGCTCGAGCACTGGCGCCGCGCCGACGGGCTGCCGCTCACGCCGGAGATCCTCCGCCCGCACTTCGAGGAAGTGGAGCAGCGGCTCGGGATCAGCAAGGTGCAGTACGACGACACGAACCCGAACAACCGCACCATCTACGACGGCTGCAAGAAGCTGGGCTGGCAGGTCGACACCACCAGCCGCAACGTGCGGCAGTGCCTGCGCACCGGCTACTGCGGCATGGGCTGCCCGGTCGACGCGAAGCAGAGCGCCACGCTCACCTACCTGCCGGACGCGGTCAATGCCGGCGCCGAGATCTACGCTGATTGCCGCGCGGAGAAGATCGAGTGGCAGGGCAAACGGGCCCGAGCGGTGATCGGCGCGTTCCTCAAGCCGGGCACACAGGAGGCGACCGGACGGACCGTGCGGGTGGAGCCGCGGGTGGTGGTGGTCGCGGGCGGCGCGATCAACTCGCCCGTGCTGCTGCTGCGCTCCGGCCTCGACAGCGGGCCCGTGGGCAAGAACACCTGGCTGCATCCGGTGGTCGCCTTGGGCGCCTTCTACGACGAGAAGATCGAGGGCTTCTACGGCGCTCCGCAGAGCGTCGCGTCGCACCACTTCGCCCGCCGCGAAGAAGGGGCGGGATTCTTCATCGAGGCCGCGCCGGTCCACCCCATGCTCGCGTCGATCGCCATGCCCGGATTCGGCGCGCCGCTGCGGGCGAAGATGGCGATGCTGCCGAGCGTCTGCGCCACCATCGCCCTGATGATCGACGGATTCGACGCCGGCGAGAACGGCGGGACCGTGACCGTGCGCGACGGAGGTGGACCGAAGCTCGACTATCCGTTCACCGACCGCATGTACGAATGCTTCCGCGCGGGGATGAAGGCGATCGCCCGCATCCACCTTGCCAACGGTGCGCGGGAGATCGTCAGCTTCCACGCGGAGCCCATCAGCATCCGGAGCGAAGGGGACCTGGCGCGGATCGACCAGGCGCCGCTGGGGCCGAATCGTTTCGCTGTCTTCACCGCCCACCAGATGGGCGGCTGCCGGATGGGCAGCGACCCCGCGCGCTCGGTCGTGAATCCACAGCTCCGTCACCACCAGGTCGAGAATCTCTTCGTGGTCGACGGCAGCGTCTTCCCCACCTCGCTCGGCGTGAACCCGATGGAGTCGATCTACGGCCTCGCCTCCTGGGCATCCGCCCATGTGCGCACGGCCGCCGGATGAGCGAGCTGGACGAGCGCGAGGTGCCGCACAACGCCGCTCCGGACCGGCTCGACCGCGCGGTGGCGAAGTTGTTCGGCGTCTCCCGCGGACGGGCGATGGAATGGATCGCGGAGGGACGCGTGCGCGTCGGCGGCAGGCGCGCCCCGAAGGGAGCTCCGGTGCCGCCCGGCGCCCGCATCTCGGTCGCGCTGCCCCCGCCCGACCAGCCTGCGCCGGAGCCGGACCTGGCCATCCGGATCGTGCACGCCGATGCGCATTTGGTGGTCGCCGACAAGCCCGCCGGCATGCCGTCGCATCCGCTGAAGCCAGGGGAAAAGGGCACCGCAGCGAATGCGCTCGTCGGGCGTTTCCCGGAGCTCGCGAAGGTGGGGCCGTCGCCGCGCGAAGGCGGCCTCGTCCACCGGCTGGACACGGACACGTCGGGACTGCTGCTGGCGGCGCGCACCGACGCCGCGCACGCGATGCTCCGCGCCCAGTTCAGCGCGCGGACGGTGGAGAAGGGCTACCTCGCGTTGGTCGGGGGAGAGATCCACGCCGGCGGCGAGATCGCGCTGCCGCTGCTGCACGACCCGCGCGATCCCCGCCGCATGCAGGCGGCGAGCGACCCGGAGTACGCCGGCGAGCACGGAGCGCGCGCGGCGGTCACGCGCTTCTTTCCACTCGAGCGCAAAGGCGGATTCACGCTCCTGGAGGTGGAGATCCCCACGGGCGTGATGCACCAGATCCGCGTCCATCTCGCGTTCATCGGGCACCCGCTCGCGGGAGACGCCCTGTACGGCGGCGCCGACGTGCCGGGCCTCTCGCGCCATTTCCTCCACGCCGCGCGGCTCGCGTTCGCGCACCCGGACGGGTCGCGCGTCCGTTACCAGAGCCCGTTGCCGCAGGACCTGAGCGACGTCCTCCGCGCGCTAGAATGAGAGACGCGCGCCGAAGCGGATCGCGAGCGGCGGCATCCCGCCCGCCTCCGAATCGAAGAGGTTGAGCGCGTCGAGGGTCACCGCGAGCAGGTAGGGAGTGGTGAGCGCGCGCACCATTCCCAGGCGCAGGTCGAGCGCGGTCTGCCACGGCGAGGTGTCGATCGCCCGGAAGCTCGTCCCCAGCGTCAGCGTGGTCCTCGCGGTCCACTCATACGCATATGCCGCGTCGAGCTTGAACACGTTTGGCGCTTCTCCCGGGATCGCCGTCCCGCCGCGCAGCCAGGAGCGGGTGTAGCTCGCCCGCAGGAGCGAGCTGGCGGAGAACGGCTTGCCGATGGAGACGGTGAACCCGTCGTAGCTGGTCCGGCCGTCGAGCGCGCCGGCGAATTGCTTGTGCACGTACCCGAGCCCGCCGACCAGGTCGCGGAAGATCTGCCGGTCCGCCCCGATCGCGAGCTGGTCCTCGATCAGGCGCGAGGCGACGCCGAGCGGAGCCGGGTCGAGAAAGCGCCCGTAGAAGCCGTAGACGCGCCCGCTGCCCGCGCCGGTGAAGTCCCAGGAGAGGCCGAGCCGGGGCAGCACTTCCGTCTGGTCCGGCGCGTTCTCGTGATCGATCTGTGCGCCGCCTTCCACGAACCAGTTCTCCACGGGGCTCCAGCTGTCTTGCAAAAAGCCGGCGAAGCCGAACCGCGAGGTGGTCCCGGCGGTCTCGCGCGCGCTGTCGATCCCATACGCGAACCGGTGACGGCCGAAGAGCTCCGCCCGCTGCACGACCGCGACCTTTCCTTGCACGGAATCGGAGGCCGCCTGGTGGCTCCACCCCGCGATCGCCTCGACCTGCGCCACGCGATCGCCGACGTTTCCCAGGTAATGGATGGAGAAGTCGTCGGAGATCGCGCTCAAGGAAAAGGTCTGCCCTTCCACCGGGCGCCAGGTGAGCTTGCCGACGTATTGGTAGTCGGTATCGGCGCCGGCGTTGGTGGCGTGGAGCACGGGAGCGAATCCGCCGTAGAACCAGACGCGGTTCCGCTCCAGCGCTCCTCCGAGCTCCGCGCCCCCGTCGACGTCGTAGCGCAGGCTCCGCCGCGGCACCTCGATCGGCATCCAGTCGAGAAAGGCCGATCCGTGCAGGTCGTTGCCGCCGGACTTCGTCACGGCCTCGATCACCCCCGAGCCGACCCGTCCGTATTCGGCGCCCAAGGCGCGCGTTTCCACCGCCACCTGGTCGACGAAGTGCTGCAACAGGCGCCGTCCCTGCAGCATCGTCGCCGGATCGTTCACGTCCAGCCCGTCGACCCGGTAGCGGGTGCCGGCCGGCGGCGACCCGAAGATCCCCTCCGGCAGCACCCCGGGGACGGAGAACGCCGGGGACTCGAAACTGCGCTCGTCGCGTCCGTAGGGGATCAGCTCCATCTGCTCCCGCGGGATCACGGTCCCGGCGCGCGCGCTGGTCACCGGGATCACCGGCAGCTCGGGACCGAGCCGCACCGGCGCGAGCAGCATCGTGTCCGGCAGGATGGACAGGTGGAGGCGGACCTCGGCGCCGATTCCCACCTGGACGCCTTCCTGGGTGAACGCCTGGTGTCCATCGGCCTGGACGAGGAGCGTATACGAGCCCGGAGGAAGAAGGCCGAGGACGAATTCGCCACTCGAGTCGGTTCGGGCGGTCTCCTCCTGCTGGAGCGCCGGGCTGGAAGCGACCACGGTGGCGGAAGCCACCGGTCGATCGGTCTGCGCGTCGAGGATCCGGCCGGAGATGGCGCCGGTGCTCTGCGCCGAGGCGGATGCGGCCAGCAGCAGGAACAGCGCAAGGCAGGCGCGCATCATGCGGTAGGCGCGCAGAGTTCCTGATGTAGTTCAGGCAGTCAAGCAGGCTGCCGGAATTACCGATTTCCAACTGCGAGGTTGTCGGGAAACCATTTCGGGCTCCTTTCCCTCGGGCCGCGTTGACAGCGAACGGGCTCCTGTGTAGGTTTCGCCGCCCTTTTCCCCCGTCACTGAAAGTTTCGAGCGAGATTCGGGAAGCAAGTCCGGAGGAAGTCACCCGCCATGGATTTCAGTCTCATTGGGATGTGGAAGTCGATGGGCCTTCCGGCCCGCCTGGTCGTGATCACGCTCGCGATCATGTCCGTCTATTCGCTGAGCGTGATGGCCGAACGGCTGTTCAGCTTTTCCCGCGCGAAGGACCAGAGCCGCCGGTATGCGGAAAAGCTCCGCGACCTGCTCCCCGGCCACCAGATGGTCGAAGCGGCGCAGCTGGCCACGACGATGAAGTACGGGCACATCCCGCGGGTGCTCGGCTCCGGGATCTCCGAGTACAACCGCGGCCGCGATGCGCTCCGGCAGCAGGGACCGCACGACGTCGGCAACTTCGATCTGGTGGAGGCGATCAATCGATCGATCGATCGCGCCACGCTGCGCGTCACCGCGGATCTGCGCCGTGGGCTCTCCGGGCTGGCGACGGTGGCGTCGTCGTCGCCCTTCGTCGGACTGCTCGGGACGGTGCTCGGCATCATCACCGCCTTCCAGCTGATGGCGACCTCGGGCTCGGGCGGCCTCGCGTCGGTGTCGGCCGGCATCTCCGAGGCGCTGATCACCACCGCCTTCGGCCTCCTGGTCGCGATCCCCGCGCTGATGATGTTCAACTACCTCACCAACCGCGTGGAAGAGATGAGCGTCGACATCGCCGACGCCAGCAACGAGCTGGTCGACTTCTTCCTCAAGGAAGGGCGCTTCGACGAGCCGCTGACCAACCCCGGCGCGAAGCCCCCCGCCCCCGGCACTTCCGCCAAGGCATAAGCGATGGGCATGGACGTCGGAAAGAGCGGGGTCCGCTCGGACATCAACATCACGCCGCTGGTCGACGTGGTGCTGGTGCTGCTGATCATCTTCATGGTGGTGACCCCGATGCTCCAGCGCGGCAAGAGCGTGGAGCTGCCCAAGGCGAGACATGCGGCCGTCGCAGGCGAGAACCAGCCTGACCCGCTCTTCGTCAGCGTCACCAAGGACGGGAACGTCTACCTCGAGCAGGACAAGACGCCCTCCGGCCAGGAAGCGGTCACCGAGGCGATGAAGGCCGCCGCCGCGGAGCGCAAGCGGGTGATGCTCAAGGCGGACGTGGATACCGAGTACGGGAAGGTGCGGCCGGTCCTCGACTGGGCTTCCAAGGCCAAGCTGAAGGGCGTGTCGCTGGCCGCGGAAGAGCTGAAGGGGAAATAGCGATGGCGATGGCAGTCGGGGCCGGCAAGGGCCCGCGGTCCGACATCAACATCACGCCGCTGGTGGACGTGGTGCTGGTGCTGCTGATCATCTTCATGGTGCTCACGCCGCTGATGGAGAAGGAGATCGGCGTCCGGGTGCCGGAAGAGGTCCCGCCGGAGATGCTGAACGAGCCGCCGCCGCCCGACCTGACGCAGATCGTGTTCAAGGTGGACGAGTCCGGGATCTGGCACCTGAACAACGAGACCCTGACGGATCAGACCGCGGTGGACCGCCTCAAGGCGTACTACCGGCTGGCGAAGAGCAAGGAAGCGACGCAGGGACCGCCGGTCATCTTCTTCGACGCGGATGACAAGACGAAGTACGTGCGGGCGGTGAAGGCGCTGGACACCATCCGGGACTCTTCCAGCGGGTGGACCATCGGGATGATGACGGAGAGCATCAAGGAGCAGGCGCAGCCTGGAGCGACACCCGGCCAGCCTGGAGCGGCGCCCGGCCAGCCTGGAGCGACACCAGGCCAGCCTGGAGCGGCGCCGGCACCAGGCGCCACTCCCGAGCCGCCCAAGTAGACTTCTCTCGCCGTGATCGCGAATGCAGCGGGTCAGGGGCCCGCGGTCCAGACGATCTGCCCGTGCAGGGCGGGCGGTCCGCCTTCGCAATGCTGCTCGAAGCGCAGGTCGAGCGCGGTCTGCGCGCCGTTCACGTACGTCACCGCGTCCACCACGAACCACCCGGTGAGAGTGTTGCACCCGCGCCCTTGGCCCGACCAGGAGAGGCCGCCGCGCGCGGGGTTGTAGAACGGGTAGCGCTCGAGACCGCCGTAGTACCCCGGCTGCAGCTGCGCGATGCTCGACATCCCCTGGAAGTCGCCGAACCAGCCGGACACGCTGACCGACGCGTGCGCGCCCGAGCCGGTCACCGAGATGGTGGCGCTGGAAGGCGTGTACGTGTACGTCGCGCCCGCGCCGATGTAATCGCCCGGTTGGCTCTCGAGGTACACGAAGTTCCCGGAGGCCGGCGTTCCCCCCGCGGGCTGCCAGAGGCCCGGGGGCGGATCGATCGGACCGGGAGGCGCCGTCGTGTCGTTCACGTCCCAATGGATGGCGCCGTGGAGAGCCGGCGCCGCACCCTCGCAATGCTGCTCGAACCGGAGGTCGACCGCCGTGAGCGCGGTCCCGGTGTACGTGACGTCGTCGACGACGAACCAACCCCTGAGTGTGTTGCAGCCCCGGCCCTCGCCGCCCCAGTCGAGTCCGCCACGCACCGGATTGTAGAAGGGATAGCGCTCGAGATCGCCGTAGTACCCAGGCTGCAGCCGGGTGATGCTGGTCATCGCCTGGAAGTCTCCGCTCCACCCCTCGTCGCCGTTGACGCTGAGAGACAACCGGTTGGTACCCGGAGAGAACGAGACGGCGGCGGTCGCCGGCGTGTACGTATACGTTCGTCCCGCCCCGATGTAATCGCCGGGATCGCTTTGCAGGTAGATGTAATTGCCCGAGGCCGGCGTGGACGTCGGGGCGGGCGCCCAGAGCCCCGAGGGAGGCGGGTCGACCGGCCCCGGCGGCTGCGTGGTGTCCGAGTTGTCCCAATGGACCTGTCCGTGGAGCGCGGCGATGACGCCTTCGCAGTGCTGCTCGAACCGCAGGTCGATGGAGGTGAGCGCTCCGTTCGCGTAGACCACGTCGTCGATCACGAACCAGCCGCTGAGCGTGTTGCAGCCGCGGCCCTCGCCGGACCAGTCGAGCCCGCCGCGCGCGGGGTTGTGGAAGGGATAGCGTTGGAGACCACCGTAGAACCCGGGCTGCAGCTGGGCGATGGTGGACATGCCCTGGAAATCGCCACTCCAGTCCTGATCGCCTCTGATTCCGAGGGAGAGGTGGCTTCCGCTCGAGGTCACGCTGAGCAACGCGTTTGCCTGCGAGTACGCGAACGTTCCGCCGGCGCCGATGTAATCGCCGGCCTGGCTCTCCAGGTACACGTAGTTGCCGGTGGCGGGAGTCGAGCCGAGCGGGGCTTGCCAGAGCCCCGAGGGCGGAGAAGCGGGGCCTGGCGGCTGCGTGGGATCGCTTGCGTCCCAGTGCACATGGCCGTGGAGCGCCGGCGTCGCGCTTTCGCAATGTTGCACGAAATCGAGGTCGATGAGCGTCAATGCTCCAGCCGCGTACGCGACGGCGTTGACGGTGAACGACCCGCTGAGCGTGTTGCAGCCGCGGCTCTGACCGGACCACTCGAGGCCACCGGCCACCGGGTCGTTGAACGGATACCGCTGCAGGCCGGCATAAGTGCCGGGCTGGAACTGGGTGAATGCGGACGGCATCTTGAACTCGCCCATCCAGTCCTCGTCGCCGTGGATCGAGAGGGACAGATAGCCGCCCGAGCCATTCGGGACGATCGTGGCGTCCGCCTTGGTGTACGCGTACACGCCGCCCGCCCCGATGAAATCGCCGCTGTCGCTGAGCAACTCGATGTGCGTCTGCCCGGGCGGGATCGGCCGCCGCACCGAAACCTCTACGGTCGCGTTCGCGCTCTGCCCGTCGCTGGCCGAGACCAGCACGCGCACCAGATAGATGCCTTCCCCGGAGGACGTGAACGTCGGCTTCGGCGTGTCTGCGCCGGTGAGCACGGGCTCCGTCCCCGAGGGCGAGGAGGTGATGCTCCAGGCGAACGTGAGCGGACGGCCGTCGGGATCGCTGCTGCCGCTGGCATCCAGCGTGACGGGAACGCCGACCAGCGTGCTCACGGGCGAGGTCGCCATCGCCACCGGCGGCCCGTGATCGACGGGAGCGGGAAGCCTTCCCGTGAACGTCAACGTGAAGGTCAGGTTGCGATTGCACCCCGCGGCGGCCCCGGTGAGCGTGAGCGTCAAGGTCTCCTGCGCGAGCTTGCCCGTCCCGCCGTCGTACCGGATCGTCACCGGGCCACACCCTTCATCGGCGGGCGTGCAGGTGAGCGGATCCACGGAGAACGTGGTGGCGCTGTCGAGGCTCGCCTTGCCCGCCACCCCGGGGCACAGGTCGACGATGGCGAGGCGATTGAAGCCTGCCGCGTCGATGCGCTGGCTCAGCGTCGCCGTCTGCGGAGGCTGGCCCGCAAAGGCCAGGGTGGCCGGGCCTTCCCACGTTCCCGTGAAGTTGGCGGCGTAGTCCTGATCGAGGTTCGGGTGCGAAATGCTTCCGGAGCCGCCGCAGTGCACGGTGGCGAGTGCGAAAAACACGGCGGCGCAGAAGGACGCGGTGCGCATCTCATTCCCCTCGCGACCCCGGTGGCGGAGGCGATTCTACCCCGCATGCACCGCCGCCTGTACAGGGGGCGAGGGAACGTGCGGCAATCGATCCGCTTTGCACGAGGGCTTTTCGCAAACGCGGATTGCCTTTGGGCGGAACAGCTCGCCGCGCGTCGCGCCCGCCGGGTTGCTTGAGGGGCGACGTTGAGCCCTCTGAATCCGCCTGCCGACTTCGGCGATCGACGCAAATCAGCGAGGCGCGAGGGGGTTTTTTCACTTCCTTCAGCTCGACGATGACGCGAGGCGTCCGGGCAGGCGTCTGTTCTCTCGAAGAACGCGCCGGGCGGCGGCTTGACCGCTCCCCGCAGGGGCACCTATGGTGCCGCTCCCTATCACTCAGCAAGACCGCCAAAAAGCCCGCTGACCGACTGCGCCGCACCACCAATTGGGGGTTATCCGTGTCAAAAATTCGCGCCCTGCTTCTTCCTGCCGCTTTCCTCGCGAGCCTGGTTCCGACGACAGCGCACGCGGCGAAGCCTGCCGCGTCTTCGGCTCTCAACATGTCCCTCGACAAGTCCGCCGCGCCGCTGGGCTCCGAGCGCGTCACCGTCGTGTTGACGCTCGCCGGCGACTCGGTGGCCGCTGTCCGCAGCCAGGCGCCGGACAAGAAGATCGCCGACGCAGATCGCCGCGCGATCGAGCAGTCGCTGCGCGCGCAGCAAGACGCGCTGCGCATCTCGATCGAGGCGAACGGCGGCGAGGTGCTCGGTCAGTTCCAGAACGCGATCAACGGCATCAAGGTCCGCGCCCGCGCCGACCGCCTCGTCGATCTCTCCCTGCTGCCCGGGGTGGTCGCGGTGAAGCCGGTCGCGACTTACAAGCTGGACAACGTCCGCAGCGTGCCGTTCATCGGGGCGCCGGCGGTCTGGAATGGCACGAATGGAACGAACGGCTTCCACGGTGAGGGCGTCAAGGTTGCCGTCATCGATACCGGCATCGACTGGACGCACGCGAACTTCGGCGGGCCGGGCACGGCGGCGGACTACACCGCTGCGCACGCCGTCAGCACCGGGCCGGCCGATCCCCGGTTCTTCGGCCCTGGCGCGCCGAAGGTGAAGGGCGGCACCGACCTGGTCGGCGACGATTACAACGCCGATCCGAACGACCCCGCCTTCCAGCCGGTTCCGCACCCCGACCCGAACCCTCTGGACTGCAACGGGCACGGCAGCCACGTGGCCGGCACCGCGGCGGGCTTCGGCGTCGACGCGAGCGGGCACACGTTCCACGGTCCGTACAACGCGAACACCGACGCGAACCCCAGCGCCTTCATCATCGGCCCTGGCGTCGCGCCGCTCGCCGATCTGTACTCGGTGCGCGTGTTCGGCTGCGCCGGCTCGACCGACGTCGTGCTCGACGCGATCGACTGGGCGGTGCAGCACGACATGGACGTGATCAACATGTCGCTCGGTTCGGCGTTCACGCCAGCCGACTCGGCGGATGCCGAGGCGTCGAACAACGCGGTGGACGCTGGCGTCATGGTGGCCACGTCGGCCGGCAACGCCGGGTTCAGCCCGTACATCGTCGGCGGTCCTTCGTCGGGCGACAAGGCGATCAGCACCGCGGCCGTCGACTCGACGCAGTCTTTCCCGGGCGACACGCTGACGCTCTCGACGGGCAACACGGTCACCGCGATCGATGCGAATGGCATCCAGCCCGCGAACCTCAGCACGCTGCCGATCGTCGTGCTCCGGAATGCGAACGGCACCATCTCGCTGGGCTGCAACAAGCAGGAGTACATCAACGCGAACGTGACCGGGAAGCTCGCCGTGGTGATCCGCGGCACCTGCGCACGCGTCGCGCGCGCCGTCTTCGGACAGCAGGCGGGCGCGGCGGCGGTGCTGATGATCAACAACTCCGGCGGCCTTCCGCCCTTCGAAGGTCCGATCACCAGCAATCCCGACACGGGCGAGCAGTTCAACGTGACCATTCCCTTCCTCGGCGTGCGCGGTGGGGCGCAGCCACTTCCCGCCACGAATGACGGCGCCAAAGTGGCCGCGGCGACCTCGACGACGTTCACGAACGCCACCCTTCCGAACGCCGGGTTCCGCGCCTTCGCCAGCTTCACTTCAGGCGGCCCGCGCTACGGCGATGGCTTCCTCAAGCCAGATCTGAGCGGCCCCGGCGTGAGCATCTTCTCGACCGGCAATGGAATGGGGTCTGGCGGCGTGTTCATCTCCGGCACGTCGATGGCCTCTCCGCACGTCGCCGGCGTCGCGGCGCTGACGGTGCAGTCGCACCCGGGCTGGGACACCGACCTGATCCGGGCCGCGATCGTGAACACGGCGGACGCTTCGCAGCTGACCGGGTTCTCCATCCGGCTCGGCGGCGGCGGGCTCGTGCAGCCGAACGCAGCCACCAGGACCAGCGTCGTCGCGACGACGCGCGTTCCCGGACGGAACGGGCGCGACACGAACGCCGAGACGAACCTGAGCTTCGGCGCCGAGGAGTTCACCAACGACTTCCGTCAAGCGGGCGACATCGAGCTGCGCAATCTCGGGAGCTCCACGGCGACGTTCAACGTCAGCGCCGGCGGAAAGAGCGGGGCAGCGCACTCCGTCACCGTCAACCAGACGAGCATCACGCTGCGTCGCGGCGAGCGGCGCAACGTGCGCGTCGAGGTGGCGATCCCGGCCGCGACGGCGGGCGACTCCAGCGCATTCAGCGACGTCTCGGGCTTCATCCACTTCACGCCCGCTACGGCGAACGACAACGCCGGGGTCGCGCTGCACGTCCCCTACTACGTGGTCGCCCTGGCGCGGTCGCAGGTGGACGCGCATCTGACACGGGACGGGTCGGCGGTTGCCCTGCAGAACAACTCGCGCGACGTCGTCGGAAAAGCGGACTTCTACGCGTGGGGACTCTCGGGCAAGGACAAGAAGTCCCCGGTTGGAATCCGCGCAGTCGGCGTGCAGTCATTCCCGGCCGACGACCTCCTGGTGTTTGCCATCAACACCTTCGCCGCGTCGTCGAATCCGGCCGCCAACGAATACGACGTCGTCATCGACAACGACGGCGACGGAACTGGTGACTTCCTCGCCTTCGCCGCCGACCGGGGCGCCCTCACGACGGGAAGCAACAACGGGCAGCTCGTCTCGGGAGTGAAGAACCTCAAGACGGGGGCCATCGTTCTCGAGTTCCTCGCTCCGGTCCAGACCGACACCACCACCATCGAGATTGCCGTCGCCGCGAGCGATGTCGGCGTGACCTCGGCGACCCCGCGGTTCGCGTACAGCGCGCACGCGTTCGATGGGTTCACGGGCGCGGTGTCGGTCGTTCCGGGGACGGCGAAGTTCAACGCCTTCCACAGCTCGATCAGCACCGGCGGCTCTGCGACCCTGGGCCCGCGCGAGAGCGGGTCGGTTCCGGTGACCCTCGACGCGGCGGAGCTCGCGCAGACGCCGGCGTTGGGCCAGATGGTGGTGTCGACCGAGAACAGCTCCGGCAAGAAGCAGGCGTTCCTGCTCAAGCTGGACGGCACGCCGGACGACACCTAGACGGCGCGACGGGGGCATGAAGACGGCGCGGGCGGAGCTCCAGCTCCCCCGCGCCGTTTCCTATTTCTGGCACGCCCGGACGCGCCAGCGATGCGCTTGCTCATTGCCCGCCGGGCGACCTAGAACTTGTGCTCCACGCGGCCGTACACGAACCGGCCGATGAAGTCGTACGATGGGTCCGCGTAGGTGAGGAACGAGTCGTACAGGCGCGGTGGAACCTGGTCGAGCACGTTCCGCACTCCCAGCGCCACAGTGGTGGCGCCGGCCGGCGAGGTGAACCGGTAAGCCGCCAGCAGGTCGAGCGTCAGCTGTGCCGATACCCTGTGCTCGGGATACGGCTGATTGCCCGGCCCGACTGGCGAAGACCCGTCGGGCCTCGCCTGGAGGTAGCAGAAGCCCGGACCCGTGTTCGCACCCGCAATGATCCCACCGAACGGCGAGCATTCAGTCAGCGGCCCGATGAAGCGCCCGACGATGCCCGCCGAGAAGCGCGCGAGATCGTAGGTCACCCCTGCATTGAACTTCACCCGTGGATTGAAGTTCGTGGATCCGGACGGCGTCACCGAGCCCTGGCCGTCGTAGTTGCCGGCGCCGTGGATCACGAAGCCCGCCGCATCGGTGGAATCGTAGGTCAACAGATACGTGCCGTCGAACCGGAACGTGAAGCGGCCGGCGCCGGTGGGGAGCGCGTATCCGGCGGCGACGTCGATCCCCTGGGTCAGCACTGCGCTGACGTTCGCGTTCACGTCGACGACCTGGCTCACGGCGTGCGTCCCGGGGTCGCGACTGACAGATCGACAGAAGCTGGTGTCCTGCGAAACACCTGCCGCTCCGTAACACTTGTTCAGGATGAACTGCGTCCCGTACGTGGCGATCAAGCCCTCGATGGAGACGGTGTAGAAGCCGGCCGACATCGAGAGTCCCCTCACCGCTTGAGGCTCGATCACGACTCCGACGGTCGCGATGTTCGCCTTTTCCGGCTGCAGCAGCGGATTCCCGCCGACCACGGAGTTGATCATCGCGAGGGTGATGCCATTGTTGGGCACTGCCGGCCCACCGGCGTCTCCAGGAGCCGAGCTGCAACGTCGTGCGAGGGCCGGGTCGCCGTGCGTATTCGCGCAAGGGTCGTTCGAGGACTCGAAGACGCTGTCCTTCTGGCCGAGGAAGAGCTCCGATACGCGGGGAGCGCGCAGCGCCGTCGAGTACGAGCCGCGCAACGTGACATCCCGGGTCGGCCTCCAGCGCGCCGCGACTGCGTACGTCCAGTCGAACCCGAAGGTGCTGTAGCTGGAAACGCGTGCCGCCAGCTGGAGCTCGAGGCTCTCGAGGAATGGCGCGTGGCTGACGACCGGGACCCTCAGCTCGGCATACGCCTCGTTCGCGTAGAAGCCGCCGCGGACGTCAGCCGGGCCGGGCGGGAAGTTGTCGCTGTCCAACCCTGCCGCGACGATCGGCTCGTTGATGAACGTGCCGAACTCGTTTCGATGCTCCAAGCCGATCGTCAGGTCAACCGGACGATCGGCGGCGATCCTGAACAGCCCCCCGCCGAGGGTGGCACCGACCAGGAACAGCTGCGTCGTACCTTGGTTGATACCCGTATATGCGCCGAGCTGCGCGGCCCTGGTCGCGTCGAGGGCGCTGGGCGCCACGAACAGGTCGACCGGCGTGCAGTTCTCGATCGGCGCCGCCGGCGTTCCGCAATGTGCGCCGTTCGCGTCCGTGAAGCCCGGTCCGATGGCGGGGCCGAGCTTCCGGGTATCGAGAGTTCCGGCCGAGGTCGACGTGCCGGCGCTGCGGCCGTAATCCACCCACGCGTCCCATGACCAGCCGCGCAGGGGGCCCGCCCCGAGTTTTCCGTCGACTCCCGCGACGATCCGGCTGGTGCTGACGTCGAAGGCGCTCCCGCGTGGGCCGACCTCGGCGAGGCGGCGTTGGAGCGAGGGGATGTTTACGGCGAAAGGGTTGTATGGGTTGCTTGCCGACAGCCCCAGGGAGGAGAGTGGATCGGGCGAGAACTGGGATCGCGACTCCCGCTCGACGTACGAGGCCTGGAAGTAGGGTCGAGCGAAGTCCGCCAGCCGGTACTCGCCATTTCCGAAAAGCGAGATGCGGTGCGACGGCGTCACCAGGTCATTGAAGGCCTGCGTGTTGTAGACGTCGAAGGCGGGGTCGCGAAGCCGCCAGCCATCCACGTAGGTCGCGCCGGGCTTGCTCCGCGCAGGATCGTAGACGAAGTTCAGCCTCGTGCCGGCGCCGAATTGCGCTGCCAGATCCTGGCACAGCTTCGTCGGACAGGCGCCGGGGTCGAGCGCGTTGACTCTCGTGTTCGCCACGATGCCGCTCGAGAACGAGCCCTCCTGACGATTGGCGAAATCGTAGCTGCGCGTTGTCGCGGACCAATCGCGCCCGGTCGCGATCAGCGGCTGCTGATCGAAGTACCCTGCGCCGAACAGCAGGCTGCCGCGGTCGCCGAACGTCCCGCCGAGGAGATTGACGTCCCATGTCGCAGCATCGCCGTGCTCGGATACGCCGCTGTAGCCGTTCACCCGCACGCCATCCATCCTCTTTCGCGTGATGATGTTGACGACGCCGCCGATCGCATCGGAGCCGTACAGGGTCGACCCCCCGTCGAGGAGGATTTCGACCCGCTCCACCGACGCTGTCGGGATCGTGTTCAGGTCCACGGCGGTGCCTGCGCCGACGCCGCCATTGACGATGCGCTTGCCGTCGACGAGCACCAGAGTGCGCCTGGAACCGATGTTGCGCAGGTTCATCTGCGTCTGCCCGTCGCCACCGCTGTTGACCTTATTGTTCAACGCGCCGCTTTGTTGCGGGAGTTGCTGCAGGAAGTCGCCGATGCTGGCGGCGGCGCTGGCGTCGATCTGCTCCCGAGGGATCTCGAGGATCGCGCCGAGGGGAATCGCATCTGTCCGCGGCAGAGGAGAGGCCGTGCCCCGGCGTTCACCGAGGTCGGGACTGACAACCTCGGCGCGCGACCGTTCCTCCTGCGCCGCGGCCGCTCCGGAAAGCGAAAGGGCGGCGAACAACGACCAGATGCCGCTGCGCCTCACTCGAATGCCTGGCTCCATCCGTCGCCTTTGAACGTTCCAGGTATCGCCTTTTCTCTCCAATGAACAGGCGCCGGGGCGGCCCCGGGCGGCGACGGAGCCGATCCATCGCAGCCAGCGGTTCTACCTCTGCTGCCGTCACCTCAATCATTGCCGGTTCATGGGCTGTGTTGCCGGGACGCCGCTCTGCAGCGTTGTCACCTTCGGCCCCAGCCCCCTCCGCGATTTTCCCGAACGACACGTCCCCGTCGGCACCGGACCGCGGAGCGCCACCGGGACCGCCAACTTGATTGAGCGCACAACCAAGGCGGAGCTATCCACGAAACCGCTTGCGCGTCCCCGCCAGCGCGTCGCGCAGGTCGGGCTTCATCTTGCGCCGGCGCGTCGAGGGCAGGCTGCGAAGTTGGCGGCCTTGTACCTGAACGCCCGATCAGGTACCGTCCCCGCCCATGGGGATGGCGTCGGAGCTCGCGCGCGCGCAGCCGCTCTCGGCGCCGCGGATCTGCTGCCTGGATCTCGACACGTTCTTCGTCTCCGTCGAGCGGCTGCTCGATCCGGCGCTGGAAGGCAAACCGGTGGTCGTCGGGGGAAAGCCCGGGAGCCGCGGAGTGGTCACCGCCGCCAGCTACGAGGTGCGGCGCCTGGGCGTGAAGTCGGGCATGTCGCTGACCGAGGCCGGCAAGCGCGCGCCGAACGCGATCTACCTGCCCACCCGGCACGAGGTCTACGGCACCTACGCCGAGCGCGTGCGCGAGATCGCGCGCCGCTTCGCGCCCAAGGTGCTCGTCGCCAGCATCGACGAGATGTATCTCGATTTCTCCGGCTGCGAGCGGCTCTACTCCGGCGGCGTCGCCAGCGAAAACGGCGCCGAAGATCGCTCTGGCGACGTCGCCATCGAAGGCGCGGTGCTGCGGTTGACCACGGCGGTCTTCGACGAGATCGGCCTGCCTTCGAGCGCCGGGGTGGCGACGAGCAAGGTCGTGGCAAAGGTCGCGTCTGCGCTGGCCAAGCCGCGCGGTGTGATGCTGGTGCCCGCGGGCGTGGAGCGCGCCGTGCTCGCGCCGCTGCCGGTGCGGTCGTTCCCCGGCATCGGTCCCGTCGCCGAGGCCAGGCTGCACGCGGCCGGCTACCAGACGCTGGGTGCGGTCGCCGAGGCCCCGGTGGCGGAGCTGCAGAAGAACTTCGGCGCGTGGGCCGTGGCGATCTCGCGCGGCGTGCAGGGCCTGGGCTCGGGCAACCTCGGCCGGGAGCGTCCGGCGTTCGCCGAGCACGATCCCGAGGGCGAGACCGTCGGCAGCATCTCCAACGAGCGGACCTTCCGCGAGGACGTCACCGACCCGGCGTCGATCGAGGCGGTCCTCTGCGGCCTGTGCGAGCGGGTCTGCTGGCGCGCGCGCAAGCGCCACGTCAAGGCGCGCACGGTGACCCTCAAGCTGCGGTACGCCGACTTCCACACGCTGACGCGTTCGCACACGACGACGGCGAACAACTCGGAGCTCGAGCTCTATCCGATCGTCAAGGAGATGTTCGCGGCGGCGCGGACGCGGTCGCTGCCGATCCGCCTGCTCGGCGTGCAGCTCTCGAACCTCGGCATGTTCGAGCAACTCCCGCTGTTCGATCGCAATCAGCGGGTCGGCGCGGTCGTCGACGACATCCGTGCGCGCTTCGGGTTCGGGACGGTCTCGCTGGCGACCACTTTCGCCAGGCCGCCCCTCAAAGGAACAGCGACGCCCCCGCGAGCACCTGCGACTCGATCGGCCAGCGCGCCGCCTCCGCCCAGAGCGAGACGCGGCGAAGATGGACGCGGACGGTGAGCTTCAGCTCGAAGGTCGAGTGCGGAACGGCCCAGGGCAGGGCGTGCCACGCCCCCTCGCCGAGGACGGAGAGGCGGTCGCCGAGCGCGAGTCGGGCCCCGCCCACCGGGCCGATCCCCAGGCGCATCGCGCTTCCGGCGAGCGCCTTCAGGCCAGGGGCGCCGGCGAGCGCGGCGTCGCCGAGCGCGTACAGCGTGAGCCGATCGCCGAGCACGCTGGTCGCGAGCCCACCGGCGACGCTTGCGATGCCGGCGAGGCACCCGCGGCAGCCTGCGTCGCGCAGCGTCGTGGCGCCGAGCTGCGCCTTCCAGGAGGGGTGGTGATCGAAGCCGTCGAACCCGGTGAGCGAGACGATGTCCACGAGCAACGCCTGGTCGAGCGTGACGACGCTGGCGCGCGGCGCGTAGCGCAGGCGCACCGGCAGGAACTCGATCTGCGCCAGCGCCGGATAGCCGGCCGGCGGATCCGCGAGATCGTGGAGGGCGAGGCGGAAGTCGTACACGACGACAGGCCCCGCGAGCGTCGACGCGCCGGCGCCGGCGCCCGTCCGCATCGAGGCGTGCCCGAGATGGGGTGGCGCGGCCGACGCAGGGAACTCGATCTCGTCGCTCTGGACGCCGCTGTCGCTGCGCCTGTCCATCAGTTGCTGCTTCAGCTCGGCCGCGGGCGTGACGACGTTGTCGAGCAGCTCGCGCGCGTGCGCGAAGTCCACGTAGTCGAGCCCCGCGTCGAGGACGCGCGCCTCGCCGAGCGGCGTGAGCCCGGGCAGCGGCGTTTTCGGATCGTCCAGGACGGCCTTCAGCGCCTCGCGCTCGCCCGGCGCAAGCGCGGCCAGCCGGGTCCGGAACTGTGTCCGGATCGACGGCCGGAAGTGGACGGTGCGCACGAGGCCCTCGTTGGCGTACAGCGCCTTCACCGTGTCGGCGGGGATCACGATGGGCCCCACGTGGCGAAGCAGCTCGAGGCGCGGCGCGGCCGCCTCGAGCGCGGCGAGGATGCCGTACGAGCAGTTCTCGGTGAGGTAGTAGTAGTCGAACCAGGTCGACCCGAGCTCCCACAGGTGCGACGCGAGCAGTGCCGTCTCCGCGGGCGAAAGGTCGAGGTCGTACTCCCAGAGATCGCGCGACTCGTAATCGGCGTACTGGCGGACCTTGTAGAAGTACGGGTAGTTGTTCCAGTGCCCCTGGAAGAGGCCCGTCAGGCCCTTGAACGCGTACAGGATCGCATTGCCGGTATCCGCCGTGGCGGCGTAATCGATGCCGGAGTCGACGAGCTCGAAGCGCCGGCCGGACTGCGCCGCGGCCGCCTTGTTGAGCCGCAGGAAGGTGTGGCCGAAGGCCGAAGCCGGGTTGTTCAGGTAGTACGACGAGAAGACCAACGTGACCGACCGTGCGGCGACGCGCGCCCGGAACTCGGCGAGGCGCACGCAGGCCGGCTGCGGCAGGCGCGCCGGATCGATCTCGAGCCGGTCGGTGAGCCACGCCAGCCGGGCGGGGAACTGGCACTGCGGATGCTGGACCTTCTCGTCGGCGGGCAGCGCCGCGAAAAACCCGGCAAGCGTCGCCTCGAGCTCCGCTTCCGGGTCGGTCTTGCCGCGCGGCGCGAGGAAGAAGGCGGGCCCGTCCGCGTCGCTCTCGACACCGCCGAAGAGGTGCGGCCGGTAGTGGAGGAGCCGCAGCCATGCGCGATCGCCGGCGAGGTGGCGTGCTCTCGCCACCGCGACGAGGTCGGCGAGGTAGGCGCGGTCGCGAGCACCCGGATCGTCCGCGGCGAGAGCCGCGATCGCGAGCACGAGGTGGATCAGGGCCGGCGACGGGAGGCGACCTGCGGCCGCCCCCCGCTCCGCGCGCAGCGCGCGCCGCTAGTGTGACTCGCCACCCCTACAGCGTAGCACTACCCGAGGTTCTGACAGGCGAGCGAAGCGTCGCTCTTCAGCGTGGAAAGGACGCTCGCGGTCACGTCGTCGGTCGAGACGCTCTGGTTCGGGAAGATCGCCCGGAAGTTCTTCTGCAGCCGGGCGCCGACCGCGCGCGAATCGGCGCAGCCGCTGATCCAGGTCAGGGTCCCGATGGTCTCGCCCGAGCCGCGCGAGATGTCCTTCGCCAGCGCCTCGCGGTTGGCCT
>DASREU010000215.1:0-10557 GCA_035651935.1 Myxococcales bacterium | reverse complement strand
CCCATGCCGATGTTGGTCGGCGACGTCCGGTGCGCGGTTCTCGAGGGCTCCTCCTGGACGTTGTCGGCGGGCAGGAAGTGATCCTCCGGCCCCATGAAGGCTTCGAAGTACTTCCAGGTCGTGCGCGCCACCTCGAGGAGGAAGTGCCGGTCCTCCGGGCCGAGCTCGGCATCCTTGGACACGATCGGTTGGGAGAGCCGATACGCGATCAGCGGCGCGAGAGCCCACAAGGCGAGCAGGGGCGCCGCCACGGGGACCGCGCCCGGCCGCCAGGCGGCGACCAGGATCGCGCCGGCGACGGCGATTGCGGGGCTCGCGGCCATCGCCAGCAAGAACGATCGAGGGCCGGTTCCCGACGCGAGCCCCGCGCCACGGGCGGTGCTCGCGGCGGCGGTCTCCCACTCCAGGAGGCGGCGCCGGGTGATCGCGAGGCGCACGAGCGTGACGAGGATCGCGTGCGCCATGCCGAAGGCCTGGTTCGCGAGGAAGGCGAGCTGCAGCAGGATCCGCGCCACGCTCCCCTTCGCGTCCTCCGCATACGCCCGGAAGAACGCGCCGAACGGCTGGCGCGGCTTGGGCCCGGCGAGGGCATCGAGGGCGAGCGGGAAGAGCGGGAATGCGAGCGACGCGACGACGGCCGCGGTCCAGAGCAGGGGATCTCCCGGCAGTACCGTCCAGGCGAGGAGGAGCAGGACGACGGTCGCGGGCGCGAGCTGCGCGCGCCGCAGGTTGTCGAAGATCTTCCAGCGCGAGATGAGGGGGAGCTGGTTCCGCGCCAGGCCGTTCTGTGTCGGCACGAACGGCAGGAGCCAGCCGAGGATCTGCCAGTCCCCGCGCGTCCAGCGGTGCTGGCGCCGGGCGTGGGCGAGGACGCTCGAAGGGTAGTCGTCGACGACTTCGACGTCGGTCACCAGCCCCGTGCGAGCGTGGATGCCCTCGAACAGGTCGTGGGAGAGCAGTGTGTTGTCCGGCACTCGCCCGTGCAGCGCCGCCGTGAAAGCGTCCACGTCGTACAGCCCTTTGCCCGTGAAGCTGCCTTCGCCGAAGAGGTCCTGGTAGGTGTCGGAGACGGCGGTCGTGTACGGGTCCACGCCGGTGTGCCCGGCGAAGATCCGTGCAAACCGCGACCCCGCGGCGCTCGCGGTGGTGACGCTGACGCGCGGTTGCAGGATCCCGTATCCCTCGGTGACGCGGCCGCACCGGGGATCGAACCGGGGTTGGTTGAGGGGATGCGCGATGATCCCGACGAGCTTCTTCGCGCCGTCGCGGGGGAGGCGCGTGTCCGAGTCGAGCGTGATGCAGTAGCGCACGCGCGGGAGGATGCCCACCTCGCCGACCTGCACCTCGTAGCTGGTGTCCGTGGCGCCGCGGAGCAGCCGGTTCAGCTCCTCGAGCTTTCCGCGCTTTCGCTCCCATCCCATCCACACGCCTTCCGTCGGGTTCCACTGGCGCGCGCGGTGGAAGAGGAAGAACCGATCGTGCCGGCCCTCGCCGAGGCGCAAGTTCAGCTGCTCGATGCCTTTCCTGGCGGCGGCGAGGATGTCCGCATCGTCCGGCATGTCGTGGTCCACGGCATCGGCGAAGTCGCCGAGGATGGCGAAATGGACGTGCCGGTCGAGGTTCCCGAGTGCGAGGACCTCGAGGTGCTCCAGCAGGGCGGTGACCCCGCGCACGCTGGTGAGCAGGGTGGGCACCACGACCAGGGTCCGCGCCTCCTCCGGGATCCCCGCCGAGAGGTCCAGACGGGGCAACCGGCGCGGCGGAGCGAAGCGCGCGACGAGGCGCTGAACGAGCGCGGTCGCCACCTCGCTCGCGGGCAGGAGCACGAGGATCGCCACCAGGACCTGCGCCCACGTCGAGCCTCCCTGTTGCCGTGCGTAAAAGACCCCCGCCGCGACCAGCGCCGCGGTCGCGAGCGCGATCGCGCCGAGATATGCCGCCGTCGCGTGCGCGAACATGAACCGCCGCAGCAACTTCCCGGGCCCGGGTCGCCAGGCTACATCCGCCTCCAGCTCGTGGCGGCCCATGCCGATGAGATGATGGCCGACGTGCGCGGCGCGTGCGCCAGGCCCCTGTATCTCGGCGGCCTCGCGCGCGCTCTCGACCGCGCGCAGGGCGACGCGGACCTGCCCCTCCGCGGTGCGGTCGGCGAGCTCCTCGATCGCCTGCCGGTACCGATCGCGGGAGAGGAACTCCATGCGAGCGTACACGCCGGCGGGATCCCGCTGCAGGACCCGCTCGACGAGGCTCACCGCCTCGACGTATCGCGTCCAATCGAGAGTGGAGCAGAGCCGCAGGCTGGTGACCACGTTCGCGACCGAGACCTGGGCGGCGGCCTCACGCTGGTGCTCGCCGCGGATCGCCTCCTCTGCCGTCTGGCGGTCGACGGCCAGATGCGCATCGAGATCGCTTCGGACCGCCGCGAGTCGCGGTCCGTATTCACGGACACGTTGCAGGAGCTGCACGACGAGCGCGGGGTGCAGCGCGCGCGGCAGCGGGGGAGGAAGGCCCTTCCCGGCGGCGTCGATCCCCGCCACATACGCGTCGGCAGTCCATCGGGCCGCGCGGGCCGCAAGCGACTCCTCCGCGAGCCGCCGCAGGTTTTCGACGAGCGCCAGCTTGAGCATGCTCGGCCAGGCCCAGAGCTCTCCGATGGTGAGGGGGGCGATCGTCTGGAACGCGTCCAGCCAGCGCACGAGCTGGGCGCGGTCGAGTCGGCTGTCGCTGTGGCGGATCAGCTCGACGGCGAGCGCGTAGACGCGAGCGTTCCCCGCCTGCTCGCGTGCGGCCAGCCTGGGCAGTTCCCGGTAGTAGCGGCGGGGAAGGTTCTGGCGGACGTCCCGGATCTCGGAGGCGACGAGGTGGTAATTGTCGAGGAGCCATTCCGCCGCGGCGGTGACGAACTCGCCCCGGTGCACGTCGGCAGCGAGCGCACGGTATGCCTCGCGCAGGACGCGGCCGTTGTCGTCGAAACGCGCGAAGACGCTGCGCGCGGGCCGTCGCGACGGATCTACCGTGAACCTTGCGGCGAGCGAGCGGGCCCGCTCGTCGAGTCGCTCGACGCTGAGCAGTTCGTCGCGGAATGGCTTCTCGGGAGCAGCGGAAGCGCGCCGCCGCCTCCCGGCGAAGGCCGAGTCGAGCTTCGACCCCACGAACACGCGCCCTCCAGATGGAACTCAGCGCGTCATCGGAGCGATGCGTTGGGCTGGGTCACCGGTGATCTAACACCGCACCTGTCGCCGCGCCCGGTTCGATTCGGGCCACGCGCGATGAACGCGTGGTCACTGCTGCTGACCGGGAGGAAGCGGCCGGCCGCTCTGTGGCACGAGCACGGACTGCGGTCCTGGCGGCGCTGGAAGGTTGCGCCGGCGGATCGATCCGACGAACTCGGCTGGCGATGCGGACAAGGCGAGGCGAGCCTCGAAGGCGTCGGCGCAAGCTCCCGCGGTCGCGTGCAGTGCGATCACGACTCTCATCCGTTCAACTTGCGGCGGCGTCCGCAGGGTCACCGCGCGCGCTCACGCTGCCGCATTCGCATCCCGGCAGTCGTGACCGTCGTTCTCCAGCACGACATGAGGCCTGACCGGAAGAACGACGCCGCTGGATGATGACGTCAGAGGCATGCCAATCTGATCCACGCGGAGGACGAAGAGGATGAGCGAGGGAACCGTCCGGCGACTTTGCGGCGGGGAACATAGACTCCGACCCCACGCTCGACGAGTGGAGCATTTCGAGCGAGCGGCGGGTCTTCAAGGCCAGTGGGAATTGCACCGCGGACGGGGACAATCCCGCGGGCGAACCGGCCAAGGATCAGAACGACGTCGTGCTGTAGGGCCGTCGGTCGCAGGCCGAGGCCTACCGCGCTGAAGGAGGACACCCCTCGAAGGGACCGCGATCCGGCGCTGCCGGACCAGCGATACCGCCTGGTCATCATTCGGGGACGTGGGTCGCTCGCCAACCGCTCGCGAGAGCGGTAATGGACGCGCGAAGGAGGCTCGCATGAAGGTCGTGGTCGCTGTCGCGATGGTCATTGCCTGCTCGCACGCGCAACCCGCTCCGGAGCCCGCTGCGGCGAACCCGCAGCCTGCGTCGAAGGCGGAAGCTGCTCCCACCCCGCCGCCGCCGGCCGCGGCACCGACGGTGACGGTCCCCACGGGGACCATCTACTTCGACTTCGACAGCGCCGATCTCAAGCCGCAGGCCGAGGAGTTCCTCACCAGGCTCGGCGAGTTCATGGCGAAGTACCCGCAGCTCAAGCTGCGCATCGAGGGCAACTGCGATGAGCGCGGCTCCGAGGAGTACAACATCGCGCTCGGGCAACGGCGCGCCGACGCCGCGAAGAAGTACCTGGTCCGCATCGGGGCACGCGACGGCCAGATCACCACCGTGAGCTACGGCGAAGACCGGCCGCGCGCCAAGGGCCACGACGAGGAGTCGTGGCGACAGAACCGCCGCGACGACTTCATTCCC
Organism: Myxococcales bacterium; assembly: GCA_035651935.1. Classification (GTDB taxonomy): domain Bacteria; phylum Myxococcota; class Myxococcia; order Myxococcales; family 40CM-4-68-19; genus 40CM-4-68-19. The sequence goes on along the minus strand of DASREU010000215.1, from coordinate 6,087 downwards.
GACCGGGCGACGGTCCAGGAGAAGCCCCTCTCCGAGAACGGATGAGGCGCTTCAGGGCGTCGCCTTCTGCGGCGCCGGCGGAAACACCCACAGCCGCCCGCTCTGCGAGACGAGCACCGAATTGCACATCAGGCAGCGCTGGAAGAGCGCGTCGTGATCCGATCCGACGAACTCGCGCTGCGGGTGCAGGCAAGCTGCGATTCCGAGGCGCTGCTCTGTCCCGGTGAGTTTCTCTGCGCGGTTCTGCGTCATCGTTTCCTCTCCCTGGTCACTCCCCCGGCGCGATGACGTTGCAAGCGCCGGACCGCAGGTCAGGAGAGGAGCCGCGTCACCAGCAGCAACGCGCCGAACGCGGCGACGCACGCCGAGGCGGCCGGGGCAAAGGCGCGCGCCCTCTGGAGCGAGCGGAGCAACGGGAGCAGGACCACCACGATGCACACCTGCCCACATTCAACCCCAAGGTTGAATGACAAGAGCCCGGTCGCAAGAGCTGCGCGGGGCAGGTGCATCTGACGCAGCACGGCGGCGAAGCCGAAGCCGTGCACCAGGCCGAAGGCGAAGGTGAGCAGCCAGCGGTGGCGCAGCGCGGAGTCGGCTGCCCGGCGCCGCAGCGCCCACAGGTTCTCCGCGCCGACGAAGAGGATGCTCGCGGCGATCAGCGCCTCGACGATCCGCGCCGGCGGCGCGAGCACCTCGAGCGCGGCCAGCGCGAGGGTGATCGAGTGCGCCACGGTGAACGCCGTGACGATCTTCACCATCTGTCCCAGCGTGCCCCCGAGCAGGAGGAGGCCGAGGAGGAACGCCAGGTGATCGTACCCGGTGAAGATGTGCTCCACTCCGAGCAGCAGGAAGCGCGAGAACTCGCGTCCTCTGGACGGTGTCCGGCGCACCTCGAACGACGGCTCGTCGCGCTGCGCCACACGCTGGGAGATCTCGGTGGGGCTGAACTCGATCCTCGAGAGGTGGGCGTGTCCCGGCGGAAAATAATCGAGGAAGCCAGCCCGCAGGGAAAGATCCGACGCATCGATCGGGCAACTCCAGCGCGCATGCAGCGAAAGCCCGTCCTCGCCGTCCATCGCCGCCGTCACGCCCGGCTGCAACGTGCAGGGCCTGCCCGAGGCCTTGATCACGAACGGGTCGAGCAGGAGCCGGGTCAGCGCCGGCACCGGCGGATCGCGCGGGTCGTCGATCCGCACCTGCAGCCGCAGGTCCGCGAGCGCGAAGCGCAGCGTCCCCTCGATCTCGCGCCCGTGCGGCCTCAGTTCGCTGTAGGAGATGCTCGCCTGGTGCGCGAAGGCGGCGACCGGCAGGAGCAGCGCGACCCAGAGCGCGCGCATCACCGCGCGATGGGCAGGACGCCCGCGAACAGCCTGTTGTTGCCGTCGTCCCGCCCACGGCCCGGCGTGGTCAAGGTGAGGCGGTTCTCTCCCTGCGAATAGAGGCCGACGAAGAGCAGCAGCGGATGTTCGGCGGGAACGAACCAGAAGGCATCGGCGATCATGTCGCCCGGCTTCCAGGCTTCGGTGGGAAAGCGGCCGCCGGCAGGATCGTGCTCGGCATGGATGCGGGCGCCGGTGCCAGTCGCGTCGTCGAGGTGGACGAAGATGTGCCAGGGCTCGAGCTCCGCCCGGCAGCGCCAGTACAGCGTGAGCTTCGCCCGTTGCCCCGGCACCATCTGGGGCGGCTCGAGCTTGTACGCGATCAGCTCGGCCGCGTTCCCGAACACGGCGCCGACCACCGTCGCATCGGCCGGAGGAGCGACGAGGATGTCGCGCAGCGCGCTGCGATCGACCTGGGCCCGCGCCTGTTGCGCCTGCGGCTGGTCGAAAGGGCGTTCGATGCAGGCGGTGCAGAGCAGGGCGACGGCGAGCGCGCGCACGGAGCGCGCATTGTGCCGGAAGGCGTGCTATTCCGCCACACGGTGGAACCGCTGGGGAGCTTCGAGCGCGCCGTCGACCCCGCAGCCGGCCTCGCCCTCGGCGTGCTCTCGGTGATCGCCGCCACCGGATTGCTGGAGCTCTCGCGGACGCTCGCGGAGACGTACCGCGGCCGCTGGTTCGCCGGAAACGGCCGCGACGTCTTCCACGCTGCCGCCCTGCTGGTGATCGCGGGCGCGCTGCTGGCGAACGGATTGCCGCCGGCGCTCGCCGCCCTGGTGGCGGCGAGCTTGCTCATCCTGCCGCTTCTGTTCCTCGACTCCTTGCCGGCCCGCCGCGCGCAGCGCCTTGCGATGCTCCTCGCCTTGGTCGGGATCGCGGCCGCGCCGCCGTTGCTCGAGCCGCGCTCGATCGCGCAGGCCGCGAATGCGGTCGCCCGCCTGCTCTTCTCCTCCTACTGAAGCAGCGGATCGAGCTCGCCGCGCGAGTCGAGCGCCTGCAGCTCGTCCGAGCCGCCGACATGGACATCGCCGATGAAGATCTGCGGCACTGTCTGCCGGCCGGTGCGCTGGACGAGCTTCATCCGCGCGTCGTCGTCCCAGCCGACGTCGATCTCTTCGTACTGCACGTTCTTCTTCTGCAGCAGGCGCTTCGCGCGGATGCAGTAGGGGCAGGTTTCCGTGGTGTAGATCTTGACCGGTTTCACGTCTGGTAGGATGCGCATCGCGCTCAAGAACTGCGCGATTGCGCCCCGTCGATCACCACGCTCGTTCCCGAGATCCAGCTCGCCCGGGGGCTGACCAGGAAAGCGATCGTCTCTCCGATCTCCTCGGCGGACCCGAAGCGGCCGAACGGAATCTCCCGCTGCACGAACGCGGCGATCCCCGCCGGGTCCGCTTTCTGCCTCCGCTCCCACGATCCGCCGGGATGCAGGATGCTGCCCGGAGAGATCGAGAGCACGCGGACGCCGCGTGGCGCCAGCTCGCGGGCTTGCTCATGGGCGAGCGCGATGATCGCCGCTTTCGCCGTGTTGTACGTGAGCGTCCCGCCGCCTTCGCGCCCGTAGACGCTCGCGACGTGGAGGATGACGCTCGCTTCGCGTGCCGCGCCGGGGAACCCGCGCTTCTGGGCGCTGGCGGCGAGATGCGGCAGCGCGGTGCGGCTGGCGCGGACGGCGGGCCAGAAGTTCCGGTCGTAAGCCGCATTCCAGTCGGCGTCCGTGAGCTGCGCCGTCCCGCCCGGCTGCGAGCCGCCGACGAGCGTGACGAGCACGTCGAGGCTGCCGAATTCGGCAGCGGTCCGCTCGATCGCGGCGTCGAGCTGGCCCGGATCGGTGGCGTCAGCGACGAGCGCCAGCGATCGCTCCGCGCCGGCTGCGTCGCACTCGCGGGCCCGGGCCTCGACGTCCTGCCGCGTGCGGGCGACGACCGCGACGCGGGCATTCTCGCGCGCAACGGCGACCGCCGCCGCGCCGCCGAGGCCACGGCCAGCGCCGATCAGCAGAATCGATCTTTTCCTCAGGCCGAGATCCATGGCGCCAGTCTAGCGCCTCGCGGGACACTCGATGGGGCGATGCACGCGGCGACGGCGGGGTTGCAGGCTGCGGGCGCACGCGAGGATGGAGTTGAGCGAGACGTCGCAGAGCCACTCCGTCGGAGATCGGCGGCTGGTTCCAAAAGCAGAAGGCCCGCCGGGTTTCCCCGACGGGCCTTCGCGCACATCTGCGGAGACTCGAAGTCTCCGGCGGAGCTACATGCCCATCCCGTGTCCGCCGGGCGCCGCCGACTCTTCCTTGTCCTTCGGCCGCTCGGCGACCATCGCCTCGGTGGTCAGCATCAGCGAGGCCACCGACGCCGAGTTCTGCAGGGCGAAGCGCGAGACCTTGGTGGGGTCGATCACGCCCGCGGCGAGCAGGTCCTCGTACTGGCCGGTGGCGGCGTTGAAGCCGAACGCCCCCGTCCCTTCCCGGACCTTGTTCACCACGATGCTGCCCTCCCAGCCGCCGTTCTGCGCGATCCAGCGGATGGGCTCCTCGAGCGCCTTCCTGATGATGTCGACGCCGAACTTCTCGCCGGCCTCGACCTTCAGCGTGTCGAGCGCCTTGAGCGCGCGGAGATAGGCCACGCCGCCGCCGGGCACGATGCCCTCTTCGACGGCCGCGCGGGTCGCGTGCAGCGCGTCCTCGACGCGGGCCTTCTTCTCCTTCATCTCGGTCTCGGTGGCCGCGCCGACGTGGATGACGGCGACGCCGCCCACCAGCTTGGCCAGGCGCTCCTGCAGCTTCTCGCGGTCGTAGTCCGAGGTGGTCTCCTCGATCTGCGCCCGGATCTGCTTCACCCGCGCCTCGATGTCGCTCTTCTTGCCGGACCCGTCGACGATGGTGGTGTTGTCCTTGTCGATGGTCACCCGCTTGGCGCGGCCGAGGTCCTTGAGCGTCACCGTCTCCAGCTTCACGCCGAGGTCCTCGGCGATCATCTTGCCGCCGGTGAGCGTGGCGACGTCCTCCAGCATGGCCTTGCGGCGGTCACCGAAGCCGGGCGCCTTCACCGCGGCGGCGTTCAGCGTGCCGCGCAGCTTGTTGACCACCAGGGTGGCCAGCGCCTCGCCTTCGACTTCCTCGGCGATGATCAGGAGGGGCTTGCCGGACCGCGCCACCTGCTCGAGCAGCGGGAGCAGGTCCTTCATCGACGAGATCTTCTTCTCGTGGATGAGGATGTACGGGTCCTCGAGCACCACTTCCATCCGCTCCGGGTCGGTGACGAAGTACGGCGAGAGGTAGCCGCGATCGAACTGCATGCCCTCGACGACTTCGAGGGTGGTCTCGAGGCCCTTCGCCTCCTCGACCGTGATCACGCCTTCCTTGCCGACCTTCTCCATCGCCTCGGCGATGATGTTGCCGATGGTGGTGTCGCCGTTGGCGGAGATGATGCCGACCTGGGCGATCTCCTTGTGATCCTTGGTGGGCTTGGAGAGCTTCTTCAGCTCGGCCACGACCGCCTCGACGGCCTTGTCCACGCCGCGCTTGATCTCCATCGGGTTGTTCCCCGCGGCGACCAGCTTTGCGCCTTCGCGGAAGATGGCCTGGGCGAGAACCGTGGCGGTGGTGGTGCCGTCGCCGGCCACGTCGGAAGTCTTGGAAGCGACCTCCTTCACCATCTGCGCGCCCATGTTCTCGAACTTGTTCTCCAGCTCGATCTCCTTCGCCACCGTCACGCCGTCCTTGGTGATGGTGGGGGAGCCGAACGACTTCTCGATCACCACGTTGCGGCCCTTGGGCCCGAGCGTGACCTTCACTGCGTCGGCCAGCGTGTTGACACCCTTGAGGATGGCCTCACGCGCGCGGACGTCGAACAGAATCTCTTTGGCAGCCATTTCTTTTCTCTCCGAGTCTGTGAGGGGGACTTACTTCTCGATGACGCCGAGGATGTCTTCCTCGCGCATCATGAGGTGCTCCTGGCCATCGATCTTGATCTCGGTCCCGGCGTACTTCGAGAACAGCACGCGGTCGCCCGCCTTGATGTCCAGGGCCCGGACCTTCCCGTCCTCGAGGATCTTGCCGTTGCCGACGGCGATCACTTCGCCTTCGACGGGCTTCTCCTTGGCGGTGTCGGGGATGATGATGCCGCCCTTCGTCTTCTCTTCCTCCTGCACGCGCTTGACGATCACGCGATCCTGCAGAGGCCGAATCTTCATGGGTTTTCCTCCGTGTTGGTGAGCTGGCACTCACATGGGGGGAGTGCCAAAGCGCGGCCAATGTAACCGGAAGTGAGGGGCTGTCAAGGGGTCTGCAACTTGCCGATCTGACGATTGCCCGTCACTATTTTGGGAGGAGGTGAGCTTGGCCGACGCGCCGATTTTGAGCTCGCAGGACATCCGCGATTTCTTCCGGGATCTCCTCACCCGGGCCATCGAGAACCAGCGGGCGAGCGTCCAGCCGTTCACCGAGCTTTACCTGGTCAACCTGCTGCACGGGTTCCTCGCCTCGGAGGCCCTGTACGTCCAGGCCGACGATGGATCGTGGCAGCAGAAGCCGCTCGCCTTCCTGCTCAAGGAGGCGCTGGAGGAGGCAGGGCCTGCCCGCCTGCGCCTGCTGCGCCGGCTGGGTGACACTTCACTGTTCATCTCTGGATTCTTTCCCGATTCCCTGGCGCGGCGGTCCTCGCTGGTGGACGTCGACTACTACATCGCGATGGGCGGGCGGGCGTACGAC
>DASREU010000214.1:0-10965 GCA_035651935.1 Myxococcales bacterium | reverse complement strand
CGGGCCAACGGAGACCTCGACTCCTTCTTCTTCGAAGGGCGGCTGCTGAAGCGACACCTGCTGCTCCGCGTGGGCCGCCAGCTCGCGATCGGCGGCGCCGTGCGCGCGACCCAGGTGGACGGGATCGCCGCGGACGCGCTGATCGCCTACGGGCTCGGCGTGCAGGCCTGGGCGGGCGTTCCCGTCCAGCCCCGGTTCACCGCCGGCACCGGCGACTTCCTCACGGGCGCGCGCGTGTTCTGGCGCAGGGCCTTCGATTCCGAGGTGGGCGTGTCGTACGTCTACGCGCTCCGCGGCGGGTATCTCGCGCGCAGCGACGTGGCGATCGACGGGAGCTGGACGCCGATCCGCCCGGTCACCGTGAGCGGCCTCGCGCAGTGGAGCCTCGAGGAGCAGCGCCTCGCCGAGGCGCGCCTGCAGGCGCTGTGGCAGATCAACCGCAAGCTGCAGCTGGTCGCCGACGTGCAGCGCACGGCGCCGGATCTGTTCCTCGACCGCAGCTCCATCTTTTCGGTCTTCTCCGAGGAGCGCAGGGACGAGGCCGGCGGCGAGATCGTCTACCGGGTGATCCAACCTTTGTCGCTGGAAGCGGACTGGCACTGGCTCAAGGTCGAAGGCGGCCACGGGCACCGCGGCGGCGTGCGGGCCACGTACCGGACGCCGACCGGAAACTCGTACGGCACCGAGCTGCGCCTCCTGACCGAACCGGACAACGGCTACAAGATGGCGCGCCTGTTCGGCATCCGCCGGCTGCCCCGGGACATGCGGCTCACCATCGATCTCGACGCGTACTGGCTCGAGCGCGAGATCAACGCGGAGAAGCGCTCGTTCGTCGCCACCGTGACGTATGGCTGGGCCTTCTCGCCGAACTGGGAGGCGATGGTCGCGGGCTCATTCGGGACCACGCCGTATTTCGAGCGCCGCATGGAGGCGATCGCGCGGCTCACGTACCGTTTCGGGATTCCCGCAGGCATGCCCGGAGGATTCCGATGAAACGCACGCTCCTGCTCGTCGCCGCCGCCGTCTTCGCTTGTGCGACCGCGGCGACGGTCCTCGGGACCCGGGCTGCCGGCGACGAGATCCTCTTCCCGCACGCGCGCCACAAGCAGGCGAACGTGGAGTGCATCACCTGTCACGAGAACGTCTGGGACGCGAAGACCCTGGCCGGCGACTTCCTGCCCAAAGAGGCGAAGTGCCTCGAGTGCCACAAGCAGAAGAAGGCAGACGGACAGTGCAACTTCTGCCATCTCGACGTCCAGCACGCCGCGACCTGGGCGAAGCGCGAGCCGCGCCTGAAGATGGACCACTCGGCGCACATCGAGCGCGTGAAGGAGGACTGCTCGCAGTGCCACTCGCGCCTCTCCGAGCCGCACCAGCCGGCGCCGCTGAGCGACGGGCACGCGGCGTGCCTGAAGTGTCACGATCACGCCCAGCAGTACTCGGACGCGCAGTGCGCCACCTGCCACGTCGATCTCTCCTCGTATCCGCTGGTGCCGGTGACGGAGGTGTCGCACCAGGGCGACTTCCTCCGCCGCCACGCGAGCGTCGCCCGCGCCTCCCAGCAGGCCTGCGCGACCTGTCACGACCAGAACTTCTGCCTCGATTGCCACGCGAAGACCGCGATGGTGCCGATCGAGACCAAGCTGGTCGATCGACCCGATCGCCGGTTCATCCACCGGCAGGATTTCCTCGGACGCCACTCGGTCGACGCGCGCTCGGATCCCGCGTCCTGCCAGCGCTGCCACTCGACCAGCTCCTGCGAGACCTGCCACGAGCACGAGCGCGTCTCGGCGGGGGTGAGCGCGCGCAACCCGCATCCGCCGGGATGGGTGCTGCCCGGCTCCGGCGCGTTCCACGGCGACGCCGCCCGGCGCAACATCGAGAGCTGCGCGGCCTGCCACGACCAGGGAGACGCGTCGAATTGCGTGAGCTGCCACAAGGTGGGCGGCTCCGGCGGAGATCCCCATCCCGCCGGTTTCCGCTCGCGGCACAGCATCGCCGAGGCGAGGACGGACGGGCGCTGCGTGGCCTGCCACTTCTGAGCGGTCCCGGCCCGCGGCTGATCCCGGCGCGCCCTTGACCCCGCACACCTGCTGGGTCGAAAACCGGGGGAGATGGCCCTTGCCCGCAGGCGCCTGTTGGGCGCGCTCGCCGCGGCCGCCGTGCTGCTCATCGCCGCCGGCGGCACCGCGCTTCTGAGGGCGACCCGCGCTCGGGAGCTGGGCGCCGAGCTCGCCGAAGCCACCGAGGGGAGCCGTTCGCGCGTGCAGGACGCCATCCGCGCGCAGCTTGCCGTCGTCGAGGGACGCGCCGCATCCGGCGCCTCGAACCCGGTCCTTCGCGCGCAGCTCGGAGTGGTCGACGCGGCGACGCTCAAGGACGGCTTCGCCAGCGAGCCCTGGTGGGACGGCGTGCGACGGGAGTTCCCCATCTCGGGAGTGGCAGCGGGAGAGGCGCCCGAGGTGCTGGTCGGCCTCGATCCCGGCGCCCTCGACTTCTCCGGCGTGATCAAGGCGGCGCGCAAGCTCGGGCAGGCATCGGCGCTCCTCTCCTCGGGGAAGAATTCGCCGCTGCTCGCGGGAGCGGCGATCGCGGAAGGGCGCGCGGACGCCCAGTACGCGGTCCTGGTGGCGAGGCCGCTCGACGCCGCGTTCGTCGATCAGATTGCGGCGCGCACCCGAGGCGCGGCGCTGATCAGCGACGGCAAGCGCGCGCTGCTCTCCGCGGGGCCGCCCGATGCGCTGGAGCATCTGAAGGCGGCGATCGGGAGCGAGGCCGCCGGGACGTTCTCCGGTTCCGGATGGGCCGTCGCCGCGACGCCGCTCGCCTCCGGTCTGTGGGTGTGGACCGAGATGCGCCTCCGTCCGGTCCAGGCTGGTCCGCCTCTCGACCTGGTCGGGCTGTGGGTAGCGGCGGCCGCGCTGGCGGCGGGCGCGTTCGCCTTCGCGTTCCGGCGCGCGCCCGTGCCGGTCACCGCGGTCGATCTGGAAGCTGCGACCCTGCCGTCCGCGCGCGACCCGGGCATCGCCAGCGATCCTGCGCGGACCATCCGCAGCCATCCCGGCACGGGGAACACCCCCCGGACCAACCACCGCGGGACCGACTCCGGAGCGAACCGCCGCGCCGTCCACCCTCTCGCCCGCCCGAACCAGTTCGGCCGCTACTTCCTCGTCGATCGCCTGGGCGAGGGCGGCATGGCGGAGGTCTACACGGCGGTCGCGTTCGGTGCGGAGAACTTCCGCCGCGCGTTCGTGATCAAGCTCCTCCATTCCAACGCGCAGCGCACCGATGCGCTGGTGGAGATGTTCATCGACGAGGCGAAGCTCGCCTCCACGCTCGTCCACGGCAACATCATCCCGGTCTACGACTTCGGGAAGGTGGGAGACGAGTACTTCATGGCGCAGGAGTACGTGCTCGGCCGCGACCTGCGCCGCCTGACCGCGGCGGCGATGAAGAGCGACGGCAAGCCGATCGACCCGCGGCTCGCGGTCTACATCGTCCGCGAGGCGCTCCGCGCGCTGGAGTACGCGCACACGCGATTGACGGATGAAGGCCGGCCGATGGGCATCGTCCACCGCGACGTCTCGCCCAACAACATCCTGGTCTCGGCGCGCGGCGAGGTGAAGCTGCTCGACTTCGGGATCGCCAGGCAGGACGAGGGCCGCCTGCACCAGACGCAGACCGGGGTGGTCAAGGGCAACGTGCAGTACATGGCGCCGGAGCAGGCCCGCGGCGAGACGGTGGATGCGCGCGCCGACGTCTGCTCGATGGGGCTCGTGCTCTATTTCCTGCTCACCGGACGTTCGCTGTACCGCGGCGACAACGCGTACAACCTGATCATCCAGGCCGCGCAGGGGCTGACTCCGGAGCTGATCGCGGCGCTGGAGAGCGTCCCGCCGCAGCTCGCGGCGGTGCTGCGGGTGGCGCTCGAGACCGACCGCGAGCAGCGGTTCCAGAGCGCGGCCGCGTTCGACAATGCGCTCTCGCGGGTAACGGCGGGCTCGGCGACGGAGCTCGCCGCCGAGATGCAGCGGTTCTTCGGCGAGGAGCTGAAGGCGGAGCAGGCGCGGTTCGCGAGCGTGCAGCCCCTGGACGAACCGGCTCCGGACGAAGGCAGCGGCGAGGCGGGCGCGCTCTAGACGTGAAGTCTCAGGACATTGGTCCTGTGCGTTGACGGCTTGCGGCGTCTTGACTTCGCAGATCGCCAGGGGCGCCTGTGCGTGCCGGGTCGAACCCTGTGAAGGGTCCCGCCTTCAGAACCCCGCAAACCGGAAGGAGACGACAAGTGAAGACCCGCAAAGCAGGCTGCAACAAGATGCGCGTGGCAACTCTGTCCTCATTGTTCGCGACATGCGCCGCAGGCGTTCTTCTTTCGGCCTGCGGCGGTGGCGAGTCTGTCGCTGCTTCGAACCTGGTCCCGGCGGCCGACGCATCGAACAAATGCGACGACTCGCGGGACAACAATGGCAACTCCCGACGTTGCCCGGTCGCATTGACATGCGACAACTCCATGATCACCGCGTTCAAGCCGGACGCAAACACGACGGTGACGCTGGTCAAGGCGTTCAAGAAAGGCGATCCGCTTGCGCTTTCCGGAACGCCGGCGACGCCTGCACCGCCCATTGCCCTGAACGACATGTGCCTGGTCAAGCTCACCATCGGACCGGGCAATCCCGGTCCAGCCGGCGCCCTTTCCACGTCTTCGGGAATCCACGTCGAAATCTGGCTTCCATCGCCGGCAAAATGGAATGGACGCATCCACAACGTCACTTTGGGTGGATTCGGAGGCAACGCCATCATCGGGAATACGACCCTGATCACGACCGGCACTGCTCCGTTCCTGACGGGCGTCACCTGGGGCATCGCGATGAACGAGGGTGCGGTGAGCGCGGTCAACGACGGCGGACACGCGGATCCGGCCGGCACCGGATCGTTCGCGATGAACCCGGACGGGACGATCAACTCGACGCTCTGGACGGATGTGTCGACCCGCGCGACGCACGAGATGACCCTGAAGACGAAAGCGTTGGTGAAAGCCTACTACCTGACTGCCCAGTCGTTCGCCTATGTCGACGGCTGCTCGGGCGGGGGACGGCAAGGATTTGCCGAAGCCCAGAACTTCCCGGGTGACTACGACGGCATCCTTGCCGGCGCGCCGTCGATCGCGCAGACACGATTCTTCCCCGCCGACCTGTATCCAGGCTTCGTCCAGCTGAAGGACCTCGGGAGCTACACCGCCCTGACGCCCGGTCAGCTCGCTCTGGTTTCCGGAGCTGCGGTCAGCGCCTGTGACACGACTCTCACCGGACAACATGACGGCTACATCGCTGACCCGACGAGGTGCACCTACGATCCGACCATCGACCCGACGGTCTTGTGCACGGCGAGCGGCGGCACGAACACCACCGCGAACTGCGTCAGCATGGCGCAAGCGAATACCTTCAACAAGGCGTGGTACGGCCCGACCTCGGATGGCACCGCGCCTGGACCCGTCGCCGACAACGGCGTGAACATCTTCCGGTCGCCGGAGCAGCTCTGGTGGGGCATGCCTCGGGGGACGAAACTCTCGACGGCGTTGAACTTCCAGCTTTCGAAGGACCAGATCGCCCTCAATCTGCAAAACTCGCTCTATGCGCGTCCCGCCTTCATGAACGCGACCGGGAACGGCCAGGACGGGTGGATGAATCTGAGCTACGGCGGGTTCGCGGACCAGCTCGCCCAGGGGAACGGGCTCAACACGGCATTCGCCGACATCGACACCGAGAACCCGGACCTCTCCGGTTTCGCAGCCGCCGGCGGAAAGATGCTCAGCTATCACGGTCTGTCGGATCCGTTGGTGCCGCAAGCAATGAGCTCGAAGAACTATTACGAAAAGGTCTCCGACCTGACCGGGGGATATTCGGGGACGCAGCGGTTCTATCGCCTGTTCCTGATCCCGGGGATGGGGCACTGCTCCGGCGTCGGCTCCGAGAACGGCACCGCAAGTCCGCCTGCAAATCCTCCGCTGCTCCAGGGCACGCAAGCCTACGACGCGCTGACGGCGTGGGTCGAACGCGGTGCGGCGCCGTCCACGATCACGGTGACGACCGTTGACGGAACCAGAAGCCGGCTCCTGTGCATGTATCCCAGGAAGCTGAAGTATGTGGGCGGAGACGTGAACGCTGCGGCAAGCTTCACCTGCAGCTGATGTTTGCCCGCTGAAGGGATGTCTCCCGCTGGTTCGTTCGTCGAATCAGCGGGGCGCCCTCCGGTGGCATCAACGCCCGACGTCCGCTCGGCGGGAAGCCGCGTCTGCTTCCCGCGTGACCCGGGTCAGCGCTCGACGAGAAGACCCAGCCGACGATCGAAATTGCCGTCTGACGGAGAAGGCGACAGTATCGGCGCGGGAGGGGCGCACAGATGCGTTGGCTGATCGTCGCGCTGCTGCTTGCCGCGCCGGAGAGGCGGCCGAATCGCGACCAGGCGTTGCTGAAGCTGATCGAACGGGAGATGGAGATCTCCAACCTGCTCGCGGCGGGCAGGCTGGCATGGGACGCCGGCGACTACACCACCGCGGCCGCAAGGTGGGACGCCGTCCTCCGGATCGAGGGCCTTCCCGCGGACGTGGAGCGCGCGCTGAAGCCTTTCGCGGCGGAGGCGCGCAGCCGTGCGCGGCAGGTGAAGGAGGAGGCGCCGGCCGTCGAACGGGAGCCCGAGAAGCTGGTGACGCTCTCCGGGATCGTGAGCGGCGGCGGCTCCCTCGGGCCCGGCGGGGCGGTGGTGACGCTGCGCCGCACGGATGGGACGACGCCGAAGCCTGCGCCGCTGCAGAGGCCGCTCCAGCAGAAGGAAAAGCGATTCGCCCCGCACGTCCTGGCCGTGCCGCTGGGCAGCACCATCGAGTTCCGGAACGAAGACGAGCTGTTCCATGACGTCTTTTCGCTCAGCCCGGCGGCGAAGTTCGACACCGGCCTGCACAAGGGCGGCGCCCAGACTCTAGTGAAGTTCGACAAGCCCGGGGTGGTGGAGCTGCTTTGCAACATCCACGCGAGCATGCGCGGGTACATCGTCGTGGTCGAGACGCCGTGGTACGCGGTCGCCGACGCCGCCGGAGCGTTCCACATCCCGGCGGTGCCGCCGGGAGAGTACGAGGCGGAGGTGTGGCACGAGAGCTCGACGCTGCCGCAGGTGCGCAAGATCACCGTCGCGGAGGGAGCCCAGCTCGCCGTCACCATGACGGCCGACAAGCGCGCGGATGCGCTTCCGCCCGACAAGTACGGCAATCGCCGGAACCAGACCGACTACTGAGCGCTCGAGACGGTTATCATGCCGGCATGAGCCTCCTCGGGCGAGCGTCCGTGCTCTGCGTGGCTGGCGCGGCTCTCGGGATCGCCGGCAACGCATTGACCCCGCGTCCGTCGCCGCTGGGCACGCGCGTGCTTCCAGCGGCGGAGGCGGCGGGCGCGGCCTGTCAGGATCCGCGCTCGACGTTCGCGCGCATTTCCGTAGAAGAAGCGAAGCCGCTTTGCATCGCCTGCACCGCGACCTTCGTCGACGCGCGCTCCGCCGCGGAGTACGCGGCGGGCCACGTCACCGGCGCGCTGCACCTCGCGCCAGGCGAGCCCGTCGCGCCGCTGCTGGCGAAGCTCCAGTCGTCTTCCGCCGTGATCGTCTACGACCGCGACCGCCAGTGCGCTGACGCGGACCGGGTCGCGGCTGTCCTCGAGGCAAACGGCGTCCGCGACGTGCGCGTTCTCACCGGCGCCTGGCCGGAGTGGCTGGCGAGCGGCGGCCCCGGCGAGTCCGGGAGCTGCTCGCTGTGTGCGGCGGGAACGCGATGAGCGCGCGCATCGTGCTCGCTTGCCGGGTGGTGCTCGGAGCGCTCTTCATCTGGGCAGCGATCGCCAAGCTCCCCGACATGGCCGCATTCGCGCAGGACGTCGCCAACTACCGCGTGGTCCCCGCCGCGCTCGTGCCGTTCGTCGCCGCGGCCGTGGTCGGCATCGAGCTGCTCGCCGGCATCGCGCTGGTCAGCGGGTGGAATTCCCGTGCCGGCGCCGTCGTGATCGCCGCCCTCCTCGCTGTGTTCACAGGCTTCATCGCCCAGGCGCTGCTCCGCGGCATCGACCTGCGCTGCGGCTGCTTCGGCGGCGACGAGCCGGCCTCCTGGTGGACCGTGCTCCGCGATCTGGCGATGCTCGCGGCAGCGCTCGCCGTCGCCCGCGGCGCGCCCGAAACCGGGGGCGCGACACACGTTCCATTCTTCGAGCCGGTCCGGCGAAGCAAAGAAAAAAATTAGTACGTGTCCCCGATTTCAGCGGGCGAAGGCGGCGATCGCGCGCAGGGTTGCTTCGGGCTGGTCTCGGTGCGGGGAGTGGCCGCAGTGCGGGAGCATCAGGACCTGCACCGAAGGCGCGCCGCGCTGGATGGCGTCGACCTGCTTGCGGGTCCCGTATTCGTCGTCCTCGCCCTGGATCACCAGGATGGGGGCCTGGATGCGAGGGAGAAACTCCTCCAGGTTCCAGTTGCGGAACTCCGGATCGAGCCACGGCCGGTTCCAGCCCCAGAAAGCGGCGTCGACGTTCTGGTGGTGCTTCGCGAGCCGGGCGCGCAGCTCGCCGCGCTCGTACGCCTTGCGCGCCTCGGCGATGCTCGCAAGCCCCATGTCCTCGGTGAACACGTGCGGCGCCTCGAGGACGAGGCCGCGGACCTTGCCGCCGCTTCCGGCATGGATGATGGCGATCGATGCGCCGTCGCTGTGGCCGACGAGCAAGGGATCAGCGATTCCGGCCGCCTCCAGGATCTCCGGCAAGAGCTCCGCTTCGTCGTGCATGTAGCGGACCGGCCGCGGCATCGGAGCGGGATCCGATGCCCCGTATCCCGCACGGCTGTAGACGAAGGCGCCGAAGCCGGTGGCCTCCGCCGCCTTGTCGGGGAAGTCCCGCCAAAGTCCGACGGAGCCGAGCCCCTCGTGCAGAAAGACGAGCGTAGGACCCGTGGCACGGCCGATCTGCTGCGCCTCGATCTTCTTGCCGCGCACGGTGAGGAACACGGCACGAACTTATCCCGCCGCGGCCCGGCCCGCATCCTGCGGGTCAGCCCGGCCAG
Organism: Myxococcales bacterium; assembly: GCA_035651935.1. GTDB lineage: Bacteria > Myxococcota > Myxococcia > Myxococcales > 40CM-4-68-19 > 40CM-4-68-19. Next base: position 1,878 of record DASREU010000214.1, on the reverse strand, counting down.
GCGCGCCCGAGGATGCCCTCGACATCGAGTCCGGCGGGAAGGGTCCCGAACGCATACCCGTGGTCGCCGGCCACGCGCGTGGCGCAGAACGCATCGGCCACGGCGCGCGGGGAGTGGCGCGCGAGGAGCGAAGCCTGCAACGCGACCGCGAGCGACTCGACCAGCCGGCGCGCCCCGCGCTCCTCGGGCTTCGCGAGCTGCGCCTCCACTTCGTCGAGCGCCGCATCCAGACGCCGATCGGCGCCTCGCGCGAGGCGAAGCTCCGCGATCAGCGCGTCGCGGCTCTGCGGCTCCTTGTGCAGCGCGCGGAGCACGTCGAGGCAGATGACGTTCCCCGAACCTTCCCAGATCGAGTTCAGCGGCGCCTCGCGATAGAGCCGGGGGAGGATCGATTCCTCGACGTAGCCGTTGCCCGCGAGGCATTCCAGCGCCTCGGCGATGGCCGGCGCCGCGCGTTTGCAGACCCAGTATTTCGCGACCGCGGTGGCGATCCGGCGGAACGCCGCTTCCTCCTCGCGCCGGTCGTACGAGCGCGCCAGCCGCATCATCAGCACCGTCGCCGCCTCGGACTCGATCGCCAGATCGGCGAGCACTTCGCGCATCAGCGGCTGCTCGATCAACCGCCGTCCGAAAGCGCTGCGGTGCCGGCAATGGTGGATCGCCTGCGCCAGCGCCTGCCGCACGATGGCGGCGGCGCCGATCACGCAGTCGAGGCGGGTGTGGTTCACCATCTCGAGGATCGTCGCCACCCCCCGGCCTTCCTCGCCCACCAGCCGCGCCCAGGAGCGATCGAACTCCACCTCCGCCGAAGCGTTGCTGCGGTTTCCCAGCTTGTCCTTCAGGCGCTGCAGGTAGAAGCGGTTCCGCGTCCCGTCGGGCGTCCAGCGGGGCAGGAGGAAACAGGAGAGGCCGCGCGGCGCCTGCGCGAGCACGAGGAAAGCGTCGTTCATCGGTGCGGAGCAGAACCACTTGTGGCCGGTGAGCGCCCAGCCGCCTCCGCCGAGGGGCTCGGCCCTGGTGGTGTTCGCCCGCACGTCGGAGCCGCCCTGCTTCTCCGTCATCCCCATCCCGATCAGGGCCCCGCGCTTTTCTCCCGCGGGAAGCATCCGTGGATCGTAGACGAGGGAGACGATCTGCGGCGCCCACTCCTCCAGCAGATCGGGCTGCCGCTGCAGGGCGGGAAAGGCGGAGTACGTCATCGAGAGCGGGCACCCGTGGCCCGCTTCCGTCTGCGAGGCGAGGAACATCTTCGCCGCGCGCGCGACGTGCGCTCCTTCCCGCGGATCGCGCCAGGGGCCGGCGTGCACGCCGTTGGCGATGGAGAGGCGCATCAGCTCGTGCCAGGCGGGATGGAACTCCACCTCGTCGAGGCGATGGCCGAACCGATCGTGCGTGCGCAGTTGCGGGGGGTTCCGGTTCGCCTCGAATCCCCAGGCGAGCGCCTCTCTCGTCGCGGTCGCCCGCGCGAAGGCCCCGGCCTCCGCTTCCGCCCAGGCGGCGCCTTCCCGGCGCAGGCCCTCGAGCAGCGGCAGGTCGCGGGCGAGCGGGTCGTAGTCTTCGAGGGGCGGCGGCTGGTTGAGCACCTCGTGCGTCGGCATCGCCGCACTGTAACGCGGCACCTTCGCAGCTGCCGAGCGACCGGTCGAACCTCGTCCGGAAACGTTGCCAAATCGCGGTTGGCGGCGGAATCTCCTGACCGTGACCTGGTTCGGGAGGAACAGCGGCCGCCCGGTTGTTCTGGCCTGGATGGACCGCTTGCCGCCGCTGCGGAAAAGTGTGCGCATCGGCGCACTGATCGCCGTCGCCCTGGTCGTCCTTGCGGCGGCGGGCATCGGCATCATCGCGCTCGGATGTCCGCCGGTGGAGGCGCTGCGCGAG
>DASREU010000213.1:0-13988 GCA_035651935.1 Myxococcales bacterium | reverse complement strand
TCGATCCCGCTCGCCCGGACAGTCCCGGGGCCGCTGACCGCGATGGTGACGGTGACCTTTGCCGGCGCGACCTGTCGAGGTCCAATATCTGACTTTCCGCCGCACGAAAGGACCAATCCGGCGGCGGCGAGAACGATCGCTCGCATGGGCGCTCCCCGAGCGGGCGAAGATGTGGATTGGTGGGCACCGTCGCAACGCCGTCCACCGAGCCTCTCGCGGACGGTCGAGTCGCTGGCGGGGCGGCATCCTGATCCGCAGACTGCAGCCCAGGAGGTGCGCCGTGCAGAAGATCACGACCTTTCTCTGGTTCGACAGGCAGGCAGAGGAAGCCGCGAAGTTCTACTGCTCGATCTTTCCCGACTCGAAGATCCTGACGATCGCCCGCTACCCCGAAGGCGGCCCAGGGCCCGCCGGCTCGGTGATGACGGTCGAGTTCCAGCTCGCCGGCCAGCGCTTCATGGCGCTGAACGGCGGGCCCACGTTCAAGTTCACCGAGGCGATCTCGCTCATGGTCGAGTGCGAGACGCAGAAGGAGCTCGACGCCTACTGGGACAAGCTCTCGGCTGGCGGCCGCGAGGTCGAGTGCGGCTGGCTCAAGGACAGGTACGGCCTGTCGTGGCAGATCGTGCCGAGCGGGATCGGCAAGATGATCAGCGACCCGAAGCGCGGCCCCAAGGTGGCGGAAGCGGTCTGGAAGATGAAGAAGCTCGACATCGAGGCGCTCCGCCGCGCGTACGAATCCGCCTAGCAGAGCGATTCGAGCGTCAGGTCGCCCGGGAGACGCGGCGCTGGCGTCCAGCCGATCAGCGCTTGCGCAGGAAGACGTGCGTGGCGCGCTCGCCCGGAACGGATCGCTCGCAGACGTAGCCGAGCGCGCGCAAGTCGAGCCCGGCGAAGAGGCTTTCGCCGCGGCCCAGCAGCACCGGCCGCGCCGCCAGATGGAGATCGTCGACCAGCCGCGCGGCCAGGTATTGGCGGACCGTCGCCACACCGCCGCCGAGGCGGATGTCCCTCTTGCCCGCTGCCGCCTTCGCCTGCCGCAGCGCCGACTCGATGCCGTCGGTGACGAAGTGAAAGGTGGTGCCGCCCTTCATCTCGACCGGCTTTCGCGCGTGGTGCGTGAGCACGAACGTCGGGACGTGATACGGCGGCTCCTCGCCCCACCAGCCCCTCCAGCTCTCGTCCGGCCACGGGCCGCGCACCGGCCCGAACATGTTCCGGCCGAGGATCCACGCGCCGATGTTCCGGAAGCCCTCCTCGGCCATGCCGTTGTCGATGCCCGTCTCGCCGCCGGCGCCTCCTTGCATGTCGCGGAAGACGCGAGTGGCAAAGGCCCACTCCATCAGCTCCGTCCCCATGACGCCGAGCGGATTCTCCAGGCTCTGGTCGGGGCCCGCGGAGAAGCCGTCGAGGGAGACGCTGAATGCGAGGACTCGGAGTCGGGACATAGCTTCTCCGCGCAGGTTGCCACAGCCGGAGAAAAAAGGGCGAGCCACGAGGCGCGTCTGTTCATGGAGAGGAACGCCGGGATCGAACCGGAGACCTTCGCAGTTGGCAAGGCGACGAGGTCGGCAGCCAGGGTACTGGACGATCTGATCCAGGAAGCCAGGGAAACGCTATCGGGCCTTGATCGGGATCGGATCCACCGGGTTTTCTTGCTCTGTGGCGGGGCCCTCGAAGAGCTCGGCGCGGTAAGCGGGAACCTCGGACGGCCCGATCCCCAGCCGCACCCTCACGTCGTGGTCGAGGGCGGTCAGCGCGTCCTCCAGGCGCTGCATCCGTTCCTCGAGCACCAGGTCCTTCTGCTGCGACTTCTGGCGATGCTCCATCTCGAGCGTCAGCTCGCGCTCCCTGAACTTGAAGTACTTGACCGCGATGACCGCGAGCGCCGGGAGCCCGACGGCCACCCCGACGGTCACGATGGTGCCGACCGCGGCGATGATCAGGCCGAGCAGATTCGGTGGCATGCCTGCTCTACGGAACAGACTTCGCTACATTTCGCGTGCGTTCGCGGAAACATGCTCTGCCCATCCCCTCCACGCGCTCGACAGCTGCGGCACCTCGAGGAGACGCCGCACTTCTTCGCGATCGTGCGTGTAGATGCGAAAGACGTCCGCGACGGTGAGGCCATGGTCCGGCTTCGCCACGAGCTGGATCTCGTCGCCCGCGCCGACGTCGCCTTCGACGACGATGCGGAGATAGGCGCCGGGCCGCATCGCTTTGGTGAAGCGCCGCGGGAACCCTTCGTCGTTCATCCGCACGCCGAGGCGCCAGCACGGGATGCGCGGCTCCGAGACCTCGAGGACCGCGCTCCCGATCCGCCAGCGCTCGCCGATCAGCGCGGCGTTGAGGTCGACGCCTTCGGTATCGAGGTTCTCGCCGAACTCGCCGAAGGAGAGTGAGCGGCCCATCTCCGCTTCCCACCAGCGCTGGTCTTCGACGGCATACGCGTAGACCGCCTTGTCGAAGCCGCCATGCGCCTGGCGGTCCGCCTGGATGTCGCCGGCGAGATTGATCCCGCGCGCGGCGACCCGTCCGCTCACCGGAGCCTTCCAGATCGCGCTCTGCGCAGCCCGGCCGTGGTAGTCGAACTTCCGCACGCCGCCGACATTGACCGAAAGCACTCTGCCCGGCTGGGTCGTCATTCCGCTCTGATGCAAATCGTTTCGGACCGATGCTCGAGGCCTCAGGCTGTTTCAACCCTGCGCCGCCCGAGTGGCCGCACATCCCCACGACGCCGTGCCGCTCCCGAAGACGCTCCTCGGGCACCAGGCCTTGAACGCCTTCGCCAGCTCTCGCGATCCGTCGAGCGCGATCGCTTCGGAAGAACCGCAGCACCCGGCTCGATCTGCCTCCCCGCGTTTTCAACTGCATCCGCGCGGCGTAGACTCGCGTCCGTCGCCGGGATCGAAGGATCCTGTCGGTCGGCAGTGACCCGGGCGCCCGCCCGATCCAGAGGGGCATGTCATGACTTTGCGAGCTGCATTCGGAGTCTCTTTGCTGCTTTCCCTGCCCGCTGGAACTGCACCTGCGTTCGCGCAAGCGACGCAGGCGCCGGCCGCGACGCCGGCCGCACCGATGAGCAATTACCTCATCCCCATCGGCGCGACGATCGACCTCGAGACTGCGAAAAGGGTCGCAGCGGCGACGGCGGCCGAGGCCCGCAAGAACAAGTGGCTGATGGCGATCGCGATCGTCGATCCCGCCGGCACGCTCGTCTACTATGAAAAGGCGGACAACACGCAGAACGGCAGCGCAAACGTCGCCATCGACAAGGCGCGTTCGGCCGCGCTGTACAAGCGTCCGACGAAGGCGTTCCAGGACGCGGTGGAGAAAGGCGGGCTCGGCCTTCGCATCCTCCGCCTCGAGGGTGCCGTTCCGGTTGACGGCGGCGTGCCGCTCCTCCTCGACGGAAAGCTGATCGGAGCGCTGGGCGCGTCGGGCGATCTCGCAGAGAACGACGCCAAGTGCGCTGCCGCCGGGGCGGCCGTGCTCGCGACCAAGACTGGCTCGCGCTGATCGGCAAACCGGACTTCCAAACGGGCGTACGCGAATCGAGAAATCGAGTCGAGGTCGGAAGGTCCGCGAGGCGAGCACGCGATGGCCCCCGTCGGGGACGGCCTAGCTCGATGACGCTGCGACCAGCGGCAACCAGAGCAGGATGACGGCGTCCCAGAGGATGTGGGCCACCAGCGGCGGAACCAGGCTGCCGCTCACGGCACGAAGCGCGCCCCAGCAAAGGCCGCACCCCAGCGCGGCGAGGACGAGGACCGGCGAGCCCAAGGGTGCGTGCGCGAGCGCATAGACCACGGCCGCCAGGACCGCGCCTCCGTACGGCCCGAAGCGGCGCGCGAGCGCAGCCTGCACGACACCCCGCCAGACCAGCTCCTCTCCGAAGATGACGGGCAAGAACGCGAGCAGGACGGCGGCCGGCGAAGGGGCGCGGAACGCCGAATAGAGAATGGCAGTGTCTCTGGCGACAAACGGCGCGACGCCGGAAAGGAGCGGATACAAGAGGTACGTGGCAGCCGCCATCGTTGCGCCCACCCCCGCGCCGAGGATCAGGAGCCATGGGCGTGGCACGAGGATCTTCCGGGCGGCCGCTCCGTCGAGCACGAGGACGGCAGCTCCGAGCGCGATCGCGGCTGCGCCGATCGCAGTCCAGATCCCGAGAAGTCTCGCGCCGGCGGCAGCCGCAGCCCACGCGGCGGTGCATACCAGCGGGAGGACGATCCTGTGGGAAGGCGTCGCGACGCTGGCGCCCGGATCGCCGATCACACCCGGAGTTCCACGGGACGGCGCGCGCGCTCGACGGCGGCCCATGCGCCGTGGACCGGACCTTCGCGGCGCTCGGCATCGAGAGCAAGCCTGGCGGCATCGGCGAACCTCAGCCGCCGGCGATGATCGATGAGCTGCCAGAACCGGTCGTCTCTCGCGAGAAGATCTTCGCTCAGTCCGACGACCACCTCGCGGGCCACCGACCACTTTGCCCGGGTCACGAAGCGCACCCACAGCGAGGAGAGTCGCGGCGAGAGGAGCGGAATGTCGATCGTGCGCGGACTTTCGAGCCCCAGGGCACGCGCGGTCGCTTGCAGGATCTCCTTCCCGGACAGCATCTCCGGTCCGGGCACGTCGAACCAGCTGCTCGCTTCGAGCGGCATGTCCAGGGCGCGCACCAGCGCCACCACGACGTCGTCGATGGCGACCGGCTCGGTGCGCGACTTCAGCCAGCGCGGCAAGATCATCACCGGCAGGCGGGCGGCGAGGTCGCGGACGATGAGCCAGCTCAGGCTCCCGTGGCCGACGATCATGCTTGCGCGCAGCTCGATCGTCTTGACCGGCCCGGACCGGAGCGCCTCGCCGACGTCGAGGCGGCTGCGCAAGTGGTCCGAGCCGGGACCACCGGGCGCGACGCCACCCAGATAGACGATGCGTTCGACGCCCGCCGCGGCCGCCGCTTTGGAGAAGTTTGCCGCTGCCGCCACCTCGCGCGCGTGGTAGTCGCCCCGCTCGCCGATCCCGTGGACCAGGTAGAGCGCCCCGTGGCAACCCTCGAGCGCGCGAGCGCACGAGGACGGATCGGCGACGTCGCCCTCGACCCAGTCGAGGTCCGGCGCGCGCTTGCGTGCCCGCGCGGCATCGCGGGTCAGGCAGCGGACTTGCCACCCGCTGGCGGCGAGCGCCGGTCGCACCGCGCTGCCGACGAAACCGGTCGCGCCGGTGAGAAGAAGAGATCGCCGAGAAGCGACGCTCAACTCGAAACCTGCAGCGTGCGCACGAGGCGGGAGGTCTCGTACCCTTGGGCCTGCAAGCGGCCGACGATGCCTTGCCAGGTGGTGTCGGTCATCGACGGCGACCGGCTGAGGATCCACAGGTAATCGCGGCTCGGGTGGCCGACGACCGCGTACGAGTAATCGTCGGCGAGGTCGATGATCCAGTAGTCACCCCAGAACGGACGGAAGAAGCTCACCTCGAGCCTGGCGTTCGTGAAGCGATCGACCACGCGGGCGCGGCCGCGCGCCGACATCTCCTCGCCGGCGGGCGAGTCCTTGCGACAGCTGTTCAGGACGTCGATGTCGCCGTCGGGGCGGATGGCGTAGGTCGCCCTCGTCAGGGTGCAGCCTCGCTGGAACCGCTGCGGGAAGCTGGCGATCTCGTACCAGGTCCCCACGTAGCGCTCCAGGTCGACGTGCGCCACGGTTCGCAGTGGGGCGAGCCGGAGGCGCTCGGTCGTGTTGGAAGTGCATCCGGCGAGCCCGGCGAAGAAGGCGATCATGGGGTGGATCTTCATGGCGCTTCCTTCTTCACGGCTGCGGAGGGCAGCGCTGTTTGCGCAGCCAGATCTTCTTGGCTGGTGGCTGTTGGATGCGAGGGCGATATGAGCGATTCGCGTGCTGCGTGTGCTCACGTCGCCGGCCGGGGCTCGTCCCAGCGAGCGCACGCTGCGGCAGACGCACTACGCGCGGAGCACGAAGGGCCGCAGCCGCCGCCCATCCAGAGACCGCGGAGGGGAATGTCAGAGGGCGCTGCTAGGCTCGTTCCATGAGCGACGCGAGCGCCGATCGAGAGACCTCGCCCGGGCATGTCGGAGGGGGCTGCTACGCTCATTCGATGAGCGAAGCGTGCGCCCATCGAGAGACCGCGCCGGGGAATGTCGGAGGGCCTTGCGCCGCTCCCGACACGAGCGATCCCTGCGCCGCTCTCGATGCCAGGCTGGAGTTGCTCGCCGCCGCCGCGGCCACGCTGCCCGACCGGCTGCCGCGCGTACGCGACCCCATCGCAGGCCGTCGCGTCGCGAAGGGGGCGCACCTCCTGCTCGCCAATCTCGCCAGCGGCCGCCGCGCGCTCGACGTCGCCATCGCCGAAGGCCTGTACGCCCTCAGCCTGGGCGATCGCTGCCTGCAAGTGAACTACGCCAGCAGCAACGACTACGCGCGCGAGGTCCTGGGCATTCCCGCCAGCACCGCCGACAAGCTGACGCGGTTCGGGAAGCGGCTGCGCGACCGGCCCGTCATCCGCGAGGCCCTCCGGAGCGGCGAGTTGTCCCTGCGCAAGGCTGAGATCCTCGCCCAGGTCGCGCGGCCCGGCGACGAGATGCGCCTCGTGCTGATGGCAAAGGGCGAGACCGTCCGCTCGCTCCGGGCCCGGCTGGCCGCGCCGGACGACTCCCCCGACGAAGAGTGGCTCAACCTCTCGGCGAGCGTCGCGCCCGGGAAGATGCCGGTGGTCCAGAAGGGGCTGAGGGTCGCCGGCAAGTTCCTCAGACCCGGAGCCAGCAAGATGGAGCGGCTCGAGATCATGGGCCAGGAATTCCTCGGCTCGCATGCCGCGCCGGAGGACGACAAGGCCGACGACGTGTACTTCACCACCGACGAGAGCGACTCGCTCGAGGCGGAGCTCGAGCGGCAGAACCGCGGCTGGGCAGACCTCGAACGCGGCGAGCCGATGCGGGCGCCCGAGCTCGAGCCCACCACCGATCCGGGATACATCGATCGCTGGCTCAAGGCGCAGGCCCGCAAGCGCGAGCTCTGGGACGATACGTTCGGCCGCGTCGCCCTGATGTTCTACGCGAGCCGCGCGTGGGCGCTGCTCGGGTTCAGGAGCTTCGGCCACTACTGCGAGGAGGGGCTGGGGATGTCCGAGCGCGCGGTCGCCCAGCGCATCTCGCTCGAGCGCAGCCTCCAGCGCATGCCCTCGCTCCGCCAGGCGCTGCGGGAGAGGCGCATCAACTACGAGAAGGCCCGCGTCCTCGCCCGGCATGCGGACGCGGAGTCACTGCCGGCGCTGATCGAGAAGGCCATGAGCACGACCTGCATCGCGCTGCGTCGTGATCTGGAGGAGAAAGAGGAGGCGCAGATGTGCGCGCGGAACACGGTCAGCGTCTGGATGACCGTCCGCGCGGCCGACCTGGTCAAGGCAGCTTTCCGCGCCGCGCGAGCGCTCGCCAAGCGCTGGCTCGCCCCCGGGGAATGCCTCGTGACCCTCACGCAACACTTCGTGAAGACTTGGGGAAATGCCGAGCGCGTGGCGCGCACCCTCCAGCAGAGGATCCTCGATCGCGACCGGCACTTCTGCCAGGTCCCGGGCTGCAGCCGGGCAGCGGTCCACGCGCACCACATCATCTTCCGCTCACACGGAGGCACCGACGACCCTTCGAATCTCGTCTCCATCTGCGCCGCGCACCACCTCCGCGGCATCCACGGCGGCCTCTTGCGCGTCACCGGGTCCGCGCCCGACGGCCTCGTCTGGGAGTTCGGGCTGAAGCGCGGTTACCTGCCCGCGGACTGTTGCCGCCGCCCCGAGCTGGCCGGCGCGGCGGTCCTGCACTGATGGCCCGCCTTCCCGCTCCACCGGCCCGAGCTCCACCGCCGCGGACTCCCACCCACGCCGCGCCGCCGCCGACCTCCACGGCCGCGGACTCTCACCCACGCCGGCCGCCGCCCCCCACCGCCCCCGACACCCTAGTGCCCCGGCCGCCCCTTGCTCGACACCCCGGGCCCCTCCGGATCCCGCGGCGCCGGCATCCGCAACGGCACCCGATACGTGAGCACGTCGGTCGGATGCTCCACCGCCGGCCCCGTCATGAGCGCCGCCTTGTCGAACACCGCCAGCGGCCGCGACAACACCGCCGGCGCATGCGTCCCCGTATCCATCCGGATCGCATCCTTCGGACACGCCTCCACGCAGAACCCGCACACGATGCACCGCAGCTCGTCGATCTCGAACCGCACCGGGTACTTCTCGATCGCCTGGTCCTCGTACTCGCCCGCCTCGATGTAGATGCACTGCGCGGGACACGCCGTGGCGCACATGTAGCAGGCCACGCACCGCGGCCTCCCATCCACCCGCGGCACCAGCCGGTGCATCCCCCGGTACCCCGGCGGATACGGCTTGCGCTCCTCGGGATAATTGATGGTCGTGACCATGTTCACGCCCGGCCCCTTGCGGTCGAGCATCTCCGGCGCGGGGTCGCGGAAGCCGAACAGGTTCGTCCAGAAGTGCTTCGCCAGCACTCCCATCCCCTTGATCGCCTCGCGCAGGTAGAAGCGCTCGCCGAAGCTGAGGTCGCTCTCGGGTCCAGGGCTTGCGCGCTCGTCCTTGGGGTGTTCCATCTCAGTGCACCGCGACCGTCGAGGAATGGCTCCCCGGCTCGGCGCTCGCCGGCGCCCGGGCGGAGAAGGCGAGGAAGAAGAGGATGGCGATCCACTCCACGATGCCCATCCAGGCCAGCCCCTCCCGGCCGCCGATCAGGAACACCGCCCCCGTGATCGCCACGTTCAGGAGCGAGACCGGCAGCATCATCTTCCAGCCGAGCCGCATGATCTGGTCGTAGCGGAAGCGCGGGAACGCCCAACGGGCGATGAACATCACCCAGATGATCAGCAGCATCTTCAGGATGAACGAGAGCACCTGGAACACCGCCAGCCAGGCAAATCCGCTCGCGCCGAGCCAGCCGTCCGCGCTCCGCACGATGGTCGGCTCCAGCCAGGGGATGTGGTACCCGCCGAGGAAGATGCTGGTGACGATGCCCGCGATCACCACCGTCTCCGCGTACTCGGCGATCAGGAACATCCCGCTCTTCAGGCCCGAGTACTCGAGGAAGTAGCCGATGATCTCGCTCTCGCCCTCCGGCGTGTCGAACGGCGCGCGCTTGATCTCCGCCTGCGCCGCGACCAGGAAGAGGATCATCCCGATGGGCTGGAAGACCCCGCCCCAGCCCGGGAGCCAGCCGAACAGGAGCGAGTCGTCGCGCACCAGCCACGAGCCGGCCTGGTTCGCCGCCGAGGCCGCCGCGCGCATCCCCGTCTCGGTCATCCCCTGCAGCGCCGCCATCACGTCGAGCCGCAGGCTGCCGAAGACGATGAACGCGCCCACCAGCGTCAGCCCGAGCGTCACCTCGTAGCTGACCAGCTGGGCCGAAGCGCGCAGCCCGCCGAGGAGCGCCAGCTTGTTGTTCGAGCTCCACCCAGCGAGCGCGGTGCCGAACACAGCGAGCGAGGCCAGCGCGAACACGTACAGCATGCCCCAGTCGAGCTTCGCCACCTGAAGCTGCATGCGCGTCCCCCAGAAGCTCAGCTCCGGGCTGACGGGCACGACGGCGAAGAGCATGAACGCGGGCGCGAAGGCGAGCAGCGGGGCGAGGTTGAAGATCCACTTGTTCGCCACCGCCCCTTCCGGGATGAAGTCTTCCTTGAAGAGCATCTTCAGGACGTCCGCGAGGATGTGCGGGATGCCCTTGAGCGGCATGTTCCTCAGGCCGGGGATGATCGACAACCGCGCGCGGTTCGGACCCACCCGGTCCTGCATCAACGCCGACCACTTCCGGTCGGCCATGGTGAGCAGCGTGGCGGTGATCATCACCAGGATCAGGATCAGGCAGAGGATGGTGCCGAGCGCGCGCGAGAGGCCCCAGTCCACCGGGATCTGGTCGCCCACCCAGATGATCGCCCGCGTCAGGGCGAGGAACAGCCAGGACATGAAGAGCAAAAAGCCGAGGAACGCGCCCCACCCCACGATGGTGCGCAGGAGCCATTGCCCGAAGACAGGCTTGCGGCCGAGCGCGGGGCCGAAGTCCTCGGACGCGAGCCGCGCGGCGGGGGTGGCCATCAGCGCGACCCTCCGGAGGCTTCGTCGCCCACCTTCATGCCGGGCGGCGTGGTCTGCGGGCCGCGGACGGAATGCGCGCCAGGCAGCGGGCGCGGCGCGCGGGCCGGCCATTGCGCGGGAAGCAGCGCCTCGATCACGATCCCGTCGTCGGGAAGCCCGTCGAACGAGAACCCGGCGAGGTGCGGAGAGAGCTCCGCGAGCGTGCGGAACGCGTCCGCCGCGGTGGTGGGGCCCACTCCGCCGAGGCCGTCCAGCAGGCGCTTTGCCCACGACCAGCCCGGCGCGGCATCGCCGACCGCGGCGGGCAAGGAATCCCAGGTGCGCTGCAGGCGGCCGTACCAGTTGATCAGCGTCCCGTCCTGCTCGTAGACGCTCTCGCAGGGGAGCGTCACGTCCGCTTCCATCGCGGCGGCATCCTCGTTCTGGGCGATGGCGATGAACACCTCCATCGCCGCCAGCTTCTCCGCGGGAAGCCCGTCGGTGCGCATCGCGACCAGCGCCTTGACGCCGTCGATCCCGGACGCGTCCTCGAGCTTCACCCCGAACGCCTCGGCGACGAGCTGGACGCCGCGCGTGTTCGGGTTCTTGTCGGCGCGGATGAGGAAATCGTCGGAGTCGCCCGCGGGCTGCCCGCCGAAGAAATAGCGGCTGGCGCGAAGCTGCTTGCCGATCTGGAACGCGGCCGTCGCCTCCTCGTTGGTGCACTGCGCGGAGAGCGCGATCCCCACGCTGCCCTGCCCCGCCAGCGGACGGAGGATCTCGGCGGCGCGCTCCACGGCGATGCGCGGCCCGACCGACGCGGCGTTGTCGCCCCGGCCGGTGCGGGCCCACTGCACCCGCTTCTCGTTGGTCGCGTGATAGCTGAGCCGGCCCTCGTCGCACATCCAGACCTGGTTCACCTCTTCGTTGCGGCGCGGGAGCAGGCGGTAGACGACGTTTCCGCGGCTCTCCACGTACACGTTGCAGCCGTTCGAGCACCCGGTGCAGATGGTCGGCGACTTGTTGACGAACCAGACCCGCGACTGGAAGCGGAAGTCGCGGTTGAGCAGCGCGCCGACGGGGCAGATGTCCACCGTGTTGCCGGAGTACTTGCTGTCCAGCGGCTGCCCGGGAAACGTGCTGATCAGGGAGTACGTCCCCCGGTCCACAACCGCCAGCTGAGGCTCTTTCGCGATCTCGTCCATGAAGCGCACGCAGCGGGTGCACATGATGCAGCGCTCGGCGTCGTAGACCACCTGCGGCCCGAAGATCTCCCGCTTGGGCTTCGCCAGCTTGATCACCCCGATACGCGAGGGCTGGTGGTCGTACTCCATGTAGTAGTCTTGGAGCTTGCACTCGCCGCTCTGGTCGCAGATGGCGCAGTCCACCGGGTGGTTGACCAGGTGGAACTCCATCGACCCGCGCTGGTTGTCCTTCACCGCCGGCGAGGTGGTGATGATCTTCAGCCCTTCCTTGACGCGGACCTGGCAGCCGGGAACCAGGCGGCCGGGAGCGTCGCTGGTCTCCACCAGGCAGATCCGGCACTGCGCGGCGATGGAGAGGCGCGGGTGGTAGCAGAAGTACGGGATGGCCACCCCGATGCGCCGCGCCGCCTCGATCAGGTTGTCGCGCGCGTCCGCTTCCACCTCCACGCCGTCGACGAACACCTTCACCTTCTTGGGCGGCGCGGGGATCTGCGCCTGTCCCGCCGCGGCTCCGGGCTGGCCTCCGCCGGTGTTGACGGCTGCGCTGGACGATTCCCCCGCCGGCCGGGGCGGAGCCGAAGGCGGCGGCGCGTGATCGCTCATTGCTCGACCTCGCCGCCGATCATGTTGATGGAGTCGAACACCGGGATCAGGTCCGCCACCGCGTGCCCCTGGATCAGCCGCGGCATCGCCGAGAGGATGGGTAATCCCGGCCCCCGGAGCTGGATGGCGTAGGGCTTGCCGGTGCCGTTCGAGACGATGTGGAACCCGAGCTCGCCGTTCGCGCCCTCGGTATAGACGTAGACCTCGCCGGCGGGCACCTGGATGCCTTCCATGATCAGCTTGAAATGCGCCATCACCCCTTCGATGGAGCCGAAGACCTCCTTCTTCGGCGGCAGCGCGTAGCGCCAGTCGTCGATGATGATCGGCCCGGGCGGCATCTGTTCGAGGCACTGGAGGATGATCCGGTGCGACTGGCGGATCTCCTCCAGCCGCAGCACGTAGCGATCGTAGGTGTCGCCGCGCGTGCCGAGCGGGATCTCGAAGTCCATCCGGTCGTAGACGGAGTACGGATGCGCCTTGCGCACGTCGTAGTTCACCCCGCAGGCGCGCAGGCAGGGGCCGGTGAAGCCCCAGTCGATCGCCTCGTCCCCCGAGATCACTCCGATCCCGCGAGTGCGGTCGACGAAGATGCGGTTGCGGGTGAGCAGCGTGTCGATCTCGTTGGTCAGCTCGATCACGCGCGGGAGGATGTCGCGCAGCTTCTGGTCCCAGCCCGGCGGCATGTCGGTCGCCACGCCGCCGATGCGCGTCCAGGAGACGGTCACGCGCGCGCCGCACAGCTCGGCGATGCGATCCCAGAACAGCTCGCGGGCCTCCATCGCGTAGAGGAAGACGGTGAACGCTCCCAGCTCGAGGCCGATGGCGCCGATGCAGGTGAGGTGATCGCAGATCCGGCAGATCTCGCCGCCGAGCACGCGCAGGTATTCGGCGCGCTCGGTGGGCTTGAGGCCGATCAGCTTCTCCACCCCCATGATGTACCCGGTGTTGTTGAGGATGGGGGAGACGTAGTTCAGGCGGTCGGTGTACGGGAGCACCTGGTGCCAGGTGGAGTTCTCGCTCGACTTGGAGAACCCGCGGTGGAGGAACCCGATCTCCGGATCGACGTGGACGATGGTCTCGCCGTCGAGCGTCACCGTCATCCGGACGGTGCCGTGCATCGCCGGGTGCGACGGCCCGAGGTTCACCGTCATCAGGGCGCTGGGCATCTCCGCGTCGAGGGAGAGCGGATCGGTGTCCTGCGCCGGCGCGTTGGAACGCTCAGTCATACGTGCTCGGATCCACGTTCTTGCGCCCGACGTGCGTCTGGCTCATCGGCACGCCGGCGCCGCCGGGACCGGGGCCGGGGCCGCGGATCAGGTCGGGGAAATCCAGCTCGGGCACGAGCGGCTGCCGCTTGCGCACCGGGTAGTCCTTGCGCAGCGGGTGGCCGACGAACTCCGGGTACATGAGGAGGCGCTTGAGGTTCGGGTGTCCGGTGAACTCGAAGCCGAACATGTCGTACGTGTAGCGCTCCCACCAGTCGGCGGTGCGGTACAGCGAGGTGATCGAGGGCACCTTCACGTCGTCGCTGCGCAGGTCGACGCGCACGCGCAGCGCGTGCTTGCGGGTGATCGAGTAGAGATTGTACGCGACGTAGAACCGCGGCTCGACCGGCGACTTCTTCTGCAGGTCGTACTCGGGGACCTCGATCGACGCCAGCGCGCCGCCGCCGGTCATCTCCTTCTTGTAGGTGAGCAGGTCGATGCCGACGATCTGGCGCAGCAGCTTGAGGTCCGTCTGCGGGTCGTTGCGCAAAAACGTCATCACCGCGACCAGGTCCTCGCGCCGGATCGTCACCACCTCGTCGCCGCGGTGGCTGTGCGAAGCGGTCACGGCTTCGGGGAACTTCTCCCGAACCAGATCGACGAGTGCCTGCGACATGACCTACTTTCCCAGGAGCTTGCCGAGGAAGCTCCGCTTCTTGGTTTCGAGCTGCATCTCCGGCGCCTTCTCCATGCTCTTGAGGGCATGGCGCTGCGCCTGGATCTTGTCCTGGAGGATCTTCAGGCCGTCGAGCACCTGCTCGGGCCGCGGCGGGCAGCCGGGGACGTAGACGTCGACCGGGATCACCCGGTCCGCGCCCTGGAGCGTCGC
>DASREU010000212.1:0-5170 GCA_035651935.1 Myxococcales bacterium | reverse complement strand
CGCGCACCATCTGCGCCCCACCACCGGTCCCGTTCGGCACCGGGATATGGATCACGTACCTCGGGTGCCGGGGATTGGTGACGTCCACGATCGACGTGCCGTTTTCCTGGTTGTCGACTTTCGGCAAGGGCGGCGTTCCTGCCGGTGCTTGTCCTTCGCCCGGTCCCGCATAGGCGTGGTGACCAGCGTAGATGTAGTACCGGCCGCCCTGCTTGTGCAGCGTCGCCTGATACGTCGAGCGTGCCTGCAGGTCGTTGAAGCCGACGAGCTTCATGTTCCTGCTGGCACCGTCATCCGCATCTCGACCGCCGTCTTCGTGAGCCCAGAGTCGTCCCGCTCCGAGGACGAGCAGACCTGCGAGCACTGCGAAACGAGCGCACTTCGCGAGACGTCGTGCCATGACGATTCCCTCCCTGACTATTGTCGCGATCCGGGGCGTTGAGGATGTCGAGACGCCGGACCCCCCGAGAGATCCGGTCGGCGCCTCTGTACGCGCTCAACTGGTTTTGCAGTCAAGGCGCGGCGCGCGACCAATCAGGGCCCGCTTCGTTGCATTGGCTGCGGCAAGATTCGAAGAGCAAACCTCCCAAGGGGTTGCAGCAATCGTGGCTCCGACATTCGGCTCAATCGTGCTGCCCGCGCCAAGCGCGTCGAGCCTCGCGATCGTTGAGACAATGGTCTGAACGGGCGTCAGCGTGTGTGCGCTCACCGCTCGCCGATGTAGAGCCCCGGACGCGCGCGCAATCCTCTGGACGGCTTCTGTTGTCCCCGGAATGATGGTCTCCCGCCAGGTGCTTCCCATGACCTGAACGATCCGGCGAACGATGCGAAGATGGTCGGAAGGAGGATGGGGATGGAGGAGATGAGCTTCGAGCCGCTGACCCCGAGCGCGTTCCTGCGCCGCTCCGGCCGGGTCTACGCGGATCGGGTCGCAGTGATCGACGGCGACCGCCGCTACAGCTATGCCGAGCTCTGGTCGCGGGCGCAGAAGCTGGCGGGCGCGTTGCGCGAGCGCGGCGTGTCGGCGGGAGATCGCGTCGCGGTGGTCTCGAGCAACTCGCACATCCTGCTCGAAGCGCATTCCGGCGTCCCGCTGGCCGGCGCGGTGCTGGTCGCGCTCAATGTCCGGCTCACCCCCGATGACCTGGCGTTCATCGTCGAGCACGCCGGAGCGCGGATGCTGATCCACGACGCCCCGCTGGACGGCGTCGCGCGGGAGGTGGAGCGCAAGGCGAAGGTGCAGCGGATCGGGCCTGCGGAGTACGAGGCGATGGTCGATCGCGCCACTCCTTACGCCGCGAAGGTCGAGGACGAGCGCGGCCTCCTGGCGCTGAACTACACCAGCGGCACGACGGCGCGTCCGAAGGGCGTCATGTACCACCACCGCGGCGCGTATCTGCAGGCGCTGGCGATGGCCTTGCAGATGAAGCTCGATCCGGACTCGCGCTACCTCTGGACGCTCCCGATGTTCCACTGCAACGGTTGGTGCTTCACCTGGGCAGTGACGGCCGCCGGCGGGACGCATCTTTGCCTCCCGGCGGTCGAGCCGGCGCGCATCTGGCGCCACTTGCGCGAGTCGGGCGTGACGCATCTCTGCGGCGCGCCGACGGTGCTCACGATGATGCTCTTCCACCCGGACGCGGCGAAGGGCAGGGCGGTGCGGTTCGGGACGGGCGGGGCCGCGCCCACTCCGGCCATCCTCGCCCGCGCGGCGGAGCTGGGGATCGACGTCACCCACCTGTACGGGCTGACCGAGACGTACGGCCCCGCGGTGCTCTGCGAGTGGCGCAGCGAGTGGAACGCGCTGCCCATCGAGGAGCAGGCGCTGCTCAAGGCGCGCCAGGGCGTGGGCAACGTGATCGCGGAGCAGGTCCGGGTGGTGGCGCCGGACGGGAGCGACGTTCCGGCGGACGCGAAGACCATGGGCGAGATCGCATTGCGCGGCAATGACGTGATGCTGGGCTACTACCGGGACGAAGAGGCGACGCGCCGGGCAGCGCCCGACGGATGGTTCCGCACCGGCGATCTCGGCGTCATGCACCCCGACGGGTACGTGGAGCTGAAGGACCGGTCGAAGGACATCATCATCTCGGGCGGTGAGAACATCTCGTCGCTGGAGGTGGAGCGCACGCTCGCGTCGCATCCTCTGGTGATGGAGACGGCGGTGGTGGCGGGACCCGACGAGAAGTGGGGCGAGGTCCCGGTCGCGTTCGTCGCGCTCAAGTCCGGCGGGCAGATTCCGGAGAAGGCGCTGATCGAGTATGCCCGCGAGAAGCTGGCCCACTTCAAGGCGCCGCGCATCGTCATCTTCGGCGAGCTGCCCAAGACGTCCACCGGCAAGGTGCAGAAGTACGTCCTCCGCGATCGGGCGAAGTCGCTCCTGGCGAAGAAATAGGATGGGATCGGGCTTGCGCGGCAGCGGCGGGCAACTGGTGGTGCGGAGCCTGCTCGAGCAGGGCGTCGATCATGTGTTCTGCGTGCCGGGCGAGAGCCATCTCGCCGTCCTCGACGCGCTCTACGACGCGCGCGAGCGGATCAAGCTGGTGGTGTGCAGGCACGAGGGCGGCGCCTGCAACATGGCCGAGGCGTACGGCAAGCTCACGGGAACGCCCGGCATCGCGCTGGTGACGCGTGGCCCCGGCGCGAGCAACGCCGCCATCGGTGTCCATACCGCCGCGCAGGACTCCACTCCGCTCATCCTGCTCGTCGGCCAGGTCCCCCGCGCGTTCGCGGACCGGGAAGCGTTCCAGGAGATCGACTACCGGAGCATGTTCGGCCAGATCGCCAAGTGGGTGGCGCAGATCGACGACCCGCGCCGCGTCCCGGAGTACCTGAGCCGTGCCTTTCATGCGGCGACCTCCGGCCGGCCCGGGCCGGTGGTGCTCGCCTTGCCCGAAGACATGCTGACCGAAGAGGCGGAGGCACCGGCCACGCCGCGGTACCAGCGCGTCGCTGCATCCCCGTCGGCGGAACAGATGGCCCGGCTCGCTGCGCTGCTCGCGTCAGCCCGCGCGCCGCTCTTGATCGCCGGCGGGAGCGGCTGGACGGCAGAGGCGTGCGCGGGCCTGCGGCGATTCGCCGAGGAGTGGCGGCTGCCGGTGGCTTGCGCGTTCCGCTTCCAGGACCTCTTCGACAACGATCACGCGCAGTACGCGGGCGATGTCGGCCTGGGCATCAATCCGAAGCTCGCGCGGCGCATCCAGGACGCCGACCTGGCGCTCGTCTTCGGAGCGCGGCTCGGGGAAGCGACCACCGGCGGGTACACTCTGTTCGAGGTGCCCGTGCCGCGGCAGACGCTGGTGCACGCTCACTCCGGAGCGGGAGAGCTGGGACGTGTTCATGCGGCGCATCTAATGGTCAATTCCGGCATGCCCGAGCTGATCGCCGCGCTCCGCCAGATCCGTCCGGCGGCAGCTCCCCCGTGGTTCGCGGAGACGAAAGCTGCGCGCGCCGACTACGAGGCGTGGAATGCTCCGGTCCGGGTCCCCGGTCCGCTGCAGATGGCCGAGATCGTCCGCTTCCTGCGCGATCGCCTGCCGCCCGATGCGATCGTGACGAACGGCGCGGGCAATTTCGCTTCCTGGGTGCATCGCTTCTACCGCTACCGCCGCTTCCGCTCGCAGCTCGGCCCGACCAGCGGCGCGATGGGGTATGGCGTGCCGGCAGCGATCGCGGCGAAGTCGGTGCACCCGGACCGGATGGTGGTCGCGTTTTCCGGAGACGGCGACTTCCTGATGACCGGGCAGGAGCTGGCGACCGCCGTGCAGTACGGCCTGCCGATCATCGTCGTCCTGGTGAACAACGGCTGCTACGGCACCATCCGGATGCACCAGGAGCGCGAGTATCCGGGCCGCGTGCACGGCACGGCGCTTCGCAACCCGGACTTCGTCGCCTTTGCGCGTTCCTTCGGGGCGTTCGGCGAGCTGGTCGAGAGCACGGAGCAGTTCGCGCCGGCGTTCGAGCGCGCGGCCGCGAGCGGCGTTCCTGCGATCCTCGAGCTGCGGCTCTCCGAGGAAGTGATCACGCCGCAGACCACGCTGTCCGCGATCCGGGAGCGCGCGCTGAAGAAAGCGTGAGCTCCCGGGATCGCCTTTGCGACTACTGCAAAATCGTGCTCGCCTCGGCCGCCGCGACGAACGCGTCGGCGTCCTGTTGCAGGAGGAACCGCTCCCGGACGAGCTCCTTCGCCGCCTTCTGGACGGCCTTCACGAATCCGCGGTGATCGCCGTAGCGCTCTTCGAGCGACAACCGCGGATCTCCGGACGCCCGCCGCTCCGCCTTGGTGGTCGCGAAGGCGAAGTACGATCCGGTGAGCCCGCAGAGATTCGGCGCCCGGTGCTCCGGCTTGCGGACGTTCCATCCGGAGCTGGTCCCGAGCGGCACGCGGACCTGCATCGGCCGCACGCCGGCGATGTTCAGGCCGTCATGGTCCGAGCGCGGCACGTACTGCCGGTACCGGGGTCCAAGCAGTGGCGGCTGGAGGCTGAGGACGCCGCCATTCGACCCGAACAGCGGCCCGAAGACGAGGAGATCGAGCTGGTTCTGCACCGTCGGGTACGGGCCGTTGGGAATCGCAGGGAACCGCGAGCGGGCCTCTTCCAGGGGAATCAGCGTCCCCTCCTCGACCCGCGGATAATTGCTGCGGGGCGGCCGGATGCCCTGATCGGCCCACTGGTCCATCGCCACCAGCGTCGCGCGCGCCGTTTCGATGACGGTCCCGCCCGGCGTCGGATTTGCGCACAGCGCGCTGCTCCCGGCGGGATTGGTCCGCAATCCCGTGATGCGCATGCTGTGCGCGGCGCTGGAATTGAAGTAGAGGCGCACGTTGTCCGGCAGGTCGACCGGCTCGCCCGTTCCGTCCTGGACGTTGAGCGACCCGCGGAGCTGGAACATCTCGGTCTCGGAATCGGTCTGCATCACCAGCGGATCCGTCGCGGGGCGGTGGAGCACGCCCGCGCGGATGCCGGAGACGGGATCGGTCGTCACCCCGTACGTCAGCGGCGGGTAGCTGGTCTGGAGGAAATCGTGCCGGTCGTCCTGGTCCGACCAGATGTTCGGGTCCGCGAACCGCACGTTGATGAAGGCGCGGTCCGTGCCGGCGATGGTCGGCATCACGCCGTCGAACACCTTGCGGTGCGACTCGTCCTCGTTGAACCCGAAATAGACGAAG
>DASREU010000211.1:0-2700 GCA_035651935.1 Myxococcales bacterium | reverse complement strand
GAGGCGCAGAACCTCTGGGTGGCGACGGGCTCCGCGCTCTATCTGCTCAAGCCCGGGGAGAAGGCGTTCCGGCGCTTCGACGCGAGCGACGGGCTGCACCTGCCGGGAAATCCGGCGAAGTACTGCGACTCCGATTTCACCGGCGGCGATCGCAAGTGCCCCATCTATGGCGCGGCGGTGGAGCCGGGGATCAGCGAGATCGAGGGCGGGGCGCCCGGCGAGGTGTTCGTCGGGTACTACGGCCACGACGACGGCGCCGCGGACTGGAGCGACCCGAACCGACACACCGGCAAGATCGATCGGGTGCGGCTCGGGTCCGGAGGCGCGCTGCAGGTGGACCGCTTCGACCTGGTCTCCACCGATACGGCGGAGTTCTGGCACAACCGCACCGTCCAGCGGCTGCTCTACGATCACTTCCTCCACCCGGGGGAGCTGTACGCCGGGACGAACCACGGCGTCGATCGCATCTGGCCCGACAAGTACCGGCCGCCGGCCAAGGGCGAGTGGTTCCTGAACGCCACGCGGGACTGGCTCTCGGATCACCTGCATCCGCAAGTCTGCTTCCACCACCCCTGCGACGCCTCCGAGAGCGACCTGCGGCTCGGCGACTGGAAAGGGCTCGCGCTCTCGCCCGACGGCAACCTCTGGGTGGGCGGGCGGTGGAGCGGCGGCCAGATCCGCTGGACTCCCGATCTCGCGGGATGGCTGAGCCGGCCGGGCAACCAGATCTTCGCGGTCGCGTTCGGCGACCCCTACAAGGGGCCGTGCGGCGCCGCGTTCTGCAACCAGCCGGTCTTCATGGTTCCTGCGGAGGGCGACGTCGTCTCGGTGCAGGCCGCGGCGGTGACGGGCGACGGTCAGGTGTGGTTCGCGAGCGGGAAGACCACGAGCTCCGACGTTCCCCGCGGCCTGGCGGCGTGGGACGGGAAGACGTTCCGCTACTTCGATCCGCGACGGGACGCCGGGATGGCGGAGAGCGACATCCGCGACATGGTCGCGCTGCCGGATGGGCGGCTCGTGCTGGCCGGCGCGAGCACCGGGCTGGTGTTCTGGAACCCGCAGACCGGGGCGCGCTCATCGCTCCGCGCCGGGACGGACCTTCCGGATGACCACGTGCTCCGGTTGAAGCTGGATCGCATGGTGGAGCCGGCCACGCTGTACGTGGCGACGTACGGCGGAGTGCTGGCGCTCCGAAAGCTGCCGTAAGAACAAGCGAATCTCAGGCAAGGCCTGGACCCGCATCCCGGCGACGAACGCGAAGTGTTCAGTTCCGAACTCGTCCCGGGACGAGTCCAAATGTTCACTCTTCAACTGATCCCGGGGCGGGCCGCGCTGCGTCAATGCGCGCCGCGATCGCCCTGCACCACCGCGGTCTCGGCCAGAAACCCCGCGGCGTGCAGGAAGCCGGGGCGCGCATCGACCCCTGCCGCGAGCACGCTGCGCCAACCGGCCGGATCGCCGGCCCGCTCCAGCGCGTAGGCTTCGACGAGCACCGCCAGCGGAACGAACCGGCCCGCCTGGGCGCGCTTCGCCTGCTTGCGTGCGAGGACGAATCGTCCGCGCGCCGCCAGCGTCAGCGCCAGCCCGGCGCGCGCCAGCCCCAGCCGCGAATCCGCCTGCAGGGCCGCCCTGCACGCCCGCTGCGCCGATGCCAGGCGATCCTGCGGAAGGACGAGCTCCGGTTTGGCCCGCAGCGGCTGCCGCGAGAGCTGCAGCTCGCAGAGCGCCGCCTGCTCCAGCGCGGCGGCGCTTCCGGTGAGCGGGCCGGGGTTCAGGTGCACGGGGAAGAGATCGAGCCCCGCCTTGTACGCGAGCGCGGGCAGCGCTCCGCGCGATCCCTCTTCGCGGGCAAGGCCGGTCTGGCTGGAGTCGGCTACC
Organism: Myxococcales bacterium; assembly: GCA_035651935.1. Taxonomy (GTDB): domain Bacteria; phylum Myxococcota; class Myxococcia; order Myxococcales; family 40CM-4-68-19; genus 40CM-4-68-19. The sequence continues at coordinate 822 of DASREU010000211.1, read as the reverse complement.
TTCAGCCGGCGCGCTTCGATCCGCCATTGCCCGTCGCGGAGCGAGATCTCGCCGTCCACCACCTCCGTCGCGCCCATCGCGCGGGCGAGCTCCAGAGTCTGACCGTAGACCGCGGTGTCGTCGAGCCGCAGGTCGCGCCGGCGCAGCTCCGCCGAGAGCTGCTGCAGGGTGAGGAACCTGTCCTGGTTCGTCTGCACCACCACGTCGAGGATGGCCTCCGCCGCGGCGACGCCGGCGGCGGGCGGCGCATCGCCCCTGCGCGCGAGCGGCATCACCAGGATGGTCTCGACCGCGAGCAGGACGGCGATGAGGGCGCTCATGGCTGCATGCTACCAAGGCATCCTCCGCCGGGGTAATTTCCGCAGATGACAATCGGCGCAGTCCCGCTCGCGTTGGTCCTCCTCGCATCCGGGCTGGCACGCATTCGCGCCCAGGGAGAGATCCGCTGGGCCGGCGATCTGCAGGGCGGCGAGCCGTATGTCTTCCGCGATCCGCGGGATCCCTCGAAGCTGGTGGGGTTCGAAGTGGACCTCGTCGCGGCGCTCGCCGCCCGGCTCGGGGTGCCGACGCGGTTCGTGCAGAACGACTGGTCGAACCTGGTGCCCTCGCTGGAGCGCGGCGATTTCGACCTGATCGTGAACGGGCTCGAGGACACCGCCGCGCTGCGCGGGCGGATCCTGCTCTCCCGACCTTACTTCGAGTTCGCCGAGCAGCTCGTGGTGCGGCGCGGATCCACCCTGCGGACGCTGGACGCGCTCAAGGGCCACCGGGTGGGGACGCTCGCCTCGTCCCTCTCACACCAGATCCTGCGCGGAAGGCCCG
>DASREU010000210.1:0-3514 GCA_035651935.1 Myxococcales bacterium | reverse complement strand
CGGATCTCCGGTGTCCCCGAAACGCTAGAGCGAGCGGATCTGGGTCAGGGTTCGGGGGATCGCGATCACTTCGCGGTCGGCGACTTCGCGGAAGCCGTCGACCGGATCGGCGCCGGAGAATACCAGGGCGGCGCGGAGTGTCCGGTGCGACTTGACCCGGGGATCCAGCTCGTTTGCGGCGGGACCGATCTCGCAGCGCTGACAGGGGATCAGGCCGTCGATGACGCCGACGCGGAGCGGGTGGCCGCGGCGCAGCGCAGCCATCACCCGGCCGTTGCTGATCACGACCGCCATCCCGGGCAGGGGCTCCCCCATCTGCTCGAACGCGCGCTCGGTCTCGCCCACGGCAGCGGCGAGAGCGCGGGCGGTGACGTCGGCGTCGATGTCGTGATCGTCGAGCCGGCCCACGTCGCGCAGCCGGGAGAGGAAGGTGAAGAACAGCGCTTCCGCCGCGGAGTCGCCCTTGACCGAGCGCCTCAGGTAGTCGGGAAGATTCTTCAAGAGCGAAGTGCGGGCGGGCGCGAGGGCGTCGGGCTGCCCCGCCGTGGCGAACAGCCAGCGCTTGAAGCGGAACGGCAGCGTCATCTGCTCGTTGAACGACCGCGCCGGCGCACCGACCGCGCCGCTGCAGATCAGCGTCGCCTCGCTCTCCACTCCTTCGGCGAGCTTTTCGGGAAGCGCCGGTTGTCCGCCCAACGGACGCTTTCGCACGAGCACGTCGTCGCTCTGGAAGAAGCCCACGCCGGCGGCGCGCTCGGACCCGAGCGGGATCTTGCCGGCAACCCGCCGCAGCACGCATCCGAGGAGCGCGGCATCCGACTGGTGAATGGCGAGAAACTCTGCCAACTGAAAGACCCTCCCTGAACGCAATGTGGGTCTTGTGGGATCGTAGCGCACCCCTCGATCCGGCGCCAATCGACGTTCTTTGACCGCTCCCATCCGCACGGTAGACTCGCGGCACCATGTCCGAGCCCGGCGACATCGCGATCGGTATCGATCTCGGTACCAGCTACAGCTGCGTCTCCATCATCGAAAACGGGCAAACGGCGGTGATCCCGAACGAATGGGGCGAGCGGACGCACGCCAGCGTGGTCAGTTTCCTGGAGGACGGGACGGTCCTCGTCGGCAACAGCGCGAAACGCAACATCATCACCAACGCCGACAACACCGTCTACAGCGCCAAGCGCCTGATCGGCCGCTTCTACTTCTCCGACGAGGTGAAGAAGGCGCAGGCGGTGATGCCGTACAAGATCATCGAGGGCGAGAACAACTCCGTCCGGATCCAGATCCGGGAAAACGTGTACTCGCTGCCCGAGATCTCCGCGCTCGTGCTCAAGGAGATGAAGTCGATCGTCGAGAACTACCTCGGCCACGAGGTGAAGAAGGCGGTGGTGACCGTGCCCGCCTACTTCAACGACAACCAGCGGCAGGCCACCAAGGACGCCGGCCGCATCGCCGGGCTGGAAGTCCTGCGCATCCTCAACGAGCCCACCGCCGCCGCGCTCGCCTACGGCTTCGGCAAGGACATCACCCAGAAGATCGCCGTCTACGACCTGGGCGGCGGCACCTTCGACATCTCCATCCTCGAGATCGGCAAGGACGTCTTCGAGGTCCTCTCCACCGCGGGCGACACCTACCTCGGCGGCGACGACTTCGACGACCGGATCATGACCTGGCTGGCCGAGGGCTTCCTCAAGCAGCACGGCATCGATCTGCGCCTGAACAAGTATTGCCTGCAGATGCTCAAGGAAGCCTCCGAGCGCGCCAAGATCGACGTGGGACGCGACGGAGTGGCGAAGATCAACGTCGAGGGCATCTGCCAGGATCCCGCCGGGAAGGTGATGGATCTCTCCGCCTCGCTCAGCGAGATGGAGTTCAACAAGATGGTGATGGACCTGGTGCAGCGGACCTTCAAGGTCTGCGACGAGGCCCTGCAGAGCGCGAAGATGACCGCGCAGGACCTCGATGCCGTCATCCTCGTCGGCGGTCCCACCCGCCTGCCCATCATCCGCACCTCGGTGAAGCACTACTTCGGCCGCGACGTGATGGCGGGCATCGACCCGGACGAGGTGGTGGCGATGGGCGCCGCCATCCAGGCGCACAGCCTGCTCGACGCGAAGAGCGAGCACTACCTGCTCGACGTCACCCCGCTGACCCTGCGCGTGGGAACGGTGGGCGGCTACACCGACAAGATCATCGACAAGAACACCCCCATCCCCATCGAGCGCAGCAAGTCGTACACCACCAACCGCGACGGCCAGGAGAAGGTGAAGATCCGCGTCTACCAGGGCGAGTCGAACAAGGCCAGCGAGTGCGAGATGCTGGGCGAGTTCGAGTTCTCCGGGTTCCGCATCGGCTACCGCGGCGAGGTGCGCATCGAGGTGACCTTCGAGATCGACACGAACGGGATCGTCAACGTCACCGCCGCCGACGTCGAGACCGGGCAGAAGACCTCGTGCACGATCCGATTGTCTTCGGGCCTCACCGAGGACATGATCAAGAACGCGCAGGAAAAGAACGCGCGGACCCAGCTCGCGCGAGGTGAGGCGGCGGCGTGATCGACGAGGCATTCGAGATCGAGGCGCAGGCGCTGGCCCAGATCCTCGACGAGCTGGACTACTTCCAGATCCTCAAGATCGGCCAGACCGCCGCTTCGCTGGAGATCAAGGCCGCCTACTATCGCGAGTCTCGCGCGTATCATCCCGACCGCTTCAGCACGCTCGAGCCCGGGGACCTGAAGGACAACATCGGGCGCATCTACAAGCGCATCAACGAGGCCTACGTCTGCCTGCGCGACGACGTGAAGCGCACCAAGTACCTCGCCGACGTGCTCGGGCCCGATCGGCAGAAGAAGATCCGCTTCATCGAGGCCAGCGAGCAGGAGATGAAGAAGGAGAAGGAGCAGGAGGTCGGCGCCACCCCGCAAGGGCGGAAGTTCTTCATCGCCGGCCTCTCCGACATGGCGGCGCAGCGATTCGCCTCCGCCGAGCGCAACTTCAAGATGGCGCTCACCTACGAGCCCAACAACCCCAACTTCAAGGCGAAGCGGGACGAGGCCGGCAAGCTCGTCAAGTCGGACATGAGCGTTCGGTGAACGGGTTCGACCTCGTTTGCCTCGCCCTCGTCGTCCTCTTCGCCATCTGGGGCGCGCTGCGCGGGCTCCTCCGCCAGATCTTCGGGCTGATCGGCTTCATCGGCGGCATCGTCCTGGCGCGGCTGTTCGCGCAGAGCTTCGGGGATGCCTTCGCCAAGGACCTGGGGCTGCCGGTCGCCGTCGCCACCGCCGTCATGGCGGTGGCGCTCTTCCTCGCGGCGGAGATCGCCTCGAAGCTGGTGGGCGGGTTTCTCCACCGGAAGATGACCGGAGGGTTCACCCGCGCGGTCGAAAGCGGCGGAGGGTTCTTCGTCGGCAGCCTCAAGGGGCTCCTCGTCGCCTGGGCGTTCGCCTCGCTGGTGGCGCTCCTGCGGCCGCACCTGCAGCACGTGGAGAACGACACTTCGGCCTCGAAGCTCG
>DASREU010000209.1:0-21418 GCA_035651935.1 Myxococcales bacterium | reverse complement strand
ACCGCGCACTACAACCTCGCCTGCTTCCTCGCCACCCACGCGCACGACATGGCCGTCGAGCAGTACAAGGAAGCCATCGAGCTCGATCCCGAGTACCCGGACGCGCACCTGAACCTCGGGATGACGTACGCGGACCTCGACCAGCGCGACGAGGCGAAGGCGGAGTTCAAGGCGGCCATCGAGCTGGACCCGCAGGACCCGCTCGCCCGCCACGAGCTGGCGGCGATGCTGATGGACGAGGGCGACTACCGCGCGGCGATCGGGCTGCTCAACGAGGTGGTCCGCCTCGAGCCGGAGAACTACGAGGGCTGGCTCGACCTGGGGATCTCGTACGCGCAGAAGGGCTTCTACCAGGAAGCGGAGCGCTGCTACGTCAAGGCGCGGGAGCTCAATCCCGACGACGTCCTGCTCAACTACAACGTCGCCGCGCTGTATTCGCTCTGGGACCGCCACCCCGACGCGCTGGCGGCGCTGCGGAAGGCGCTGGAGAAGGAGCCGGCGAAGGTCCGGAGCTGGCTGGCGGCGGATCCGATGTTCGACGGCATCAAGACCGCTCCGGAGTTCGAGCAGCTGCTCGCGCTCAACTGAGGCGCGGCGGGCGATTCTGTCAGGACTGAAATCGCGGATTGCAGATCTGCAATGAAAAGCCGCTGTGGGCGGATGTAGTTCTCTCGGAAAATCGGGATGACGCGGCTTGGCACGGATGCTGCTCCAGTAAGTGGCTGAAGCGTTCGTCCGCCGGGCGAAAGGTCCCCCCCCGCCAGTCCGGCATCGAAGCGCTTCAAATCTCAAGCCCCCGGACATGAAGTCCGGGGGCTTTTTTCTTGTGCGCCGCGCGCCGCTTGAACCGCAGGGTGGCTGGGGATAGACCGCGCCGGATGAAGCTCGCCACCATCGCCGTCCACGCCGGCGCGCCGGAAGGCGCGAACGCGCCCCTGACCACTCCCATCGTCCAGTCCACCACCTTCCGCTTCGAGAGCGCGGAGGCGGTGCAGCGGTACAGCCGCGGCGAGAGCGGCCTCTTCATGTACAGCCGCGACGAGAACCCGACCGTCAGGGCGGCGGAGGACGCCGTGGCGCAGATCCTCGGCGCCGAATCCTGCATGCTGTTCGGCAGCGGCATGGGCGCGATGACCGCGGCGGTGATGGCTCTCGTCTCCGCCGGGGACGAGGTCCTGGCCTCGACGGCGCTGTACGGCGGGACGTACAAGTTGCTGCGCGACGTCCTCAGCCGATTCGGCGTGAAGGCCCGGATGGCGGAGCCGGAAGGGCTGATCGACGCCTGCGCCCGGGGCGGCGCGCCGCTCTGCGTGTTCGAATCGCCGACGAACCCGACGCTGCGGGTGATCGACGTCCAGGCGGTGGCGCGCGCCTGCCGGAGCGCGGGCACGGTCTCGCTGATCGATTCCACCTTCGGTCCGGCGCTGGTGCAGCAACCGCTCGCGCTCGGGGCCGATCTGGCGATGCATTCCGCGACCAAGTTCCTCAACGGGCACAGCGATCATCTTTGCGGGGTGATCGCCGGCCGCAAGGAGCTGGTGGAGCGGATCCGAAAGGTGGCGGGCCGGCTGGGAGCGGTGATCGACGCGCACGTCGCCTACGATCTCCTGCGCGGCCTGAAGACGTTCGGCGTTCGCATCGAGCGGCAGTCCGCGAGCGCGCTCGCGCTGGCGCGCTGGCTCGAATCGGAGCCTTCGGTGAAGCGGGTCTGGTATCCAGGGCTTTCGAGCCATCCCGACCACGATCTCGCCCGGCGCCAGATGAGCGCGTTCGGCGGCATGGTCACCTTCACGCTGGGCAGCAAGGAGAGAGCGTTCCGGTTCTGGGATCGGTTGAAGCTGATCGCGCGGGCCGCCAGCCTCGGCGGGCCGGAGACGCTGACCAGCCTGCCCATCCTCTTCAGCCACACCGGGTACAGTGCGGAAGAGCTGCGGCGCGCGGGCGTCGACGAGGGGATGGTGCGGATGAGCGTCGGGCTGGAAGATCCGGAGGACCTGATCGCCGACCTGCGGCAGGCGCTCTCGTGAGCGCGTATCTGTTCATGCGGGGCGTGGTCCGGCAGGGCCGGCTGCACGAGTTCGTGCAGGGAGTGAAGGCGTTGCGCGAGTACCGGAAGGGCCGCGCCTGCTGCGTCCCCGAGGTCCTCTACGGCCTGTCCGGGCCGATGAACACGGTCCTCCTGCGGTTCGCCTTCCCGGACCTCGGCCGGCTGGAGGAGGAGGAGCGCGAGCTGGAAGCGGATCCGGAGCACGCGCGGATCAACAACGCGCTGCCGTGGGTGGAAGGGTCGATCGGGTACGAGATCTTCCTCGACGACCGGTTCGGCACGCCTCAGATCCCGGAAGAGGCCTGAGGAGCTCAGCCGAGCGGGACGACGCGGGCCTCCTTGCGGGCCAGCGCCACCGCGTCCCGCAGCCGATCGTAGAGCGGCTTCGCGCCGGCCACGGGCCCTACCAGCAGCTCGGGCTCGACCTGGTCGGTGGAGAGAACGGTGATCCGACCCACCCCGCGCAACCGCTCGACCAGGTTCTGCTCCAGCACCACGTCGCGCACGCGCCAGAGATCGATGCTCTCGAAGCGGCGGCCGAGGACTCCCCGCTCCACCTCCAGCCGCTGCGGCGTGAGCCGGTAGCGCACCGCCCGACGCAACGTGAACGTCGAGAGCAGGTAGATCGACCAGAGCAGGAAGACAGCCGCCGCGGGCCCCGCCACCACCGGCGGGATCCTCCGGTCGTAGCCGATCGCGGTCAGCGCGATGCAGACCGAGGCGCAAGCCCCTGCTCCCCACAGGCGGAGGCGCGCGTCGGCCCGGAAGGAGGCGAGAGGCGCCGGGTCTTCGTCGTCGGGCGTGACCAGTTGAAGCTGCGAGGCCATGGAAGGGAGTCTACCATTGCCTGGTGGAGACGCTCCCGCGCAGCTTCTACGATCGCAACGCGGTGAAGGTGGCGCCGGCGCTGCTCGGGTGTGTCCTCGCCCGCCGGCTGCGCAATGGCTGGATCCTGGGCCGGATCGTGGAGACGGAGGCGTACGTCGGCGAGCACGACCTCGCCTGCCACGCGCGCGCCGGTCTCACCGCCCGCACCTCCGTGATGTACGGCGAGCCCGGCCACGCGTACGTCTACCTGATCTACGGCATCCACCCGATGCTGAACTGCGTCTGCGGGCCGGGCAACGACGCCAACGCGGTGCTGATCCGCGCCGCCGAGCCGGTGCCGGACTCGCTCCCCTGGCTGCACAGGAATGCCCGGGGGCCCGGGAACCTGTGCAAGGCCTTCGGCGTGAAGCTCTCGCAGAACCGCGCGGACCTCTGCGATCCGGCGGACGGGCTGGTCGTGCTCCCCCGGCGGACGCGTCCGCGCATCGTCCGCGGGCCGCGCATCGGGGTGGAGTACGCGGGGCGCTGGGCGAGCGAGTTGCTCCGCTTCTGCGACGCCCGGAGCGAGCATCTCTCGCGGCCTCTGGCCTCGCGGAGAGCACAGCCCCGGGGCTCGAATCAAGCTTGAGAATCGGGGCCGATCGTGGTGATGCTGCGGGTCGATGAAAATCCGGCGCCTGGAGATCTCCGGCTTCAAGTCGTTCGCCGATCGGGTGGTCTTTTCCTTCGACGACGGCGTGACCGGGGTGGTGGGTCCGAACGGCTGCGGGAAGAGCAACGTGGTCGACGCCATCCGCTGGGCGATGGGCGAGCAGAGCGCGAAGCACCTGCGCGGCCGGGCGATGGAGGACGTGATCTTCTCCGGCTCGGAGTCGCGGCCGGCCACCGGCATGGCGGAGGTGTCGCTCACCTTCCAGAACGACGGACGCCTGGTGCCGCCGCAGTACGCGGGGTTCGGCGAGATCACCATCACCCGCCGGTTGTTCCGCAACGGCGACAGCGAGTACCAGATCAACAAGGCCGCCTGCCGCCTGCTCGACATCACCGAGCTGTTCCTCGGCACCGGCGTCGGCACGCGCGCGTACTCGATCATCGAGCAGGGCCGCATCGGGCTGATCGTCAGCGCCAAGCCGGAGGATCGGCGGGCGATCATCGAGGAAGCCGCCGGAGTCACCAAGTACAAGGCGCGCCGCAAGCAGGCCGAGCGGAAGCTGGACGCCACCTCGCAGAACCTGCTCCGGCTGGGCGACGTGGTCGGCGAGGTGGCGAAGCGCCTGCAATCGCTGGAGCGCTCGGCGAAGAAGGCGGAGAGGTTCCGTGAGCTCCGCGGCGAGCTGCGCGAGCTCGAGCTGCTCAGCTCCTGCCGGCAGTACCTGGGGCTGCGCGAGACCGAGGCGGCGCATGCGCAGGAGCTGAATGCCGCGACGGAGGCGGAGCAGGTGGCGCTGGCGCACGCCGCGCGGCTGGAGGCAGGGCTCTCGGCGGAGCGTCTCCAGCTCCTCGAGGACGAAAAGCAGGTGCAGGAGCTGGCGGACCACTCGCACCGCATCGACAAGCAGCTCCGGCTCTCGGAGCAGGAGCTGGAGTTCGCCAGGCGCGAGCGGGAGACCATCGCCGCGCGCCAGACGCAGCACGGGGAGGAAGTGTCGCTCCTCGCCGTGCGGCTCGAGCTGCTCGGGCGCGAGGAAGAGGGGCTGCGGGCGGAGCAGCAGAAGCTCGCCGATGCCTCCGCGGAGGACCAGGCGAAGCAGCGGCAGGCGGAGGAGTCGCTGCAGGCGGCGCTGCAGGAGATCCATGACGCCCAGCACGCGGTGGAAGCCGAGCGGCACCAGGCGGTGAGCGTGCTCACCCAGCTGGCGAATCACCGGACCAATCTGGTGAACCTCGAGCGCCGCCGCGACGAGCTGGCGGGTCGCCTGCAGAAGACGGCGGCGGAGAAGGAGCAACTCGAGGCGCGGGCGCAGGAGATCGCCCGGCAGCGCGACGAGCTCGCGCAGAAGCTTCTGGAGACCCAGGGCAAGCGGAAGGATCTCCACGAGCACAAGCTGGCCGCCGAGGCCGACCTGGGCAGGGGACGCACCGAGCAGCGCGAGACCGAGGCGCTCCTGATCAAGCTCCGGGAGGAGCTCGCCGACCGGCGCAGCCGCCTCACGTCGCTGCTCGAGCTGCAGAAGAACTTCGAAGGATACGGCCGCGGCGTGAAGGCGATCATGCTCCGCGAGGAAGAGGAGCGCAGGCGCGACGGAGTCTACGGCCTGGTGGCGGACGTGCTGCACGTCGAGCCGCGGTACGAGCGCGCCATCGAGGCGGTGCTCGGGGAGAGACTGCAGCTCGTGCTGGTGGAGAGCCACGCCGCGGGGCTGAAGGCGGTGGACTACCTGCGCAAGGCAGCGCAGGGGCGCGCCTCGTTCGTGCCCCTGACGGAGATGGAGCAGCTTCCGCTGGTGCCGGAGGCGGCCAACCTGCCCACGCCCGAGGACACCGTCCGGGCGGTGGAGATCGTCGACTGCGCGCCCGAGCACGAGCGGCTGCGCAACTACCTGCTGGCGGACGTGTTCCTCTGCGACACGCTGGCGCGGGCGCTTTCGCTCTGGGCGCGCAATCCCGGAGAGCGCACCTTCGTCTCCGCCGACGGCGAGGTGGTGGACAAGGAAGGGATCGTTTGCGGAGGCGCGCTCGAAGGGGTCGCGGACGGCCTGCTGCACAAGCGCCGCGAGGTGCAGGAGCTGGCCGAGACGGTCCAGGACCTGGAAGCCCGGCTGCAGATCCAGGGCGATCGGATCGAGCAGCTCGCGGCGCGCGTGCTGGCCGCGGATACCCAGGTGAAGCGCCTCGTCCACGAGGAGCGCGAGGAGGAGCTCTCGCAGCTCCGGCTCGAGCGCGACGTGGCCCGCTTGCAGGAGGATCTCGGCCGCATCGCGCAGCGCGACCAGGTGCTCCACCACGAGGCGGAGAATCTGGAGAACGCGCTCGGCGAAGTGAAGCGCGAGGAGCAGTCCTCGCGCGACGCCGTCGCCTCCGGGGAGGGCGAGCAGAGCGAGCGCGAGGCGCGCCTGCGGGCGCTGCAAGGCGGCCTGCTCGGCGCCCGCGAGCGCGCAGAAGCCGTGCAGGCCGAGGTGACGAGGGCGAAGGTGAGCGCCGCCGCCGTCGCAGAGCGGCGCGAGGGCGTGGCCCGCTCCCTGGAGAGGCTCCTGGAGTCGCGTTCGGAGGTGGAGTCCCGGCGCGAGAAGCTGCAGGCCGAGATCGCCCAGGGCAAGGAGCGGGACGCGGCGCTGCAGGCCAAGACCGAGGTCGACCGCCGCGAGCTCGAGCGGCTCCTGGGCGAGTCGGAGCGCCTGCGGGACGAGCTCGGCCGGGCCCGCGCGCGCTACGAGAGCGCGCAGGAGCGGCTGCGCGGGGGCGACGAGGAAGTGCGCAAGGCCCGCGAGGAGGCGCGCGCGATCGGCGAGCGGCGCGGGAAGGCGGAGCTGCAGATCCAGGGGACGCGGCTGGAGCTCTCGCATCTCGCGCAGCAAGTGCGGGAGCGGAATCTGATGGAGCTCGCCGACGTGGCGGCGGCGCGGCGGGAGGCGGCGCTGCAGCTCGACGTGACGGTGGCGGAAGAGAAGATGCACGCGCTGCGCGAGAAGATCGAGGCGCTCGGCGAGGTCTCGCTCACCGCCATCGACGAGGCGCGCGAGGTGGGAGAGCGCTACGCGTTCCTCTCCGCGCAGAGGGCGGATCTGGAAGAGAGCATCGCCAAGCTCCGCTCGGCGATCGCGCGGATCGACCGGGCCTCGAAGGAGCGCTTCAAGGACACCTTCCAGCTGGTGAACGACCGCTTCCAGCAGGTGTACCCGCGGCTCTTCCGCGGCGGGATGGCGGAGCTGCAGCTGGTCGAGGATCCGGCGAACCCGGAGGCGGAGCCCGGGGTCGAGATCGTCGCCCAGCCGCCGGGCAAGAAGCTGGTGTCGGTGAACCTGCTCTCCGGAGGAGAGAAGGCGCTCACCGCCGTCGCGCTGATCTTCGCCATCTTCCTCATCAAGCCCACCCCGTTCTGCCTCCTCGACGAGGTGGACGCGCCGCTCGACGAGGCGAACGTCGGCCGGTACAACGAGATGGTCCGGGAGATGTGCCGCACCTCGCAGTTCATCGTGATCACGCACAACAAGCGCACCATGGAGGTCGCCGACTCGCTGTACGGCGTCACCATGGAGGAGCCCGGGATCTCGAAGATCGTCTCGGTGAAGCTGTCGCAGCAAGCTACGGCTGCTGCGTAGCAGCGGCCCGGAATGCCAGCTTGCTTCAGTGCGAGCGAAACCGGTCTGGATCCTGCTGGCGATCAACGCCTCCGCCCTCTACGGCTTCTGGGCGGTCTCGCAGTGCAACCAGAAGCTCGCCGAGATGCACGAGCACTCCGTCACCACGCATCCGGAGGGCTCCGCCGACGGTCCATGACCGCGGCGCGTTGATCGCGGGGCGACGTGCGGTACTGTTGGGGCATGCGCATCCTCGCCCTCGCCCTGCTCTGCTCCGCCGCCGCGGCCAGCGCCGACGACACCAGGCCACCGCAGATCTCGGACGTCCGCGCCAGCGTCGACGGTGGCCAGGTGGTGATCGAAGCGCGGATCACCGACGAGACCGGGGTCCTGTCCGCCGTGGTCCACCACCGCCAGCCCGGCGGCAAGGTCGAGGACACGGCGATGGTGAAGAACGACTACGACGACGTCTTCCGGGTCAGCTTCCCGGGCGCCGCCGGCACCGAGTACTGGATCGAAGCGAGCGACCTGCTGGGGAACGGCCCCGCCTCGTACGGCAGCTCGGGCAAGGCGTTCGCGGTGGCGGGCACGAGCGAGCGCGGCAAGGTGGCCGTCGCCGGCCCCCCGCGGAAGCGCGAGGCGCCGAAGCGCGCGAAGCCGTCGCGAGCAGCGGCTCCGGCTCCGGAACCGCCGGCCATCCAGCACAGCGTCGCCTCGGCGCCGCCGGAAGGACGCGATCTCACCGTCCGCACGAAGATCCGGAGCGACTCCCCGGTCGCGGTGGCGGTGGTCCAGGCGCGCGCGCAGGGGGGCGGCGCGTTCACGAACCTGCCGCTGGCGCGTACCGCCGGCGATACCTGGGAAGGGCAGATCCCCGCCGGGATGGCGCGCGGCAGCGTCGAGTATTTCATCGCCGCGAAGAACCAGGCGGGGCAGATGACCGTCCAGGGCGCAGGCGATCCCCAGACCCCATACGTCGTCACCTTCAAGAGCAGCGGCGGCGCGGTGACGGCCAGCAGCCAACCCGCCGCAGGACCCTTCCTCTTCACCGACGATCCGCCGGTCCGCGTCGCGCCCGGCCGCCCGATCGTGGTCCGCGTCCAGGTGGTCCCGCAGGCGGCCCGGGGGGAGATGCCCGATCGAGTCGCCGTTCTCTGGCGCGGCAACGACGCGCAGGATCAGCTCACCGACATGGTGGCCGATGAAACCGGCGGCTGGGGCGGATACAAGGCGGTGCTGCCGCCGCAGGAAGAGGGAGCGATCTTCTACCAGGTGGTCGCCTGCGACGCCTCGGCCGCGAAGTGCGGAGTGGACACCGGCAGCCGCCGCAGGTGGCACGCGACCGCGGTCGCCTCGCGGCCGGTCCAGGCGCGTCCGCTCCCGCTCGACGCGGTGAGCACCAAGGCGCCACCCTCGCTGCCGGAGTAGCAGCCGCATGCCGGCCTTGCTTTTTCCGGTGTCCTGAGCGATCTGCGCAGCCCCGTGCCGTCCGCGCTCGACCCCGTCCAGATCGCCATCGCGGTCGCCTTCCTGATCGTCGCCGCGCTGGTGGTGGCGCTGCTGGTGCGCGCGGCGGTGTCGCGCAGGAAGACGCCGCCGTCCCCGTTGCCGCCGGCGGAGAAACGGGAGACGCTGGAGGCTCCCCCCGCGCGGGCGCCCGCCGTCGCACCGCCGTCCGATCGCGTGGCGCGGGAGGAGCGGGCGAAGAGCGAGTTGCAGGCTGCGGAGCAGTCGCTGGAGACGGCGCGCGCGGCGCTTCTGCGTGAGCCGCGGTCGGCCGCCGCAAAGGCGGAAGTGGACCGCTACGAGCGCGAGGTCGCGGACCTGCGCAGGCGCGTCGAGTACGAGCATCGCAAGACGGAGGAGGCGGTCGAGCGCGCCCGCCGGCAGGCGGAAGCGGCGGCGCGGGAGGAAGCGGAGGCGCGAGCCCGCGCCGAGGAGCAGGCGCGGCTCGAAGCCGAGCGCCGCGCGCAGGAAGAAGCGCAGCGGAAGCTGGCGGAGCAGCAGGCGGGCCGCACGCTCGCGGAGGGCCTGGCGAAGACGCGCGGCGGCTTCATGGCCCGGCTGAACGCGTTCATCGGAGCCAGCAAGGAGCTCGACGACGCGGCGCTCTCGGAGCTGGAGGAGATCCTCTTCTCCGCGGACGTCGGCGTGCACACCGCGACGGCGCTGCTGGAGAGCGTGCGCGAGCGGCTCAAGCGGCGCGAGCTGTCCGACATCGGCAAGGTGAAGGCGGCGTTGCGCGAGGAGATCGAGCGCATCCTTTCCGAGGCGTCCGGCGCGCACGGTGGCCTCCCCGAGGCGCCTCCGCCGCAGGTGGTGATGGTGGTGGGAGTGAACGGGACGGGGAAGACCACCACCATCGGGAAGCTTGCGGCGAAGCTGAAGCTGGCCGGGAAAAGCGTGATCCTGGGCGCCGGCGACACCTTCCGCGCCGCCGCCGGCGAGCAGCTCGACGTCTGGGCGGACCGCGCGCACGTGCCGATGGTGCGGGGGAAGGACGGGAGCGATCCGGGTGCGGTCCTCTTCGACGCCGTCACAAGGGCGCGCACGGAGAGGATCGACGTGGTGCTCTGCGACACCGCGGGGCGACTGCACACGAAGACGAATCTGATGGAGGAGCTGAAGCGCCTGAAGCGGACGCTCGCCAAGGCGCAGGATGGGGCGCCGCACGAGGTCCTGCTGGTGGTCGACGCCACCACGGGCCAGAACGCCATCCAGCAGGCGCGCCAGTTCCACGAGGCGCTGGGCGTGACCGGGTTCGTGCTCACGAAGCTCGACGGCACGGCGAAGGGCGGCGTGATCATCGGGATCTGCGACTCGCTCAAGATCCCGGTGCGCTACGTCGGGGTGGGCGAGAAGGTCGCCGACCTCAAGGAGTTCGACGCGCACGAGTTCGTCGAGGCGCTCTTCGGGGATTGAGCCGCCCGGGGCGCTATAGTGTGAGGGTGGAAAGCCGCGGGACCATCCTCGTCGTCGACGACGAGCAGGCCAACCTCGATTCGCTGGAGCGGATCTTCGCCCGCGAGGGCTATCGCATCCTGCTCGCGCGCAGCGGCCAGGCGGCGATCGACACGCTCCGCGGCGAGCCGGTCGACGTGGTGCTCACCGATCTGATGATGCCGGGCATGAGCGGGCAGGAGCTCTTGCGGGCGGTCCGGGCCGTCGCTCCCGACGCGGAGGTGGTGCTGATGACCGCCTACGGCACCGTCGAGGCGGCGGTGGCGGCGATGAAGGACGGCGCGTACGACTTCCTCACCAAGCCGCTGAAGCGGCATGCGGTCCTGAAGAGCGTGCAGCAGGCGCTGGAGAAGCGGCGTCTGGTGCAGGAGAACAAGCAGCTCCGTGCCCGGCTCGCCGGCGCGGAGCAGCCCATCGTCGGGCAGAGCCCGTCGCTCCGGGCGACGCTGGACATCATCCGGCAGGCGGCGCCCTCCTCCGCCACCGTGCTGCTGCTCGGCGAGAGCGGCACGGGCAAGGAGCTGTTCGCGCGCGCCGTCCACGAGCACTCGCCGCGCGCGCAGGGGCCGTTCGTGCCGATCAACTGCGCGGCGATCCCGGAGACCATCCTCGAATCCGAGCTGTTCGGGTACGAGCGCGGCGCGTTCACCGGCGCGGTGCAGCGCAAGGAAGGGCGCATCGAGCGGGCGCAGGCGGGCACCCTCTTTCTCGACGAGGTCGGCGAGCTGACGCCGTCGGTGCAGGTCAAGCTGCTCCGCTTTCTCCAGGACGGCGAGATCGAGCGGCTGGGGAGCACCGGGACGGTGAAGGTGGACTGCCGGGTGATCGCGGCCACCAACCAGGACCTCGGGACCCGGGTGCGGGAAGGGAAGTTCCGCGAAGACCTGTACTACCGGCTGAACGTGATCCAGGTGGTGCTCCCGCCGCTGCGCGACCGGGTGGAGGACATCCCGCTGCTCGCGGATCACTTCATCGCCCGCTACGCGGCGAAGAACGGGAAGTCCATCCGCGGCCTCACCCGCGCGGCGCTGGCCGCGCTCGAGGCGTATCCGTGGCCCGGCAACGTGCGCGAGCTGGAGCACGCGATCGAGCGCGGCGTCGTGCTCTCCCGGGGCGCGGAGATCGATGCCGACGATCTGCCCGAAGCGGTGCGCAGCGGAGGGGGAGCCCGCGCCGCCGGCCTGGGCGCGGCGCTGGAGGGCCGCACGCTGACGGTGCCGCTCGGCACGCCGATGGAAGAGATCGAGCTGCGCGTCATCCGGGAGACCCTGCGCCAGACGCAAGGCGACAAGAACCTCGCGGCGCAGCTTCTCGGGATCGCCGCCCGGACGATCTACCGGAAGCTGGACCGCGAGAAGGACTAGCCCCACGGCAGCGCGCGGACTACCGCGCGCGCACACGGGAGGAGCTGACATTTTGTCAGCGCGCCGCCCGCGAGCCTTGCCACCTTGTCGCTCGGCCGCCTTCCCGTCGACCCGAGCGCCCCGAAACCGCGAGGGGAATCGCTGGCATGGCCCTTGCTGTTGGACCAGTCGATGGAGTTGGTCCTCCAGCGATACTCGTGGACGCTCGACGCGCTCGCGGTGGTGCTCGGCGCCTATCTCGCCGCGCGCACCGTGAACACGATCGCGGCGGCGGCCATCGCGCCGCAGCCCGCGCTGGTGCAGCAGGCCAGCACCTCGCCGCAGGCGGCGGCGCAACCACACCGCGTGGAGCTGAATGCGGAGAAGGTGGCGAAGCTCTTCGACGTGCCGCTTCCCAAGCCCGCCGCCGCGACGGCCGAGGACACGGAGGCGCCGCGCAGCGGGGTCTGGAACCGCGTTCCGGTCCGTTCTTCGCTGCACGGCACGCTGATCGGGACGGCGATCGCCGATCCGCCACGGTACTCGCTGTGCCAGATCACCAACCCGGACGTGAACGAGACGCAGGTCTACGGGATCGGCGACAAGTACCAGGGGGCGCGGATCTACGCGATCGAGAAGGAGCGCGTGCTGATCGATCACGACGGGGTGAACGAGTACATCGACGACAGCGGCGCCGCGGCCCCCAACCTCGGGGTGGTGCCGATCCCTGGCATGGCCCCGCAGGCGCAGCAGGGCGGCGAAGGCGTGAAGCAGCTCTCCGAGAACCAGTACGTGGTGGCGCGCAACGAGATCAACAACGCGCTCACCAACCTCTCCGATCTCGCGACCAAGGCGCGGATCGTCCCCTCGTTCAAGAACGGGGTGGCGAACGGGTTCAAGCTGTTCTCCATCGTCCCCGACTCGCTCTACGCCAAGATCGGCATCCAGAACGGCGACGTGATCCGGCGGATCAATGGATATGAGATGAACAGCCCGGACAAGGCGCTGGAGATCTACCAGAAGCTGCGCGACGCCAGCCGGATCGAGATCGAGCTCGAGCGGCGGGGCGAGACGTTGCGGAAGACGTACTCCATCGAATGACCCGGGGGATTTTCGTGCATCACGTGCGCTGGGCTTCCCTGCTCCCGCTGGCCGCCTCGCTGGCGGTCGCGCCCTCCTCGCGCGCACAGACCGAGCCTGTGCAGGCGCCGCGACGCCAGGGCCCGCTGACCCCGCCGCGCAGCACGGCGCCGTCCCCCCAGCCGGTCCGGCCGACGCCCGGCGCCGCGCCCGCGCCCGGGTCTGCCCCGAACCAGGCGGCGCCGCAGAATGCGGCGACGCGGCCGACCCGCGACACCGAGCCGCCTGCCACGAGCCCGGTGAACCGGAAGGACATCCACACCAAGGCGAACACGGTGGTGATGTCCTTCGACAAGCGGGATCTCACCGAGGTGATCCAGTTCGTCAGCCAGTTCACCCAGCGCAACTTCATCCTTCCGGAGCGCGTCTCCGGGAAGATCACCATCCTCTCCAACTCGCCCATCCCCGCCGACGACGTCTGGAACGTGTTCGTCGCCGCCCTCGACGCCAACAACTGGGCCGTCTACCCGGTGGGCAAGTACTGGAAGCTGGTGGAGAAGAAGCAGTCCTCGCGCGCGAACATCCCCATCTACCTCGAGCGCGGGCAGGAGCCTCCGCCCACCGAGCAGATGGTCACGAAGCTCTTCAAGCTCCGCTACGTCGAAGCGGACCAGATGCGCAACGTGCTCAACCAGTTCACCTCGCGGGACTCGGACTTCCAGATCTTCCCGCCCGACACGCTGGTGATCAGCGACCTGGGCCTGAACATGCGCCGGCTGGAGAAGCTGGTGGCGCAGCTCGATCAGCCCGGCGGGACGGAGGAGATCCACATCGTCCCGGTCCAGTACGCCGGAGCGCAGGAGCTGGCGCAGAAGCTCACGGACATCTTCACCGCGCAGGCCACGGGCGGCACCCGCGGGAGCACCGTCCGGCACCTCGGGGTGGCGGAGCCGGTGGTGCAGCCGGGACAGCCCGTCGCCATCCCGCAGCCCGGCCAGAACCTGCCCGGCAGCACCGTCTCCGGGCCGGTGCAGATCGGGAAGATCATCCCGGAGGAACGCACCAACAAGCTGATCGTGATCGCCGGGGCGCGCTCGTTCCAGCGGGTCCTCTCCTTGATCCGCCAGCTCGACGTTCCCGCCGGCGAGGGCGGAGTGCACGTCTACTACCTCGAGAACGCGAAGGCGGAGGACGTCGCCTCCACGCTCCAGGCCCTGGCGCAGGGAGGGGCCGCACGGCACACGACGGGAGCTGGCGGGGCCGTCTCGCGGGCGCCGGGGGCTCCTGCCAACGTCGCGCCAGGCTCGCCGCCGGGCGGCGGACAGACGGGCCCGATCAGCGCCGACCTCTTCAGCGGCGAGGTGAAGATCACCGCCGACAAGAACACCAACTCGCTGGTGGTGATCGCCTCGCAGGCGGACTACCGGAATCTGGTGAAGGTGGTCGAGCGACTCGACATCCGCCGGCGGCAGGTCTTCGTCGAGGCGGTGATCATGGAGGTCAACCTCGAGAACGATCTCGACGTCGGCATCTCGGCGCACGGCGGCACGTTGCTCAGCAACGTCAATTTCCGCGGCGCCAGCGGCGACGCTCCGCTGGTGGTCGGGAGCGAGCTCGGCGGCCTCAACTCCGTCGGCGGAGTCGCCTCGCTCGCGGCCCTGGGAGGCTTCCTCGCCGGGGTGCAGGGGCCGCCGATCACCATCGCGGGCATCGGCCAGGTGCCGTCGTTCTCGATCCTCCTCAACGCGCTGCAGAGCTCGAGCGACGTGAACGTGATCAGCACGCCGCACGTGATCATGACCGACAACACCGAGGGCGAGATCACCGTCGGACAGAACGTCCCCTTCCAGGCGGCCTACGCTCCGGGCGGCTCGGCGCTCGGGGCGCTCGCCGGCACCACCGGAACCGGGACGACCGCGGCGACCACAGCCGCCACTTCCTTGCTCGGCCTCGGCGGCCTGGGATCGCTGTATGCGCCCATCCAGCGGCAGAACGTCGAGCTCCGCCTGCGGATCAAGCCGCAGATCAACGAGAGCGACTACGTCCGCCTCGACGTCGACGAGCAGACCGAAGAGATCGCGAGCGTCGACAAGGTCCTCGGTCCCACCACCTCCAAGCGGACCGCGAAGACCACGGTGGTCGCCAAGGACCAGGAGACGGTGGTGATCGGCGGCCTGATCCAGGATCGCACGACCAAGAGCGTGCAGAAGGTGCCCGTGCTCGGGTCGCTGCCCGTGCTGGGGTGGCTGTTCCGCAACGAGACGACGAAGAAGACGCGGACGAACCTGCTGCTCTTCCTCACCCCGTACATCATCCGCGACCAGGCGGACTACCGGCGGATCTTCGAGCGGAAGATGGCCGAGCGCGCCGAGTTCGTGAAGCGGTTCTATGGCGACGAGGGGCAGTACAAGGCGCCGATCGACTACGAGCGCAAGCCCGGGCCGCTGGCGCGCGTGCGGCGCGGACTGCACCAGGAGCTCAACCGGTTCGAGAACGGCGGCACCGGCGCGGCGGACGAGCGGGTGATCCGTCCGCAGCAACGTTATGCTCCCTCCGAGCTGGACAAGAATCAGCCCGCGCCGGCCGCGCCGGCGCCCGCTCCGCTGCCTGTCGAGCCGAAGAGAGAGCCGGCGCCCGGCGTGCAGGCGGCGCCTCCGCAACCTCCGCCGGCGGAGGAGAAGGCCGCACCTCCAGAGGAGCGGGAGCCCGGCAACGAGCCGGCGCCCGAGCAGCAGGAAGAGAAGCCCGAAGAGCCCCCGCAGACGGAAGAGAAGCCTGCCCCGCAAGGTTGAACGCCGATGGATCCGATCTCATCCGCACTCGCCCGACCCGACGCTCTGGAGCCGGCTGCGCGCAGCTTCTCCGGGATGCTGATCGGCGAGATCCTCGTCGCCCAGAAGGCGATCACGCGCGATCGGCTCGAGGAAGCTCTGGCCGCGCAGGCCGAGCGCGGGGTGCGGCTCGGCGAAGTGCTGGTGTCGCTCAAGGCCTGCTCGGAGGAGCAGGTGCTCAAGGCGCTCGGCGCACAGCTCGAGCTTCCGTACCAGTTGCGCCTCTCGACCGAAGAGATCTCGCAGGAGCTGATCGCGAAGGTCCCCATCAACTTCGCCAAGCAGGCCCGCCTGCTCCCCTTGCGGATGGAAGGCGGCCACGTGGTCGCCGCCGTGGCGGACCCGCTGGACACCGGCGCGATGGACAGCGTGCGGATGCTGCTGGGCGCGGCCGTGTCTCCGCTCCTGGTGCCCACCCAGGCGATCCTCGACTGCATCAACTCGGTGTACGACCGCGCCAAGAACGAGGCCGAGCAGCTGGTCGGCGACCTGGAAGCGGGCGATCTGGATACCGTCGCCCACGAGCTGGAGGAGCCGCAGGACCTGCTCGACAGCAGCGACGAGGCGCCGATCATCCGGCTGGTCAACTCGCTGCTGTTCCGGGCCGCCAAGGAGCGCGCCAGCGACATCCACATCGAGCCGCAGGAGAAGGACATCTGCGTGCGCTTCCGGGTGGACGGCGTGCTGCAGGAGGTGATCCGCCCGCCGAAGCGGTTCCAGAACTCGATCAGCTCGCGCGTGAAGATCATGGGCGGGCTGAACATCGCCGAGAAGCGGCTGCCGCAGGACGGGCGCATCCGGGTGAAGCTGGCCGGGCGCGACATCGACATCCGCCTCTCCACCACCCCCACCGTCTTCGGCGAGCGGGTGGTGATGCGTCTGCTCGACAAGAGCGCGGTGCTGCTCGATCTGGTGGAGATCGGGATGGACAAGGAGCAGCTCCGGATCATGGAGTCGCTCATCCACAAGTCGCACGGGATCATCCTGGTCACCGGACCGACGGGCTCGGGCAAGACGACCACGCTCTACGCGGCGCTGAGCAAGATCAACCGGCCCGACCTGAACATCATGACCATCGAGGATCCCGTCGAGTACCAGCTCGAGGGGATCTCGCAGACGGCGGTCAATCCCAAGATCGAGCTGACCTTCGCGAACGGGCTGCGCAGCTTCCTCCGCCAGGATCCCGACGTGATCATGGTCGGCGAGATCCGCGACCTGGAGACGGCGGAGATCGCCATCCAGGCGTCGCTCACCGGCCACCTGGTCTTCTCCACCGTCCACACCAACGACGCCGCGGGCGCGGTGACCCGCCTGGTGGACATGGGCGTGGAGCCGTTCCTCGTCGCCTCGTCGCTGATGGGCGTCCTGGCGCAGCGCCTCGTGCGCGTGCTCTGCAAGGACTGCCGCATGCCCTACCTCCCCACCCCGGAAGAGCTGAAGGAGATCGGGCTCACGCCGGAGATGGTGCGGGAGACCAGCGGCGGGATGCTCTACAAGCCCGCCGGCTGCGAGCAGTGCAACCACACCGGGTACCACGGCCGCAGCGGCATCTACGAGATGATGCTGCTGGACGACGACCTGCGGCAGATGACGCTGAAGAACGTCGACAGCGGCACGATCAAGCGGCAGGCGGTGGTGAAGGGCATGCGCACGCTGATGGACGACGGCGCGCAGAAGGTGATGCGCGGCATCACCAGCATCGCCGAGGTGCTCAGCGTCACCCAGGAGGATCTCGCCTGAGGACCTGAATGCCCGTCTTCGAGTACACGGGCCTCACCGAGGCCGGCAAGAACGTCCGCGGGATCCGCGATGCGGAGAGCAGCAAGGCGCTCCGCCAGGTCCTCCGCAAGGACGGCGTGTATCTCACGGAAGCGCGCGCGGCCGAGGCCGGCGCGACCGTCGGAGAGCAGAAGACGGGGCTGGCGCGCGAGGTCGACGTGGGCGCGATGCTCGGGTTCACGGGTGTCTCCGCCCAGGACCTGGCCATCGCCACGCGGCAGCTCGCCACGCTGATCGCCGCCGGGATTCCGTTGATCGACGCGCTCAGCGCGCTGGTCGACCAGATCGAGCAGCCGCGGCTGAAGCGGATCATGGGCGCGATCAAGCAGAAGGTGAACGAGGGTTCCTCGCTCGCCGACGCGCTCAACGAGCACCCGAAGGTCTTCTCCACCCTCTACGTCAACATGATCCGCGCGGGCGAGAGCTCCGGCGCGCTGGACGTGGTGCTCGTCCGACTCGCCGACTTCACCGAGTCGCAGTCGCTGCTGCGGAACAAGATCATCGGCGCGATGCTCTACCCCGCGATCATGATGGTGGTGGGGATCGCCATCGTCAGCATCCTCTTCGTCGTGGTGATCCCGAAGGTGACGAAGATCTTCGAGGACATGAACGTCACCCTTCCCTGGACCACCCGGATCCTCATCGGGGTCTCCTCGTTCGCCCGCGACTACTGGTACGTGATCGTCGCCGTCCTGCCGGCGGTGGTGTTCGGCGTCCGCCGCTGGGTGAGGACCAAGGGCGGGCGGGAGAAATGGGACCGCCTCAAGCTGCGCGCGCCCGTGTTCGGCGAGCTCACCCGCATGCTGGCGCTCTCCCGGTTCGCCAAGACGCTGGCGACGCTCCTGGCGAGCGGAGTTCCGCTGCTCACCGCGATGGACATCGTCAAGAACGTGGTGAGCAACACCCTGCTGGCGGACGTGATCGAGCACGCGCGCGACTCGATCCGGGAAGGCGAATCGATCGCCGCGCCGCTGAAACGCTCGGGCCAGTTCCCGCCGCTCGTCTACCACATGATCGCCATCGGGGAGCGCAGCGGGCAGCTGGAGGAGATGCTGCAGAACGTGGCGAAGAGCTACGAGGCGCAGGTGGAGATGCGCATCGGCGCGCTCACCTCGCTGCTCGAGCCGGTGATGATCGTGGCGATGGGCGGCGGCGTCGCCTTCATCGTCTTCTCCATCCTGATGCCGATCATGCAGCTGAACACGTTCGTGCCGAAGTAGGAGGCCGCATGCAGATCGAGCTGCATCACCGCAAGGGAGCGAACGACACGCTCTCCGTCATCCCACCGGAATCTTGAGGAGAGTCATGCTGCCAGAGTGGAAGAAGAGGCTGATCGAAGTGACGTCGCGCCGCCGCAAGGCCGCGCGCGGCATGACGCTGATCGAGATCATGGTGGTGCTGGTGATCCTCGGGCTGATCGCGGGAGCGATCGGCTACAACGTCTTCAACCAGCTCAAGGAAGCGCAGGTGCGCACCGCGACGCTGGACCTGAAGGCGATCTCGAACGGCATCGATCTGTTTCACGTCGAGACGGGCCAGTGGCCCGAGGGGCTGCAGCAGCTGACGCCGAAGTACATCAAGGACCTGCACAAGGACCCGTGGGGAAGCGACTACGCCTACGTGCGCACGGGCGAAGGATTCGACGTCTACTCCTTCGGACCGAACAAGGCCCAGGGCGGCGGCGATGACATCGTCGTGCACGGCGGCGAGGCCGCCGGACCCTCCACGGCGGGGAAGTAGCCATCGGGATGCGCGCGCGGCGGGACAGCGGAATGACGCTGATCGAGATCGGCGTCGCCTTGGCCGTCGCCGGGCTGATGCTGGCCATCGCCATCCCTGCCTTGTCCGCCGTCACCCGGGCGCAGCTCCGCCAGCGCAGCGGACAGCTCGCCGGCGGGATCCGCGCGCTGTACGGGAGCGCCGCGATCGGGGGGCGCACCTGCCGCCTCGTCCTCGACCTGGACGCGAACGCGTACTGGTCGGAGTGCGCGAAGACCAACGTGCGCCTCTCGCGCGAAGGCGAGCGGTCGCAGAACGGGGCGCGGATCGCCTCGCGCGCCGAAGAGCTGCGGCCGCGCGACGGGATGTCGGAAGAGGACCGGGTGAAGCTGGAGCTGCAACAGAAGAGCGACTTCGCGGCCTCGCCGGACATCCCCAGGACCGAGCTCGGGGCGGCGGTGAGATTCGCCGACGTCTGGGTGCAGCACCAGCCCGAGCGGTACACCACCGGCAAGGCATTCCTCTACTTCTGGTCGAGCGGACTCACCGAGGAAGCGTCCATCCACGTCTCGCAGGGCGACGACGTGTACTCGCTCCTGGTCTCGCCGTTGACGGCCCGGGTGCGGATCGTCGCCGACCGCGTCGATGCGCCGGGGCAGCGCCGATGAATCGCGGGTTCACCCTCCTGGAAGTGATGATCTCGCTGGCGATCCTCGCCATCGCGCTGGTCGCGCTCTCCGGCCTGAACGGCGGCGCAGTGGCGATGCACGCGTATGGCCGGCGCGCCACCGAGGCCACGCTGCTGCTTCGCGGCAAGATGCTCGACGTCGAGGACGATCTGCAGAAGAACGGCTTCTCCGACTTCGACGACGAGAAGCACGGCGATTTCGCGGCCGAGGGGAGCCCCGGATACGCCTGGAGCGCGGAGATCCTCAAGCCCGACGTGCAGCTCGATCCCGCCCAGCTGATGAACCTGGTGGGCGCCGGCAGCGGTCCGGGGCAGAGCGGGCAAGCCAAGGCGGGGGGCATCGGCGGCGCTGCCACTGCTCTTGCGGGATCGCTGCTGGGCGGTTCGGGCGCGCCCCAGCCCACGACCCAGAGCGGCCCGGTCGCAGCCATGCTCGCGGGACCTCTCGGCGGCGTCCTGCAGACGCAGGCGAAAACCTTCATCGAGACCCTGAAGAAGAGCCTGCGCGAGATCCGGCTGACGGTCAGCTGGCCGGAGGGCAAGGAGAGCCGCACGGTCTCCGCGTCGCAGATCGTCGTCATCCTGCCGGAGAGCGTGGGCCAGACGCCCGCGACGACGCAGCAGCCGCAGATCCCGCCGGCGGGGCTGCAGCCGGGTGTCTTGCCGGGCACGCCGCCCCGGCCGGGAACGCAACCATGAAGGCGCGCGGGTTCACCCTGCTGGAGGTGATGATCGCGGTCGCCGTCCTGGCGATGATCGGCGGCCTCACCTGGAAGACGTTCGACGGCGCCTACGACCTCAAGCGGCGCGTCGAGACGGCCGAGGAGCGCGACCAGACCGTGCGCGGCGCGCTGGACCGCATCGCCCGCGAAGTCTCGATGACCTTCCTCTCCGAGCACTACGACCACAAGCGCTTCCGCGAGCGGCCCACCTTCTTCCGCCTCAAGGACGGCCGGAGGGAGGCAGAGCTGATGGTCACCTCGTTCGCGCACGAGCGGCTGCACATCGACGCCAAGGAGTCGGACCAGGCGGTCTTCGAATACCGCCTGGACCGCGACGACACGGGCAGGACGTCGCTCTTCCGCCGGGTGAAGGCGTACATCGACGAGCAGCCTGACCGCGGCGGAGAGAGGGCGGTGCTCGCGGAGGACGTGCTCCGGTTCACCGTCCAGGCCTGGGACCCGCGCGACCGCGAGTGGCGCGACGAGTGGGATTCGAATTCCCCGCAGCGGACCGGCGGCGCCCTGATTCCGCCGCGGGTTCGCATCGCGATCACCGTCCGCGACGAGCAGGGCAAGGAGCGGACCTGGTCCACCCAGGCCCGCCTGCCCCTCACCACCCCTCTGGACTTCTGATGCGCTCCGCTCCCGTCGAGAACCGCGGCGTCGCGCTGATCCTGGTGCTGGTGACGATCGCCATCCTCACCTCCATCGGGGTGGACTTCAGCTACAGCTCGCGCGTGTCGTTGAAGCTGGCGGAGAACCTGCGCGACGAGACGCGGGCCGAGTACCTGGCGCGGTCCGCGATCAATCTCAGCCGCCTGCTGCTGCACTTCCAGAAACAGGTGGATCAGCTCGGCGGGCAGGCCACCGCGCTGCTCACCCGGGCGGCCGGCGGGCCCGCGCCGCAGCCGGCGGCCCCCGTCCCGGGCGGTCTTGCGGGGCTGCCGGCAGGAGCGCCGGCGTCGAACAACCTGGGCATCCGTCTCTGGCAGGTCGTGCCCATCGACTCCAACGCGTTCAGCGCGCTCCTCTCGGGGAACATCACCGGTCTCGAGGCCGCCAAGGCGGACGCAGCCGCGGGCGCGCCTGCGAGGCCTCGCGAGCCGCGCGCGGTGACACACGCATTCGGCGCCTTCGACGGCAGCTACCACGCGCGGATCGCCGACGAGAACAGCCGGATCA
>DASREU010000208.1:0-9253 GCA_035651935.1 Myxococcales bacterium | reverse complement strand
GCGGCGATCGTGGGAATCGTCGATCGGGTCGCGGTATGATCCTCTGCAAGGTGCTGGGACCCGTCATCGCCACCGAGAAGCATCCGGCGTTCGAGCGCCTCAAGCTCCTGGTGGTGCAGCCCGTCGACGAGGGAGGAGCGGCTTGCGGCAGGAGCTTCCTCGCCGTCGACCGCGCGGTGCAGGCCGGCGAAGGCGACACCGTCCTGGTCCTCCGGGAGGGCACCGGCATCCGCCAGCTCTTCGGGCTCCCGCCCGCGGGCAAGCTCCCCATCCGATCCTGCATCGTCGGGGTCGTCGACGCGGCGGTGGCCGGCTGATGCATCCCCTGCTGCGCGCGCAGGTCGCACAGGCCGCGCGCCGCATGCATTCGCGGGGATGGGTCGCGAACCACGACGGGAACGTCTCCGCCCGGATCGGGCGCGACCGCTTCCTGATCACGCCTTCGGCCGCTTCCAAGGCGGAGGTGGACGAGGCGTCGTTGATCGTGATCGACGGCAGCGGGCAGCTCGTGGAGGGGATGCGCAAGCCGCCCGGCGAGACCGCGCTGCACCTCGCCGCGTACCGGGCGCGCCCCGACGTCAGCGCGGTCCTGCACGCGCATCCGCCGTACGCCACCGCCTTCGGCGCGGCGCGCGCGCCTCTCGAGCCGGTCTGCCTGCCGGAGGCGGTCGTCTCGCTCGGCCGCGTGCCGCTGGCGCCGCTTGCGCTTCCCGGAACGCCCGCCGCGAGCGATGCGGTCTCGCGCTGCGCGGCGGAAGCCGACGCCATGCTCCTTCCCGGCAACGGCGTGGTCACGCTCGGCTCCGACGTCGCGCTCTGCTCGCTCCGGATGGAGCTGGTCGAGCACCTGGCGCAGATCCTCCATCACGCCGTCGCGCTCGGCGGAGCGCAGGCCCTTCCGCCGGAGGAGCTGGCGGGGCTGCTGGAGCAGAACCGGCGGATGTTTCCCCGGGGCCGGCGCTCTTGAGCGCCGACGCGCTGATCGCTGCCTTCGAGAAGGAGAAGTCGCGCGCGTTGGGGAATTCCCGGCGGCGCGACGCCGGCCTCTACTACACCCCGCCGGCGATCGCGGCGCAGGTGGTCGCGCTCGCGCTCCGGCACGGAGCGGCGTCGCCGGGGCGGGTGCTCGATCCCTGCGCGGGGGCCGGCGCCTTCCTGGTCGCAGCGGCGCGCGCCGGCCTTCGCGATCTGCACGGGCTCGATCTCGATCCGGAGGCGTTGCGGATCGCCCGGCGCGCTCTCCGCCTCTGCGGCGCTTCGGCGCGGCTGCGCACCGCCGACGCGCTCCGGTTCACGCCGCGCGAGCCCGCCGACCTGATCGTCGGGAACCCGCCGTACGGACACGCCGGCGCGCGCGAGCGCGCCTTCCTCCTCCGCACTTTTCCGGCGCTGCGCGGCGGCGAGATCGATCGGTACGCCGCCTTCCTGCTCCGATCGCTGCAGCTGGTGCGCCCGGGCGGCGCGGCGGCGTTGCTGGTCCCCGACACCTGGATGTTCCTCTCCCGCGCGGGCGCGCTGCGCGAGGCGATCCTCGCCCAGGCGGAGGTGGCCGCGATCGTCGATCTCGGGAAGCCGTTCGCCTCGGCGAAGGACACGCGGGTGCAGGCGGTGGTGCTCCTGCGCAGGCCCGCCCGGGTCCGGCCGGCGTTCGTCGGGCGCGGCGATCTCGCCCTCGCCGAGGCGCCTTTCGAGGAGCTGCGGGCGTCGGCGCGGCGCGGCTGGTTCGTCTATCGCTCGACGGAAGAGCGGGAGCTCTGCGCGGCGATGGACGCCGCGGCGGTTCCGCTCGGGTCGGCGTGCGAGGTCGGATACGGGATGCGCACCGGCGCGAACCCGCGGCACGTGGCGCGGCGTCCGCCGGCGCCGGGCGAGATCCCGCTGGTGGGGGGAGAGGACGTGATCCCCTACGGGCTGCGCTGGCGGCCCAAGACGCTGGTCCGTCCGGAGCCGCTGCGGTCGCTCGTGGCCCGCCAGCTCGGGGTGGCGCGGATCGCGGTGCAGCGGATCCGCACCAACGCCCAGGCGCCCTGGGCGCGGTGGCTGGAGGCGGCGATGGTTCCCGGGGAGATGGTGTGCCTGGACTCGCTCTCTACTCTCGCTTGCCCCGCCCCCGATCGGCTCTGGGCGCTCCTGGCGCTCGTCCAATCGGTCGCGCTGCAGCGCTACCACCGGCTGCGAACCACCGACGTCAACGTGAAGCCCGGCGCGCTCCGCGAGCTTCCGGCGCCGCGCGCGCTGCTCGCTTCGCCGCGCGAGCTGGCGGCGCTGGCCCGCGAGCGGGCGCTGTCGCCGGCCGATGCTCGCGAGCTGGACCGCCGCATCGACGCCTGCGTGTACCGGCTGTTCGCGCTTTCCCCGAAGCTGGTCCGCGCGGCGGAGCAGGGCTTCTGGGGAGACCGCTTCGGCGATGAATTTCAGGCACTTGGACCATGGATGTCAGACCCCCTCGCTACAGTGTCGCGGAAGGAGGGAACGCCATGACCGCGCTCCTCGCCGTGCTCGCCGCCGCACTCGCCGCAACGCTCGCCCTGCTGGCCGCGTCTCGCGCGCGGCGCCGCGAATTGGAAGCTCGGCTCGCCATCCGCGAGGCGGAGGTCGAGGCCGAGCGGAAGTTGCGCGCGGGGGAGGCCGCGGCGCGCGCGGCGCTGGAGGCGAGGACGGATGCCGAGCGGCGGGCCATGGAGGAGAAGCTCGGGATCCTGCGCGAGGCGGAGAAGACGCTCGCGAACACCTTAGCCGCGCTTTCCAGCCAGGCCCTGCAGGCGAACAACGATCAGTTCCTTCAGCTGGCGCGCGAGTCGCTCGGGCGCCTCACGGAGGCGGCGAACGGAGATCTGGAGAAGCGGCAGACGGCCATCGCCGAGCTGGTGCGTCCGGTCCACGAGTCGCTCGGCCGCGTGGACGAGAAGATCGCCAAGCTGGAGAAGTCCGGCGACGTGAGCGCGGCGCGGCTCGCCGAACAGGTCCGGGCGCTCGCGGCGCAGGAGGAGAAGCTCCGCGGCGAGACGGCGAAGCTCGTCACCGCCTTGCGCGCCCCCGCCCAGCGCGGCCGCTGGGGCGAGACGCAGCTGCGGCGCACGCTGGATCTCGCCGGGCTCCGCGCGCACGTCGATTTCGACGAGCAGCCGGTCGTCCAGCTCCCCGACGGAACGCTGCGCCCGGACGTCGCGGTCCGGCTTCCGGGAGACAAGACGGTCCTCCTCGATTCCAAGGTGCCGCTGGAGGCGTACCTCAAGGCGGTGGAGGCGCCCGAAGATGAGCGGGAGATCCACCTGCGCGCGCACGCCGCGCAGCTCCGCTCCCACGTCGACGCGTTGTCCCGGAAGCAGTACTGGGAGGCGTTTGCGGGCAGTCCCGAGATGGCGGTGCTCTTTCTCCCCTCGGAAGGGCTGCTCTCCGCCGCGCTGGAAGTCGATCCCGGGCTGCATGAGGACGCGTTCGCGCGCCGCATCGTC
Organism: Myxococcales bacterium; assembly: GCA_035651935.1. GTDB lineage: Bacteria > Myxococcota > Myxococcia > Myxococcales > 40CM-4-68-19 > 40CM-4-68-19. Next base: position 5,798 of record DASREU010000208.1, on the reverse strand, counting down.
CTCGCCACGCCGGCCACGCTCCTCGCGCTGCTGCTCACCATCGCGCACGTCTGGAAGCAGGAGTCCATCGCGGCGAACGCGCGGGAGATCGCCAATGAAGGGCGCGAGCTGCACAAGCGGATCGCCGATCTGAGCAGGCACCTGGCGAAGCTCGGGCGGGCGCTGGAGAGCGCGGTCAAGACCTACAACGGGGCGGTCGGGTCGTTCGACAAGCGGGTGCTGCCGGCGGCGCGGCGATTCGAACAGTTGAAGGCCAGCGCCATCGACGTGCAGCTCGAGCCGCTGGTCGAGCTGGAAGTGCTCCCGGCGCTCCCGCGGGCGGCAGGCGAGGAAGCCCTCCCGGACGATGCAAACTGAACCGCCGCGGCCGCGCCGCAGATCGCGGCCGCTGCTCCTTGACCACCTCCGGACCGCAAGATAGCTTCCGCGCCCCGTGACCGCGCCCACTGGAAAGCCGCCGAGATTCAAGCGCATCCTCCTCAAGCTCAGCGGCGAGGCGCTGATGGGCGACGGCAAGTACGGGATCTCGCCCAAGACGCTCCAGCAGATCGCCCAGGAGACGCGGGAAGTGGTCGGGATGGGCGTGGAGGTCGGCATCGTCATCGGAGGCGGAAACATCTTCCGGGGCGTTTCCGCCAGCACCGAGGGGATGGACCGGGCGAGCGCCGACTACATGGGGATGCTCGCCACGGTGATCAATGCGCTGGCGCTGCAGGACTCGCTGGAGAAGCTGGCCGTCTATACCCGGGTGCAGAGCGCCATCGAGATGCAGCAGCTGGCGGAGCCGTACATCCGCCGCCGCGCGGTGCGGCATCTCGAGAAGGGACGGGTGGTGATCTTCGCCGCCGGCACCGGGAACCCGTACTTCACCACCGACACCGCAGCCAGCCTGCGGGCGATGGAGATCCACGCAGAGGTGATCCTCAAGGCCACCAAGGTGGACGGGATCTACAGCGCAGATCCGGTGAAGGACCCTACCGCCACCCGGTACAAGGCGCTGAGCTACATTGAAGTGCTGCGGAAGAACCTCAAGGTGATGGACTCCACCGCCATCTCGCTCTGCATGGACAACGAGCTGCCGATCATCGTCTTCGACCTCGGCCAGCCGGGGAACATCTTGCGGGTGGTGCAAGGCGAGGACGTGGGCACCCTGGTGGGGACGCTCAAGCCCCAGCAGCAGGAGGCGTAGGCCATGGGCATGGCAGAGGACGTGGTCGACGATCTGCACAAGCGGATCAGCAAGACGCTGGACGACCTGCGCCGCGAGCTGGCGAAGGTGCGCACCGGCCGGGCGAATCCGGCCCTGCTCGAGGGCGTGCGGGTCGACTACTACGGGCAGATGTCGCCCCTGCAGAACGTCGCCAACGTCACCGTCGCAGACCCGCGGCTCATCGTCGTGAAGCCGTGGGAGAAGGCGATGATTCCGGTGATCGAGAAGGCGATCAACGCCGCCGGCCTGGGAGTGAACGCGCAGTCCGACGCCGAGATGGTGCGGGTCCCCATCCCGCCGCTCACGGAGGAGCGCCGCCGCGAGTTCGTCAAGGTGGTGAAGCACAAGGGAGAGGAGCACAAGATCGCCATCCGCAACGAGCGGCGGGACGCGAAGGAGCTGATCGAGGAGTCGGTGAAGGAAGGCGACTTGACCGAGGATGGCGGCAAGAAGGCGATGGAGAAGGTGCAGCTCGAGGTCGACAACGGAGTGAAGAAGGTCGACGAGATCATCGCCGCGAAGGAAAAAGATCTGATGCAGGTCTGAGGATGGCGAAGGGGAGCAAGACCGCGCGGCGCACGCTCCTCGCTGCCGCGCGCGCCCACGAGGATGCGCTGCGGGCGGCGGGCCTCGCCCGGACCGCGCTGGAACGGTACGAGAACGCGCTGCGCGCAGTGGCGATGCAGGCGCGGGAAGCCGACCCGAAGGCGCAGGTGCTGCTGTGCGACATCCGCCGCGAGATCGAGGAGTTCCAGGCGGCGATCCGCAAGGAGTTCCCGGGCGACGCCGCGGTCCAGGCGTCGTTCAAGGCGCGGGAGCCGGTCCCGCAGGCCGCCCGCGAGGTGCTCGCGCTCGGCCGCCATGTCGCGCGCGACGCCCGGGGCCATGCCGCGAGCCTGATCAAATACGCGCTCAACACGGCCACGGTCCGGCACCTCGACGGGCTCTGCGATCAGCTGGAGAACGAGCTGGGAGGCGCCGATCCGGCGCGGGACCTGCGCACGGTGGAGGAGGAGATCCTTTCCGCCGCTCGCAGCGCATTCGCCGGCAGGCCCGAGCTTCTCGCGTTCGCCCGCTCCGAATCGGGCCTTTCGGCATCATCTTGAGCGAATGTCCCTCGACCTAGGCGGGCTGTCGGCCCCGGTCAGCAGGATCGACGAGCTGATCGCATACGTGAAAGGCGCCGAGCGCCCGGCGGAGCGCTGGCTGATCGGCGTCGAGCACGAGAAGATCGGGGTGCGCGGACCGCTGTTCGAGGCGGTGCCGTACCACGGTCGCCACGGCATCCGCGAGCTGCTCGACGCCATCGCGCGGTCGGCGGGGGGGACCCAGCACCGGCACAAGGAGAACGGACAGCCCATCGCGCTGCTCTCGAAGGACGCGTCGGTCACGCTGGAGCCCGGCGGACAGCTCGAGCTTTCGGGCGCGCCGCTACGCTCGCTCGCCGACATCCGCGGCGAGATCGAGGCGCACCTGGCGGAGGTCCGCCGCGACTCGGACGGCATCGCCTGGCTGGCCGCCGGATATCGGCCTTTCGGCACCCGCGAGCAGGTGCCCTGGATGCCGAAGGGCCGCTACGCCGCGATGAAGTCGTCGCTCGGGGAGCGCGGGCCGCTGGCGCTCGACATGATGCTGATGACCGCCACGGTGCAGGCGAACCTGGACTGGAGCGACGAGGCCGATCTCGCCTCCAAGGTGCGGGCGGCGACGGCGGTCTCACCGATCGTCAGCGCGATGTTCGCCAACAGCCCGCTCGTCGGCGGGCGCGAGAGCGGGTATCTCGACTTCCGCTACCAGGTCTGGCGCGAGACCGACCCCGCCCGGTGCGGGCTTCTCGAGCAGATGCTCGAGCCCGACTGGGGCTACCGGCGTTACGTCGAGTGGGCCATCGACGTGCCCATGCTCTTCGTCCGGTACGGGACCGAGTATCGCGACTCCCTGGGGCAGACATTTCGGCAGTGGCTCGAAAGCGGTCAGCTCGCTTCCGGCGAGAAGCGGCAGCCGACCCTCTCGCACTGGGTCGATCACCTCACCACCTTGTTCCCGGAGGTGCGGGTCAAGAGGGTGCTCGAGGTGCGCGGCGCCGACGTGGTCCCGCTTCCCCTGATGATGGCGCTGCCGGCGCTCTGGGTGGGGATCCTCTACGACGCTGCGGCGCGCGAGGCGGCGGCGGCGCTCACGCGCCGCTGGAAGTTTTCCGAGCTGCTGCAGTTCCAGGGCGAGGTGGCGAAGGCGGCGCTGGGGGCGAAAGGCCCGGGCGGAGCCACCGCCCTCGACCTCGCGCGCGATCTTCTCGGCATCGCCCGGGCGGGGTTGAAGGGCTGGCAGAAGGCCTCGGGTCTCGACGAATCCCGGAACCTCGACCCGCTCTCGGACATCTTAAGCGATGGACGTACGCTCGCCGAGCGGGTGATCGAGGCCTTTCGCGCCTCTGGTGGGAACCCGGCCTCGGTGTTGAAGCTCTGGCAGATCGCCTGACCTCTCAAGGAGATACCCCAAAATGATGCTCCTGCTTGCCGCCCTCGTGGCCGCCGCCCCTCTCACCCTGGAAGCAGATCCCGCGCACAGCAGCGCCGGGTTTGCCGTCAAGCACATGATGGTGACGACCGTCCGCGGCGAGTTCACCAAGGTCAACTCGACGCTGCACTGGAACAAGGACGATCCGACGAAGAGCGACGTCGACCTGCGGATCGACGCCGCGAGCATCAACACCAACAACGAGAAGCGCGACGGCCATCTCAAGTCGGCCGACTTCTTCGACGCGCAGAAGTGCCCCGAGATCACCTTCAAGTCGAAGAAGGTGGAGAAGGACGGATCCGACAAGTACAAGGTCTCGGGCGACCTGAACATGCACTGCGTGACGAAGCCGGTCACCCTCGAGGTCGAGTTCACCGACCAGCCGGTGAAGACGCCGATGGGCACCACGGTCTACGCGGCGAGCGCCACGGGAAAGGTCAAGCGCTCGGACTGGGGGCTGAACTGGAACAAGGCCCTGGAGAGCGGCGGCGTGGTGGTCTCGGACGACGTGAAGCTCGAGGTGAACGTCGAGTACATCGCGAAGCCGTCCGACGCGAAGAAGGAAGCGCAGGTCGAGAGCAAGAAGTAGGCGCTCAGCGCGCGCGCCGGAGCTCGTCCGCGATGGTCGCGGCGGCGGCGCGCGCCTCCTCGAGCTTGTCCGGGGCGAACGAGATGGCGGCCACCGCCGGGTGGCCGCCGCCGCCATACCGCTCGGCGATCTGTGCCAGGTTGTGCCGGCGTTGCTCCTGCTTCCACGGATTCGAGCCGAGCGAGATCTTGCTCCGGCTGGCGCCGCGCGAGACGGAGACCGTGTAGAGCGTCGAAGGATCCGCGGCGTAGGCGATGAACTTGTTGACGGTGTCGATCCCCAGATCCGCAAGGTCGTAGGTGGCGACGCCGCGGTCGAGCCGGAGGCGGGAGGTGACCAGCTTCACCACCTCGCGGTGGCGCGCGAGCAAGGGCTCCAGAGGCCCGGTCACCCAGGGCTCGCCGAGCACGGCGGACAGCGGGCGGTCGGCGAGCTCGCGGATCAGGCGGGGGCAGAGGCCGGGATCCTTCGTCGCTTCGATCAGCAGCATCAACTGCATCGCCGGATCGGTGAGGGACACCGCCATCTGCGGATCGGGAAAGAGCGCGCCGTCGATCACCTCGGCCCAGTCGATCAGCTCGCGCAACGGCGCCGGATCCCAGCCGAACTTCGCCTGGACGGTGCGGGCGATGAATCGGGTGCAGCTCTTCGCGGCAGGGTCCCAGAACTTGCGCCCGCTGCGGTCGGCCTTGAACGCCAGCTCGTCGGCCTTGGTCTCGAACGCGCTCTGGTGGTGATCGAACCACCAGGTGAGCCGGGGATCCGCCGAGAAGCGGAAGTCCACCACCGCGTTCTCGTCGCCGGCGAATGCGTCTTCGCCGAAGAGCTGGCCGGCGCGGTGAGCCATGCCCTTCAACCCCACATCGGTCATCCCGGGCTTCACCTTCTCCCGGTAGAAGCGCAGGAAGGTAGCGGCGGACGAGACGCCGTCGAAGCAGTGGTCGTGGTAGCAGATCTGCAGGGCGGGCATGGGGGCGGGAACCTAACGGCGGACGGCGGCGTTCCGCAAGCGCAGGCCGCTCACGGCGGGTCGCGAAAGACCAGCAGGCGGCCGTGCGCGGGGTCGCAGACCCAGGCATTGCCGGCGATCACGGTCAACGACGCGGCATCGCCAGCGGGCGCGTAGAGGTGCCGCAGGCCGGGAGCGAAGGCGATGATGTCCACCCCCTTGCCGGCCGGAGCGCTGCCGACCGGCTGGAGCGTGGCCAGCGACACGGAGGTCACCTTCCCTTCCGCGCAGCCGGCGAAGAGCAGGCCATGGGCCGCGTCGAGCGCGAGCCCGCGCGCTCCCTCGCAGCCGTTCTGGAATCGCGCGACCACCTCGCCACGCTCGAGATCGATCGCGTACGACTCGCCCTTCCACGAGTGCGTGTACGCGCGCGTGCCGTCGGCGGCGAGCGATTCGGGACCGTCCGGCACCTCGATCGCGCCCGCGGGGGCGAACGATCGCGCGCGCCAGAGAAAGCGCTCGATCCGCTTTGC
>DASREU010000207.1:0-8871 GCA_035651935.1 Myxococcales bacterium | reverse complement strand
GGACGGCGAAGCTGGCGAAGGTCCCGGGCGTCTCCGAGACGCTGGACTGGGCGGCGGCGCTGGTCGTGCTGCACGCCGATCACCTGACGCCGGAGATCGTCGGGGAGACGCTGGGCTGCGCGCTGAAGGACGAGGGCGATCTGCGCAAGGTCCGTTCCGAGATCGAGTCGGGGCGCCTGCCCGTGGGCGCGGTGTGAACGCCGACCTGGTGCACCGGACGGTGTCGCTCTGCCGCGAGCTGCGCGCGCGCGGCATGACGGTGACCACCTCGCACGCGATGGACGCCGTCCGTGCGCTGAGGGCGATCGGGATCGAGTCCCGCGAGCGGGTGTACCTGGCGTTGCGCTGCGTGCTGGTGGCGCGCCCGGAGGACCTGGAGCTGTTCGACGAGGTGTTCGCCGCGGTGTTCTCGCCGCCGCCGGAAGATGCGATCGAGGGCGCCGTCCGGGTCGTCCGGCGCTCGCCGCCGCGCGACCCCGCAGCGGCGGTTTCGCTCTCCTCGTGGGGAAAGGAAGGCGAGGAGGGCGAGGACGGCGAGGACCCCGAGGAGGTCCCGGCGGCGAGCGACGCGCCGGGGATCGCGGAGAAGGACTTCAGCGCCTTCGGCGCCGCCGAGCTGGCGGAGATCCAGCGGATCGCGGCGCGCATCGCCCGCCGCCTGGCGGCGCGGCCGAGCCGGCGCTGGAAGGCGTCGGGCCGGGGAACGCGCATCGACCTGCGCAGGACGATGCGCCGCTCGCTGTCGAATTCTGCGGAGCCGCTGGAGCTGCGCTTCCGCCGGCGCAAGCCGCGCAAGACGCGGATCGTGGCGCTTTGCGACGTGTCGGGGTCGATGGACCTCTACAGCCGGTTCCTCTTGCAGTTCCTCTTCGCGCTGCAGGGCACGGTGGCGCGGGTGGAGAGCTTCGTCTTCTCCACCAGCCTCCGCCACGTCACGGCGCTGCTGCGCGAGCCGGAATACGGAGAGGCGCTGCGCAGCCTCGCGAGCGGGGTCCACGACTGGTCGGGCGGGACGCGCATCGGCGAATCGCTCGCGGCGTTCAACTCCGGCTGGGGGCAGCTCGTGGACAAGCGCACCGTGGTGGTGATCCTCAGCGACGGCTGGGACACCGGCGAGCCGGCGCTGCTCGGCGAGGCGATGGAGACGTTGCGGCGGCGGAGCCGGAGGCTGATCTGGTTGAACCCTCTGCTGGGAAGCCCGGACTACCAGCCGCTCACGCAGGGGATGCAGGCGGCGCTGCCGCACGTGAGCGTGTTCGCGCCGGCGCACAATCTGGTGTCGCTGCGGGCGCTGGAGCGGCATCTGCTCGCCTGAGGAGGCGGCGATGAAGGCACGGCGGATTCTGCGGGGAGAGAAGCTGACGGCGGGCACGGTGCTGACGCGCGACGTGGGCGCGTTCCGGAAAGGCCGCATCCTCGCCGCCGCGGACCTCGCGGCGCTCGAGGGCGCCGGCTGGGCCGAGCTGGACGTGCTTCAGCTGGAAGCGGACGACGTGCACGAGGATGCCGCCGGCCGGAGACTCGCGGACGCCGTCGCAGGAGAGGGCGTCAGTCGGGGCGAGATCGACGGCGGGTCGTTTCCGCTCGTCGCGCAGCGCCGCGGGCTGGTCGCCCTCGACGCCGGGCGGCTGGCGCAGATCAACCTCATCCCCGATCTCGCCGCATACGCGCACCCGCGCGGGTACGTCGCCGTCGAAGGCGAGGTGGTCGGCCGGGTCAAGGTGGTCCCCTTCGTCACTCGCGAGGATCGGCTGCGTCGGGCCGAGGAGATCGGCCGCGGAGGGCTGCTGGCGGTGCGACCGTTCCTCCGCGCGCCGGGGGCGCTGCTGGTCCACGAGAAGATCGCGGACGCGGCGCTGGAGAAGGCGCGCCGGTCGTTCGACGAGAAGCTCGCCTTCTTCGGATCGCGGCTGGCGACGGCTCGCGCGGTGGAAGGAACGCCGGAAGCTCTCGCCGCGGCGATCCGCGAAGAGCACCGCAACGGCGCGCGCCTGCTGGTCCTCGCCGGCAGCCGTTCGATGGACCCGCAGGATCCGGTGCTGCGCGCGCTGGAGCTGGCGGGAGCGCGGCTGGAACGCCACGGCGTCCCCGCGTATCCGGGAACGCTGCTCTGGCTCGCGTATCTCGGCGACGTCCCGCTCGTCGGTGCGCCTTCCTGCGGAATCTTTTCGCGCGCCACTTCCCTGGACATGCTGCTCCCTCGCCTGATGGCGGGGGACCACATGGGCGCGCGCGAGCTCGCGGAGCTCTCCGAAGGCGGTCTCATTTCGGCACAGACTTCCTGGCGTCTCGCCCCGTACAAGCAGGGCGCGCCCCGCGGCCAGCTCGAGTAGCGGTCCGCGGCCGCGCGGCAGCCGTTCGGCCACCGGAATACTCCGCCGCGCTCGTCGCATCCTTGCTGCGTGCCTCTTGCACGACCCAAGGAGAACCTCTCATGACGAAATCAATCGTGGCAGCTGCTCTCATCTCGCTCGCGTCGCTGTCCGCGGGCGCGGGCGATTCGCTCGCGAAATTCGACGGGGGCATCGGCGTGGACCCGGTGTCCGGCATCGCCCTGAACAGCGGCGCGCCCGTCGTCAACAACGTCCGCGGCTTCTTTCCCGCCGGCGCTCCGTGGCGGATCGGGCGGCTGGAGGCCAACATCAGGACCGATGGGCACGTCCGCGTCGACGGCCGCGGCCTGCTGCTGGCGGCCGGCAGCCTGATCGGGACCACCGCCGGCATCAGCGTCCGCGCGGTCCTGCTCTGCGGCGACCCGAAGACGTCCACCGCCCACGTCACGGACGTCGTCGCGCTCTCGCAGGCGGGCGACTTCAACATCGAGGGCGACCTCACGCCGCCGCCGCCCGCGCAGTGCGACACGCCCGCGTTCCTCATCGTCAGCGGCACCGGCGGCGCGTGGCTGGCCGCGGGCATCCCGGATTCACGCGGTTGAGCGATGAAGCGGAGGGACGGCGGGCAAGCAGATGCCGCGCCGTCCCTCAGCCCGCAGAGGCGAAGTGCTGGAGCGCCTTCCGGGCGACCTCCTCGCCCCATTCCTGGAGGAAATGGCCGCCCTCCGCGACCTCGTACGGCGGCGGGCAGTTGCGGATCACTTTCCGGAGCGCCGCCATCACGGGAGGGCCGAGCACGGGGTCCTTCATGCCGACGGCCATGAACGTCTGGCCGCTCCACTCGCGCTGGAGGAACTCGCGTGCGCGGCGTGAAAGCGCTGCGCCTTCGGCGTCGGGACGATCGGGAACCAGGTTCGGGAACCGCCGCACGCCGCCCTTGAAGCGGACGTCGGGATAAGGCGCGCCGTAGGCGTCGCGTTCGCCCTGCGCCAGGTGGCGGCAGGCACGGCCGAGAAGCGCGCCGACGTCCATGTCGGGATGGGCGTTGCTCCACGCGCGCCAGTCGAGAAAGCCTTGCCCGAGCGGAACGTCCCCGGTGCCGAGCGCGGTGTTCATCACCAGCAGGCGTGTGAACCGCCCCGGCAGGTCCATCGGGAGCGTCAGCCCGAGAAGCCCTCCCCAGTCCTGGCACACGAGCGTGAGGTCCTTCAGATCGAGCCGCTCGATCAGGCGCACCAGGGCCTGGCGGTGGAACGGGAACGTATAGACCGCGTCGTCCGCCGGCTTGTCGGAGCGGCCGAACCCGAACAGGTCCGGCGCGACGACGCGATGGCCCGCGGCCGTGAACACCGGGATCATCTTCCGGTACAGGTAGCTCCAGGTGGGTTGTCCGTGCAGGCAGAGGAACGTCTGCGCCGCCGCGCGCGGCCCTTCGTCCAGGTAATGCAGCCGCAGGCCGTCGAATCCCTGAAGGTCGTCGAGGTAGTGCGGCTCGAAGGCGAACCCGGGCAGGCCGGCGAAGCGCGACTCCGGCGTGCGCAATGCGTCGATCATGGGGGGCCTCTTCGGTTGGAGCCCCTTCCTACACCCGTCCGCCGCCGTCGTCCGCCTGCTCAGCCCGTGTGCTCGAGCAGCCAGCGAAGCACGGGCGAGACGTCTCTTGCGCGCTCGACGCACCAGCCGAGCAGCGCCCGCGAATGACGGACGCCGCGCGGGATGGGCGGGAAGTCCAGCGCCAGTCCCTTGCGGCGCAAGAGCGCCGCGCGCGGGTGCGCCGGATCCACTCCTTTGGGGGCGCGCGCGAGCTGCGCCGCGGAGATGATGGCATAGCCTCGAGCGGTGAGAGGACGCAACAGCTTCTCCAACTGCGCGCCCTTGCGGCTGTCGAGCACGGCCGCCCGGTATCGCTTCAGCTCCTCCGGACCCATCTGCCACATCCCCGCCGCGGCGCCTTCGTCCGGTCCGATCCGCAGATACAGTGCTCCCGCCGCCGTTCCCGGCTCGGCGTTCCTGCCGACCATGATCACCCCGCTCGCGTGGTCCTTGAAGGGGCTCTTGTCCCGCGAGAAGCGCACGTCGCGGTGGATGCGGAAGACCTTCAGGTTCATCTGCTCGCCCCGGTAGAAGCGCGCGATCGCCGGCTTCGCTTCCTCCAGCAATGCCCGCAACGGGGCGTACACGATCTCGTCGATCTCCGCCTTGTGCCCGGCGTACCAGGCCTTGTCTTGCCTGTGCGCGAGCTCGGTGATCAGCCGGCCCGCCTTGGGTCCGATCCCTTGAAACATGTGCGTCTTCTACCTCGCTGAACAGGCTGATGGGCCGGCGCGGGCCGGTGTTCGCCGATCGCTATCACTCGCACCTGCTCCGGAGCCCGCGCGAGGCGGCGCACGCGGTGCGGTACGTGCTGGAGAACGATGTCGTCCACGCGCGGCGCGAGGGCTGGTCGATCCCTCGCGGCGTGGACCCGTACTGCTCCGCGGCGCCGCGGGGCCATGGCCCGCCGCTGGTGGCGGAGCCGTCGTGGTGGATGCTGCGCGTCGGCGTCGCGCGCGTCCCCGCCGTGCGACTCGCAGCCTGAGCCACAGAGGCGCCTGGGTTCGCCGGCGCCGTCATCGCAACAGCAACCTGATTCGACGCCTACCCTTTGGCACTGCCCGGGCAGCCGCAGGTGCGTTACCCTCCTGCGCGATGACTCCAGCCAAGCGCGCGGCGCTGAAGAAGAGGCTCGAGGCGCTCCGGGCCGAGGCCTCCGGCAAGAAGCCAGTGCGCATCGAACCGAGCCGCAGGGACGCGACCGACGTCGGCGTTGCGGACGAGGATGCGCAGGCGCTCACGGAGATGCTGCAGGCGATCGGCTCGCAGAGGAACAAGGGCCAGGCCGAGCTCATCGGCCGGATCGAGCGCGCGTTGCGCAAGCTCGCGGACGACCCGGAGGAGTTCGGGCTGTGCGAGGAGTGCGGCGACGAGATCGCGCCGCGGCGGCTCGAATTGATGCCCCATGCGACCCTGTGCACCGAGTGCCAGGGATCCCGCGATCCGAAGCGCGGCACCACCCGGAAGAAGCTGACCGATTATCGCTGAACCGCGCCGCGGTCCTCTTTACCTGAGCGCGCTGCGAGCGTACTCGACGAAGCGAGCACCTGAACCAGGAGGTGCGAGAGAGGGGATCCTGATGTTCCCGGAACTCGCGCAGTTGACCGACCTGAGCTTGCTGCTGCTGCGGCTTCTGGTAGCGGCGATCTTCGTCACCAGCGGCTGGAGCCACGTCACGGACCCGAAGGGCCGCGCCCAGAGCATCGGCATGAGCCCGGGCTTCACCCTGTTCCTCGGCACGGCGGAGCTCGCCGGCGGGCTGGGGGTCGCGTTCGGCGTCCTCACGCAACTTGCCGCCATCGGCCTGATCCTGGTGATGCTGGGAGCGATCCAGAAGAAGATCTTCGTCTGGCACACGGGCTTCTGGGGCGAAAAGGCATCCGGCTGGCATTACGACCTGATGCTCGTCCTGATGAATCTGGTGATCCTTGCTACCAACGGTGGCAGGTACGTGCTCTGGAAGTGAACTCCAGAGGCACGCCGCTTCGGCCGGAGCGGCGTGCCGGCCGAAGCGCCCCATCAGAGCAAATTACCTCTCTCTCGCGCGCGCCGCGGCGCGGAGGACGGCGCGCTCCGTGTACACCGAGGCGAGCTGGGCCTTGTACGCGGCGGACCCGATCAGGTCCGGGCGGAGCTCGAGGCCTTCGGCGGCGCGCGCGGCGGCCGCCTTGACCGCGGCCGCATCCGCCGGCTTGCCCTGCAGCGCCTGCTCGACGTGAGCGGCGCGCGTCACCTTGGAGCCCAGCCCGGTCAGCGCGATGCGCGACCAGGCCACCGCTCCCTTCGCATCCAGCGACACTTCTGCAGCGACGCCCACGACGGCGAACCGGGACGCCGGGTTGGGCAACTTCTCGTACGCGCCGGCGGTGCGCGCCGGCGGCAGGGGAATGCGGATCTGCGTCAGCAGCTCGCCCGGCTGCAGCGTCGTGGTGAGGGGCCCCACGATCAGATCCGTCACCTTCACCGTCTTCTCGCCTCGCGGCCCCGCGATGACGACGGAGGCGTCCAGCGCGGTGAGGACCGCCGGCCAGTCCGCCGCCGGATCCGCGTGCGCCAGGCTGCCACCGATGGTGCCGAGATTGCGCACCTGCGCGTCGCCGATCAGGTTCGCCGCCTCGGCCGCCATGGGCAGCTTCGCCCGCACCAGCTCGGAGGAAGCCACGGCGGCGTGGGTGGTGAGCGCGCCGATGAACAGGGTCCCCTGCGCTTCCCGCACGCCGGTGAGCCCCTCTATCTTTCGCAGATCGACCAGGTGCGCCGGCTGCGCGAGCCGCAGCTTCATCAGCGGGACGAGGCTCTGGCTCCCCGCCAGCACTTTCGCGTCGTCGCCGAGGCGCCCGAGCAGCGAGATCGCCTCTGAGAGGCTGGCGGGCGCGTGGTACTCGAACGGAGCGGAGTACATGGGATTCTCCTCAGCGGCCCCGCAGGGCCTCCCAGATGCGACCCGGAGTGAGCGGCATGTCGATGTGCTTGATGCCGAGCGGCGCGAGCGCATCCATCACCGCATTCGCCACCGCCGGAGTGGAGGCGATGGTGCCCGTCTCGCCGGCGCCCTTGATCCCGAGCGGGTTCACCGGACTCGGCGTCTCCGTGCGGCCGACCTGCACCGAAGGCAGGTCGTCGGCGTGCGGCATCGCGTAGTTCATGAACGAGCCGGTGATCAGCTGCCCGTTCTCGTCGTACTCCGCATGCTCCCAGAGCGCCTGCGAGACGCCCTGCGCCACTCCCCCTTGCACCATCCCGTCGACGATCATCGGATTGATCACCCGCCCCAGATCGTCCACCGCGAGATAGCGCAGCACCTTCACTTGCCCGGTGTCGCGCAGCACTTCCACCACGCAGATGTGCGTGCCGAACGGGAAGACGAAGTTCCCCGGATCGAAGAAGCTGATCGCCTCCAAGCCGGGCTCCAGGTTCTTCGGCATGTTGTGCGCGAGATACGCCATCAGCGCCACGTCCCCGAAGGTCTTCGAGCGCCCCGGCGATCCCTTCACCGAGAACTTGCCGCCCTCGTAGATCACGTCGGCGTCGCTCGCCTCGAGCAGGTGCGCCGCGATCTTCTTCGCCTTCTCCTTGATCTTCTGCGCGCCCATGTAGATCGCTGCCGTCCCCACCGGCCCGCTGCGGCTGCCGTACGTGCCCATCCCGAAAGGCACCTGGCCGGTGTCGCCGTGGACGATCTCCACGTCCTCCATCGGGATCTGCAGCTCGTCCGCCGCCACCTGCGCGAACGTCGTCTCGTGACCCTGTCCGTGGCTGTGCGACCCGGTGAACACCGTCACCTTCCCGGTAGGATGCACGCGGACCGTGGCGCTCTCGTACAGGCCGGCCTGCGCCCCGAGCGCGCCCGCCACCTGCGAGGGCGCGAGCCCGCACGCCTCGACGTACGTGGAGAAGCCGACCCCGACGTAGCGCCCCTTCTTGCGCGTCTGCTCCTGCTCCTTGCGGAAGGCGCGGTAGTCGAACGCGTCCAGGGCCTTGTCGAGCGCGCCGGCGTAATCGCCGCTGTCGTACATGACGGCCACCGGCGTCTGGTACGGGAACTTGTCCTTCCCGATGAAGTTCTTCCGCCGGAACTCCACCGGATCCATCCCCAGCTCGCCCGCGGAGAGATCCACCATCCGCTCGATCAGGTAGCAGGCCTCGGGGCGGCCCGCGCCGCGATACGCGTCCACCGGAGTGGTGTGCGTGAACACCGCGGTCACGTCCACGTGGATGGCCGGCGTCTGGTACGCGCCGGCGAGCAGCGTCCCGTAGAGATAGGTGGGGATGGCGGGCGCGAACAGCGAGAGATACGCGCCCATGTTGGCGATCGTCTTCACCCGCAGCGCAAGGATGCGCCCGTCCGCCGAGAGCGCCATCTCCGCGTCGCTGTAGTGGTCGCGCCCGTGCGCGTCGGTGAGGAAGCTCTCCCGCCGCTCGGCGGTCCACTTCACCGGCTTCGAGAGCGCCCGCGACGCCCAGGTGACCACGCACTCTTCGGGATAGATGAAGATCTTCGACCCGAAACCGCCCCCGACGTCCTGCGAGATCACTCGCAGCTTGTGCTCCGGGATCCCGAGCACGAACGCCGCCATGATCAGCCGGTGCACGTGCGGGTTCTGCGTCGTCACCCAGAGCGTCGTCTCCCCCGTGCCTGGATTCGCGCTCGCCAGCGACGCGCGCGGCTCGATGGCGTTGGGGATCAGCCGGTGGTTGCGGAAGCTCTGCTTCACCACTTTCGCCGCGCCGGCGAAGGCCTTGTCGGTGGCCGCCTTGTCGCCGAGCTGCCACTTGAAGCAGACGTTGTCCGCCGCCTCGTCGTGCACCGCCGGAGCGCCGCGCTCCACCGCCTTCGCCGGATCGGCCACCGCGGGCAACGGCTCGTAGTCGACGTCCACCATCTCCGCCGCGTCGCGCGCGACGTAGGGGGAGTCGGCGATCACCACCGCCACCGCGTCGCCCA
>DASREU010000206.1:0-2792 GCA_035651935.1 Myxococcales bacterium | reverse complement strand
CGCGCTGTACTTCGACCTCACGGCCGCGGCAGCGCTGCAGATCGCCTTGCACGGCCTCGCGGGCCTGCCCTATCTCACCGCGGGCGCCATCGTCGTGGCGCTGCTCGCAGCCTCGCTCATCTGGCGCCTCTTCCGTGCCCGTGGTGCCGCTCGCACTGCGCCGGGAGGCCAGCCATGATCGCCCTGATCGCGCTGCTCCTCGCCGCGGCTCCTGCCGGCGAGAGCACGTACCCTGCGCCCCTCAAGGAGTTCCTCGCCGCGAAGAACAAGGACGGCTCGCCGGTGCTCTCCGCCGCGGACCGGGCCGCGCTCGCGGCGCTGCCGGAGCATACCCGCAAGCTGATCGGCGACGCGGCCGAGAGCATGATCCTGGGCAATGCGGCGCACCTGAAAGTGCTGCTCTCGCTCGAGTTGCCGGTCTCGACGATGGAGCTCGTGGCGCAGGACAACTGCATCCTCTGTCACAGCGATCCCGGGAACCAGAAGGCGAAGAACCTGTTCTCCGTCGACCCGCAGGCGCAGAAGTCGAACCCGCTGCTCAACCTGAAGGAGTTCGTCTCGGACGTGCACTTCCGGCGCGGCCTCTCCTGCTCGGGATGTCATGGCGGCAAGCCGAGCGACGAGACGATGACCAAGGAGATCTACGCGCGCTGGCCCGCGGACGACGTCCGCCACAAGGACCGGAGCTGGATCCCGGGATTCTGCGCGCGCTGCCACGGCGACCCGAACTTCATGCGCGGGTTCAACCCGACGCTGCCCACCGACCAGCTCGCCAAGTACAAGGACAGCCTCCATGGCATCCGGCTCCTGGAGCAGAAGGATTCGCGCGCGGCCCAGTGCGTGAGCTGCCACGGCGTGCACGGGATCCGCAACGCCAAGAGCCCGAAGAGCATGATCAATGCCCGGCGCATCCCTGATACCTGCGGCGCCTGTCACGCCGACCCGAAGCACATGGAGGGATACAAGCTTCCGAACGGGGCGCCGTTCCCCACCACGCAGCTCGCCGACTACAAGGTGAGCGTGCACGGCAAGGCGCTCCTGGAGAAGGGCGATCTCGGCGCTCCTTCCTGCATCGGCTGCCACGGAAGCCACGCCGCCATGCCCCCGGCGGTCGCGAGCGTGGCGCAGGTCTGCCGGCGCTGTCACGCGCAGAACGGCATGCTGTTCGACGGCAGCCGTCACAAGAAGGCGTTCGAGGAGCACAAGTGGCCCGAGTGCGGCCAGTGCCACGGGAAGCACGGGATCGCGAAACCGAGCGACGCGCTGATCGGGGATGCTCGCGGAACGCTGTGCCAGGATTGCCACTCGGTCTACGCGAAGGGCAACCCGCAGTGCAACGCGACCGCCGCGGTCTTCCGCGCCTCGCTCGACAAGCTCGCTTCGGGACGGTCCGAGATCACCGGCCAGGTCGAGAAGCTGGCGGAGCGCGGGCTCGACGTCGAGCCGCTCTCGCGGAGCCTCGGCGATCTCGACGAGGCGCTGGTGCAGGCCCGGAGCAAGATCCACAGCTTCGACGAGTCCACCTTCCAGTCCGCCGCGCAGCCCGGGAACGAAGCGCTCGCCAAGGCCCGGGAGCAGATCGCCGAATCGCGGCACGAGGCCCGCTTCCGCACGCGCGGCCTGCTCGCCGCCATCGGGTTCATGAGCCTGATCGCGGTGGGGATCGCGCTCAAGCTGCGCGAGATGGGAAAGCGGCGCGACGGCTGAAATGAAAAGGGCCGGCACCCCTCGCGGGCGCCGGCCCCTCGCCACTCTTGCCGCCGCTTACTTCAGCGAGCGGATGTACTGCACGAGGCCGTCGATCTGCGCGGCGTCCAGCTTGTCCTTGTACGGATCCATCTCGGCGCCGTCCTTCTTGGTGCCGTTCTCGATCGCGGACTTGATCTGGGCGTCGGTCTTGCTCTTCTGCCACTCGGCCTTGGTGAAGTCGGAGATCTTCGCCTTCTTGCCCGTCTCCGTCTCACCCTTGCCGTCCACGCCGTGGCAGGAAGCGCACTTGGCCTTCCAGGTCCGCACGATTTTCGCGTCCACCTCGGCACGCGCCGAGGCGGCGCAGATCAGGCCTGCAATCATCATTTTCAGGAAACTGTTCATGGGGCATTTCTCCTCGCGGGAGTCCGCTGTACCACAAAGACGCAAGGACCGTGCCCCAAAGACTCAGCGCAGCGCGGCGGCGGAGCCGGGAGCGCGCCCGTAACGCATGCTCGCGTATCCGGTGAGAAGGCCGACCAGGCTGCCGGGGAGGATGATCTCCAGGTAGTATTTCCCCTGCATCTGCGCGATGAAAAAGGCGAGCAGCGCGCCGACGAAGGTCCCGAAGGCGATCGTCCATCCGGCATGGTTCACCTTGCGCGCGAAGAGCCCGATGATCGCGCCTGCGATCAATCCCTTCACGGTCGAGCCGATCACGATCCCGAGCAGGCCGGCGCGCGCCTCGGGCGTGAACCACGCCGTCAGCCCATCGAGGATCCCCAGCGCGCCACCCACCAGCACTCCAACGGCGATGCGATTCATCGTCCCTCCGATTCGTCGGGGCGGTGCGCCCCTGATGCCTTCCATTGTCCGCGGCGGCGGATTCCTTTCACCGGCCGGTGAACAGGAAGATCAAGCCCCGTCCGGCGAGGTACGCGGCGACGATCCCGACCGCGATGCGGTGCCGTCTCGCCAGGCGAAGCAGCCGGCGCAACGCGGACTCCGGAAACGCGGAGACCGCGCCGCCTTCCAGCGCGCGGGTGACGTCGGAGGACATGGCGAGCACGCCGGGGTAGCGGTTCTCGGGGCGCTCGGCCATC
>DASREU010000205.1:0-9302 GCA_035651935.1 Myxococcales bacterium | reverse complement strand
CCGGGGGTGGGTGCAGGAAGCGGCGCTCCGCATGCTGCAGAACAACCTCGACCCCGAGGTGGCGGAGAAGCCGGAGGAGCTCGTCGTCTACGGGGGCAGCGGGAAGGCCGCGCGCGACTGGCCCAGCTTCGAGCGGATCTGCGCCACGCTCAGGACCCTCGGCGAGGAAGAGACGCTGCTGGTCCAGAGCGGCAAGCCCGTCGGGGTCCTGCGCACGCACGCGGACGCGCCGCGCGTGCTGATCGCGAACTCCAACCTGGTGCCCAAGTGGGCCACCTGGGAGAAGTTCCGCGAGCTGGAGCGCGCGGGGCTCACCATGTACGGCCAGATGACCGCGGGCTCGTGGATCTACATCGGCACGCAGGGAATCCTGCAGGGGACGTACGAGACGTTCGCGGCGGCGGGCCGGCAGCACTTCGGATCCGACGACCTCTCCGGCCGGCTGGTGCTCAGCGCCGGCCTGGGGGGCATGGGAGGCGCGCAGCCGCTGGCGGCGGCGATGTGCGGGGCGGCGTTCCTCGGCGTCGAGGTGGATCCGGCGCGCGCGCGACGGCGGGTCGAGCAGGGATATCTGGACGTGCTCGCTCCTTCGCTGGACGAGGCGCTGCGAGAAGCGCAGCGCGCGCGGGAGCGCGGCGAAGGCCGGTCGATCGGAGTGGTGGGGAACGCGGCGGAGGTGCTGCCGGAGATCGTCCGCAGAGGGCTCGCTCCTGATCTGGTCACGGACCAGACGTCGGCGCACGATCCACTGAATGGATACATCCCGGCCGGGCTCTCGCTCGAGTCCGCCGCGGAGCTGCGCGCGCGCGATCCCGCCGAGTACCAGAGGCGGAGCCTGTCGAGCATGGCCCGGCACGTGGAGGCGATGCTGGAGTTGCGCCGGCGCGGAAGCCACGTCTTCGATTACGGCAACAACCTGCGCGCGTTCGCGGAGGAAGGCGGCGTGCGCGACGCGTTCGCGTACCCCGGATTCGTGCCCGCGTACATCCGGCCGCTCTTCTGCGAAGGACAGGGGCCGTTCCGCTGGGTCGCGCTCTCGGGCGACCCCGCCGACATCCTGGCCACCGACCGCGCGATCCTCGACGCGTTTCCCGAGAAGGCACACCTGCGCCGCTGGCTGACGATGGCGCAGAAGCGGGTGAAGTTCCAGGGGCTGCCCGCGCGCATCTGCTGGCTCGGGTACGGCGAGCGTGCCAGGGCCGGTCTGATCTTCAACCAGCTGGTGGCGAGCGGGGCGGTGAAGGCGCCGATCGTGATCGGGCGCGACCACCTCGACTGCGGCAGCGTGGCGAGCCCGAACCGCGAGACCGAGGCGATGAAGGACGGGTCGGACGCGATCGCCGACTGGCCGGTGCTGAATGCGCTGGTGAACGCGGTGAACGGGGCCTCGTGGGTGTCGTTCCACCACGGCGGCGGCGTCGGCATCGGGTACTCGCTGCACGCCGGGCAGGTGATCGTCGCCGACGGGACGGCGGCCGCGGCGAAGCGGCTCGACCGCGTGCTCACCTCCGATCCGGCGATGGGCGTCCTCCGCCACGCCGACGCCGGGTACGAGGACGCGATCCGGATCGCCCGCGAGCGCGGCGTGCAGATCCCGGGGCTCACCCGCTGATGCTGATCCTGCACAACGCACGGGTGGCGACGATGATCGGCCCGCAGGCGGGCGCCGGCGAGGCGCCGCTGGGGATGATCGAGGGCGGAGCGGTGGCCTGTGACGGCGAGCAGATCGTCTATGTCGGGCCGGCGGCGGGCGCGCCGGAGGGAGAGACGGTGGACTGCGCCGGAATGCTCCTCACGCCCGGCCTGGTCGATCCGCACACCCACCTGATCTTCGCCGGCGATCGCGCGCGGGAGCATGCGCAGCGTCTGGCGGGGATGCCGTATCTGGAGATCGCCCGGCAAGGAGGCGGGATCCGCAACACCGTCTCGGCGACGCGCGCGTCGAAGGACAGCGTCCTGCTCGGCTCGGCGCGGGAGCGGCTGTCGAGGCTCTCGCGCAGCGGAGTCACCACCGTCGAGGTGAAGACCGGATATGGATTGTCGCTCGACGACGAGCTGCGGCTGGTCCGGATCGGCGCCGAGGCCGGCCGCGGGGCGCCTTGCGACGTGCTGGTCACCGTGCTCGGGCTGCACGCGGTTCCGCCCGGGATGGACCGCAAGCAGTGGGTGAGCGAGGTGATCGAGGAGTTGATCCCCCGCGCGGCCGCAGCGGGCGCATCGGGATGCGACGCATTCCTCGAGCAAGGGGCGTTCGACTCCGCCGACTGCCGCGCCACGCTGCGCGCGGGAATCGCTGCCGGGCTCACCGGTCACCTGCACGCCGATCAACTCACCGCCGGCGGTGGCGCCCAACTCGCCGCGGAAGTGGGCTGCGCCAGCGCCGACCATCTCGAGCGCACGACGGCGCCGGGGATCGCGGCCATGGCGGACGCCGGCGTCACCGCGGTCCTGTTGCCGCTGGCGGCGTGGTTCCTCCGCGAGTCCGCTGCGCAGTCGGAGCCGTTCCTCCGGGCGGGCGTGACGGTCGCGCTCGGCAGCAACATCAATCCGGGGACGCAGCCGATCGAGAGCGTCTCGATGCTGCTCGCCGCCGGGTGCCTGCTCTCCGGGCTGACGCCGGCGCAGGCGCTCTGGGCTTGCACCGCAGGCGGCGCCAGGGCGCTGCGCCTGCACGATCGGGGCGCGCTTCGCCCGGGACTCCGCGCGGACCTGGTGCTCTTCTCCTGCACCGGCGCGGAGCACCTGCCGTACCACGCGGGCGTGGAGCACGCGCAGGTGGTGATCCGGGGCGGAAAGATCGTCCACCGGGTGGCGACGCCGATCTGCCAGCACTAACGGCGGGCCGCGATCCCGGTCGAGCGCCGAGCCGCGCATCGAGGTCCGACGCGCCGGTGGGCGCGGAATGGAGGAATAACCGGACCGCCCACGACATCCCTGGGGTCCATGACCAGGTCCGCCTCGACCCTCGACCGGCATCGATGAGAGATCAGGTGCTGAAGAAAGAGATCATCCGCACTTCGGACGCACCGCGCTCGCCGGTGTTCAGCCAGGCGGTCAAGGCCGGCTCGATGGTCTACCTGTCGGGCATCATCGGTCTCGATCCCGCGACGAATCAGATGTCCGGCTCGACGATCCAGGAGCAGACCCGGCAATCGCTGCGAAATTGCCAGGCGATCCTGGCAGCGGCAGGCGCCACGCTGGACGACGTCGTCGAGGTGCACGCCCTGCTCGCGCGCCCCGGAGAATTCGCGGGCATGAACGAGGAGTACACGAAGTTCTTCCAGCGCGATCCTCCCGCGCGCGCGGTGAGCCGGCTGGGCGTCGAGCTGCCGAACGTGCTGGTGTCGATCAAGATGACCGCGATCGTTCCTGACGGCCACCTCTGAGAGCGGTGCGCTGCACCTTGCGGCGGAGTTGCGGGCGCCGCATCGTCATCGGGTGAACCGGAAGCGGGCGAACAACCGGATGACCGCGCGGAAGGCGTCGGGCCGGAAATGGTCGCGCCGGGTCACGCAGCAGAGCGACGCGCTGGACCTCGAGCGCCGCGTCTTCACCAAGCCGAGCGCACGCGCGATCGCGCTGTCGCTGAAGCGATCCGCCGAGCGCAGCCGGCGCCGGAAATCGAATGCCTTTCGTTCGTCGATGTCGAAGCGCGAGCTCCGCAAGCTCTTCCACGAGGATGCCAAGCGATGATCCGCAAGCTCCCTTCGGGCCAGTACCGCCTCTATTCGCGCAAGAAGGACCCGCGCACCGGCAAGCGCCGCAACCTGGGCACGTTCTCCTCGCTCGCCGCCGCACGAAAGCACGAGCGAGCGGTGCAGTTCTTCAAACGACGCTGACCGTCCGTCAGGCCGTCGCCAGCGACCGCACCGCCGCGAGCGCCCGATCCACCTCGTCCGGCGTGTTGAAGATGCTCGCGGAGAGGCGGGCATAGGTGACCTTGTACGGGCTGGTGCTGGCGACGATGTGCCGGGCGAACAGCGCCTTCACGATGGCGTCCGGCGAAAGGCCCTTCATCTCGAAGCAGCAGATCCCGGCGGAGAGCGCCGGATCGCGCGGCGTGTGCAGGGTCAATCCCGGGATCGCCGCAAGGCCCGCCTTGCACCGCGAGTTCAGCTCCTGGATCCGCGCCGCGATGCGCGCCCGGCCGATCTGCTGGTGCATCCGGAACGCGGCGCCCATCGCCCACTGGTGCTCGTAGGCGAGGAAGCCGCCGGGACTCACCCGGTTGGCGTTCGTCGGACCGCGGGGCGGCCGTCCGTCCGCCCAGGCGTCGTACAGCTCGAGGTCGGAGAAGGAAGGGATCACCGGCCTGAGCCGGGCCCAGTTCGCGGCCTTCGCCCAGACGACCCCGGTGCCCCGCGGCGCGAACATCCACTTGTGCGTCCCCGCGCAGAAGAAATCGCACCCCATCTCGGCGACGGTCTCGTCCACGGCGCCGAGGCCGTGCACGCCGTCGACCACCAACAGGACGCGCTCCGACTCGCTCCGTCCCTGGTTCGCCTCGCGGACCGCTTCGGCGATCTGCCGCACCGGCAATCGCATCCCGGTGCTCGAGTGCACCCAGGTGATCCCCAGCACCCGGGTGGCGGGCCGGATCGCGGCGCGGACGCGCCCGACGATCCCTTCGACGGTGGCCGTGGACGCTTCGTCGAAGAGCGGGAACCTGCGCACCGACGCGCCGTTCCGCTCCGTCGAGAGGCGGATCGACTCGTGGTGAACGACGTGGTCGTGCGTGGTGACCAGCACTTCGTCGCCGGGCTTGAGCGGAAGGCCGTGATAGACGAGCGCCAGCCCCGTGGTGGTGTTCGGGGTGAGCGCGATCTCCTCCTGGTGCCCGCCCAGGTAGGCGGCGATCTCCTCGCGCACCTTGCGCTGCGCGTTCTCCGCCTGCGACTCGAACATGCTGCGCTCGACGACCAGGAATGGATTCTCGTCGAGCGCCAGGCGCCAGGCGTCGATCGCCGCCCGCACCGGCTCGGGGTGGGAGGCGATGTAGAAGCCCGCGAAGTTCAGGTTCGTCTTCGAGAGACGGAACTGGGCCCGGACCTTCCCCCAATCGTCGAGTGCAGGCGCTGCCGGGGTATGCCGCTCCACCGCCGCCAGCAGGGTGCCGGGAAACAACGAAGCGCCGAGCGCGGCGCCGCTGCGGGACAGGAACGCGCGACGGGATGGGCTCATGGTTTCCCCCGGATCGCGCGGGAGCATACACCGGCGCGCGACACGCAGGTGTCGCGCCTCTCCGTCGCCGAGGATTTCGTCTCGCGTCCGCGAGACTCCGGTTTCAGTCGACGCTTTCGCCGTCGTACATGGCGTCGATCTCTTTCTTGAACTTCGTGCTCGCCACCTTCCTCTTCACCTTGAGGGTGGGAGTGAGCTCGCCGGTGTCCTGGGAGAAGTCGCGGTCCAGCACGGCGAAGCGCTTGATGGTCTCGTACGAAGGGAGCGACGAGTTCAGCCGGTCGATGGCCTCCTGGATGCGCTGGCGGAGGATCGGATTGCGCGTCGCCTCGGAGTAGCTCTTCGCGCCCGTCAGGCGCAGCGCCTCCGCCTCCACCACCGTGAGCAGCGCGGAGACGTACTTGCGGCGATCGCCGATCACCACCACCTGGCTGACCAGCTCGCTCGCCGTCTTCAGCGCGCCTTCCAGGGCCTGGGGGGCGATGTACTTGCCGCCGCTGGTCTTGATCAGGTCCTTCTTGCGGTCCGTGATCCGGAGGTAGCCGTCGGCGTCCAGCTCGCCGATGTCGCCGGTGTGGAACCAGCCGTCCTTGTCGATCACCTCGGCGGTCGCCTCGGGAAGGTTGAAGTAGCCGCGCATGATGTTGCGGCCGCGCATGAGGATCTCGCCGTCCTCGGCGATCTTCACCTCGACGCCGGGGTACGGCTTGCCCACCGTGCCGAGCTTGTTCTGCCCGGGCAGGTTGACGCTGGTGACGGCGATGGTCTCCGTCAGCCCATAGCCTTCGAGCATGTTGAACCCGAGCAGATCGAAGAAGTAGGCGATCTTCTTCGCCAGCGGAGCTCCGCCGGAGACGAACCGGTCGATCCGGCCGCCGAACCGCTTGAGGAGCTTGTCCTTCACCTTGGGGAAGACGAGCTTCTTCGCCAGCGAGAAGGCGAGCGAGGAGTACGTCTTCCCCTCGGCCTTGGCCTTCGCGTAGAGCTCGAACTCCCGCATCGCCATCCGGAAGAGGGCGCCTTGCAGGCCGGGGTTCGCCAGGCCTCCCGCGACCACGCCGTTGAACGCCTTCTCGTACACCCGGGGCACGCCGGAGAGGATGGTGGGCGAAGTCTCGCCCGCGTTGTCCACCAGCTTGTCGACGGACTCCGCGAAGATCTGCGTCAGGCCGCCGCCGAACCACGCGGCCTTGATGATCTGCGCGAACGAATGCGCGAACGGCAGGAACATGAGGTGCGCGTCGGTGCGGGTGAGCAGGCCGCTGCCCACCACCGCCTCCGAGGCGTAGATCATGTTGTCGTTGGTGATCATCACGCCCTTGGGAACGCCGGTGGTCCCGCTGGTGTAGAGGATCATCGAGAGGTCGCTGCGCTTCTGCGCGGCGATCCGCTCCTGCACCTCGCCGGGGTTGCGCGCCTTCGGGTCCCGGCCGCGCTGCTTCAGCTGTTCCAGGGACAGCGCCCAGTCGCCGTCGCCTTCGCCGTCCAGGAGCACCACGTGATGCAGCTTGGGCAGCCGCTCCCGGTTCTGGCGGATCTTCGCCAGCTGCTTCTGGTCCTCGGCGAACACCACGCTGACGCTCGCGTTCTCGAGGATGAACCGCACCTCCTCGGGCGTGTTCGACTGGTAGATCGGCACCACCACGGCGCCGGCCAGGGCGGCGCCGACATCGGCGATCGTCCACTCCACGCGGGTGCCGGCGAGGATCGAGACCGTGTCGCCGGGCTTGACGCCAATCCCGATCAGCCCCCAGGCCACGTCCTCCGCCTGCCGGCCCAGGGTCTCCCAGCTCATGTCCTGCCACTTGCCCCCGGTCTTGTACCGGGCCGCGGAGCGCTGCGCGTCGGGGCCGAGCCGTTCCCGGAAGAGCTGCGCGACGGATTGGATGTTGGCGTGCTCGGTGCGCTGCTTCTGCAGCTCGCTGACGTGCCTCTCTGCGGTGGCCATGCTGAAGTCTCCTACTGTGCCGTGTTTGGGGGTCCGTGCGCGTCGATCCAGTTGCGGGCCTTCTTCTTCAGCCGCCGTTGCTCGGGCGGGTCCTCGCCGGCGGGCGCCGCGAGCACCTGCTGCGCCAGCTTCTTGCCTTCTTCGACCTTGTCGTCATCGGCATAGCAGTCGGCGAGGTACAGCTTGGCGCGCAGGTTCGTGGGATGGCTGCGGACCGCCTCGGTCAGGATCTTCGTCGCTTCCCCGACGTCGCGCTTGGGCCAGGGGAGCTTGAAGAAGTAGCGGCCCCACACCACCTGGGGCGCGCCGTCGAGGTAGTCCTTGTCGATCTTCAGCGCGGTGAGGATGCGATCGCGGAACTTGCCTTCCAGGCCTTGCGAGAGCGCGGTGATGATGCCCACGCCCTCCGAGTACAGTCCGATGCCCACGGCCCCGTTGTAATGACCTTGCACGCCCGCGGCACTGGCAGCGACGGCCTTGTCTGCCGCATCCCACGCTTTCTTTCCCAGCGCAGCTTTTTCGTCCCCTTCCTTCACGTCGGCTTCCCAGTTGTAGAGCGCTGCGAGGCGCCAGTTCGCGTCGAACGAGCGCGCCTCGACGGCCAGGTGCTGCTGGACGATCTGCTCCAGCTTCTTCTCCATCCCTGGCTCGTCGCGCCTGCGCCACAGCTCGTCGAACTCCTCGCGCCATCCGGCCGGGCTGTCGGGCGGACCCGGCTGGGGCCGCTGCACGCCGGGCTGCGGAGGCGGACCAATGGGCGTCGGCTGCGCGACGAGAGCGAGCGCAAGCAGGAGCATGGGGGGCAAAGGGGTACCACCGGCGCAGTTGAGGGGCAACCGGCAGAACCCACCTCCGCAGGGGAGATCGCGACGCGGCGGGACCGTGGCAAACTCGAAGCTGGAGGGTTCGAATGCGCCGACTGCTGGTGGTGGCCGCCGCGTCCGCAATGGTTGCGCTCCCCGCGCACGCCGCGTCGCACGTTTCGCTGCGCCTGGGAGGCGATTACCTGCTCGACGGCGGCCCCGGCCTCTTCCTCCTGCAGCTC
This sequence comes from Myxococcales bacterium, assembly GCA_035651935.1. Taxonomy (GTDB): domain Bacteria; phylum Myxococcota; class Myxococcia; order Myxococcales; family 40CM-4-68-19; genus 40CM-4-68-19. Next base: position 1,128 of record DASREU010000205.1, on the reverse strand, counting down.
GGGGTGGACGCCCCGCTGGGGCGGGTCGTCTCCGTCGGCGGCCGGTTCGGCGGTCTGCTCACCACCTCTCCCACGACCGGAGGCGTCCCCCTCGACGTCTTCCTCCGCTTCCGGCTTGGTCGGGCCTATCTCGAGGGCCTGGGCGGCCCGTGGATCTTCTTCAGCGGAGACACCTTGCGCGGCCACGGCGCCGTCGGCTTCGGGATCCTCGCCCGCGACTTCGAGTTCGGCGGCGAGATCGGCTTCCTCAGCCCCGACCGCACGCAGCTCGGCGTGCGCATCGGGTTCCCCCTGTAGCGACCCCGACGCGGCGCGAAGGACAAATCCGCGCGCAGTCGACGTTCTGACGCCGCGTCAGCGCCCGGTGAGGTAGCGCAGGTCCCAGACGTCGTCGGGCTGCAGGAGGCAGCTCCCGGTGAAGCGCACGGCGGTGCCGTCGGGCGTACTGACCAGGTCGTACCCTTCTCCGGCCTTGCACTCGAAGCTCTGGCTGCCCCGGTCCACGCGGACGGCCAGGAGGTCCGGCGAAGAAGGCTCGGCGCGCAGCAGCACCTGCTTGGGGATCCCGATCACCGCGGAGAGTTGCGAGAGCGAAGGGCTGGCGTCGTCGCTGCAGACGTTCGCCGCGACGCCGGAGAACGCGTACGCCAGGTCCAGGTACCTGCGGCCGGGCACCTGCCCTCCGCAGAAGGTGTGACACTCCGAAGCGCAGTCCGCGATGCAGATCTGGAACGTCGGCGAGGACTGGCAACGCGCGTCGCAGGCCGCTACCGCGGCCGGCGCATCGCAGGCGGCGTCGCAGGTGGGATCGGCGCACACGCCGGGCTCCTGGGTGCCGTCCTGGAGCGAGACGACCGCGCCGACGTCCACCTCCTTGGGCGTCCCGTCGGAGTCCTTCAGGCCGCGCAGGTAGTTCACGTACGTCGCCACGGGCTCGAGCGCGCTGGGCGCGGCGCCGCGCGACATGATCGCGCACTGATCGACGATGTTCCCGGTCGCCGGATCCTTGGTCAGCATCGCCAGCCGGTGGGCCGGGTCCGAGCAGTCCTCCGCGTCGGTGAAGAACGCCACGACGATCTTGGCGCCGTCCCGGAGAAACCCGGGCTGCTGCAGCGCGAGCTTCATCGC
>DASREU010000204.1:0-2418 GCA_035651935.1 Myxococcales bacterium | reverse complement strand
GCTTCTGCACCCAGGCCAGGACCTCCAACCCGTCCATGTCCACCATGCGGATGTCGCTGACCACCGCGTCGAACTCGCCGTCGCCCTCCAGCCGCTGGATGGCTTCGGCGCCGTCGGAGCAGGCCACGACCGCGTGTCCGTCCTCGGCGAGGATCTGCTCCATCAGCTCGCGCGAGAGCTTGTCGTCGTCCACCACCAGGAGTCGCGCGGGTTGGTCCATGGGGAGAGGATATCCGCCTCAGGCGGGGTGTGCCTCGGTCACGGGAAAGCGGACGGTGAACGCCGAACCCTTCCCGAGCTCGCTCTCCACGTCGATGCGGCCGCGGAGGGCGCGCGCGATCTCCTTGCAGATCGCCAGGCCGAGCCCGGTGCCTTTGCCGTCGGACTTGGTGGTGAAGAAGGCCTCGAAGATGTGACGCTTCACGTCCGGCGCCATGCCGGTGCCGGTGTCGGTGACGCGCAGGATGACGTCGCGTCCCTCGGTGCGCGCCTGCACCTCCAGGCGGCCGCCGTTCGGCATCGCATCCACCGCGTTGGCGACCAGGTTCGTGAGCAGGTGCCGCACCAGGCCGGGATCGGTGCGCACCGCCACCCCGTCCACTTCGCGCGCCACCTGGATGCGCTGCCGCGCCTCGACGCCGAGCGTGAGATCCAGCGCCTCTTCGACCAGCGGCGCCAGCTCGACGGTCTCGGCCGCCGGCGTGAACCCGCGCGTCTGGTCGAGGAAGCGGCGGATGATCTGCGTCATGCGGCTGACCTCGCCCTGCAGCACCGCGACCTGCGACCGGGCGGGATCGGCCAGATCCGGGCGGCGGGCGAGAAGCTGGAGGTGGCCGCTCAGCGCGTTGAGCGGGTTGCCCAGCTCGTGCGCGATGGTTCCCGCGAGCTGCCCCAGCGCGGCGAGGCGCTCCTGCGAGGTGAGATCGCGGCGCGCCGCGACCAGAAGCTCGTTCAGCTCCTCGAGGTCGCGGTTCTTCTTCGTCAGCTCGGCGGTCGCCTCCTCAATCTTCCGGGTCAGCTCGGCGTTGAAACCGCGGATCTGCGCCAGCATCCGGTTGAAGCCGCGCGACAGGTACGAGAGCTCGTCACCGCCCTCTTCGGGCCCGGGGGCCCGCGCGTCGAGGCGGCCGCCTTCCACCGCGCGCATCGCGAGCTGCAAGGCGGAGACGCGGCGGATGAGGATGCGGCCGAGGAGGATCCAGAACGCCACCACGAGGAAGAGCGAGGCGCCCACCGCCACCTCGAGGAACGCGCGGCGCTCCGCCGCGATCAGCCGCTCCGCCTCGGCCAGCGAGGCGAGCAGCACCAGGCGCGCCTTCGCGCCCCGTGAGTCGCTGAACGGCGTCACCACCCGGAGGGCGCGCCCCGACTCGGGGTCGTCGATCACCTCGCCGGCCACGCGCGTCGCCGGACCTCGCCAGCGGCTGAAGACGATGCCGCCGGAGTCGAGGCGCGCCGCCGTGAAGTCGGAGTCGATGCCCAGCGCCGCCTGGCGCGCAACTTCTGCGCGCAAGATCCCGCGATGCGTCCGGACCGTCGCCGCGAGCTCGTCGGAGATCTGATCGTCGTCGTTGCCGGCGTGCTTGAGAGCCAGCGTGGTGGCGCTCGCCAGCTCGAAGGTGCGCTTGCGGATCTCGTCTTCGACCGACCTCTGCCCGATGCGCAGGCCCAGGGCCGCCGCGACGAGCAGCGTGGCCGCGAGCACGGCGGTGAAGAGGAGCACGAGCTGGAGCCGAAGGGACATCCAGTCTCGTTGTAGTCCAGTTTATGCTGGAGGCAGCTTCTTCTCGGTCTCTTCGGGCTCCACGTCGGTCAGCCCGCGCTTGAACCCCTTGATGGCCTGACCGAGGCTGGCCCCTAGCTGCGGCAGCTTGGACGGCCCGAAGAAGAGCAGCGCAAGCGCCAGAACCACCACGATTTCGCCGAAACCGAGCCGCATGAAATGCCTCCGCCCCGGGTGACTAATGCAAGCCCCCCGCCACCGCAACGGACCAAGGGCCACCTCCCGAAATTCCCGGCGTTCCGGGGACACCCTCCGGGGTGCCCGGACGCAGGGTTGGCACGGGAGTTTCGTGCGTGTCCCCGAAATTGTGAAAGTGGCGGATGGAGCGGGGGGCGTCGATAGTTGTGTTGCGTGTCCCTGTTCGTGGCGGCCCTGGTTCTGTTCGCGCAAGTGGTTCCGGCGCAGTCGCGGCTGGAAGCGGCGGCGATCGATGGGATCGCGGGGTCGTGTCCCGGGCGGAAGGTGGCCATCGATCCGGATCTCACCCGGGCCTGCCGCGCGTATACGACGGCGGTGAAGGCAGGGACGGCGCCGGTCAGCGGCCATGCCGCCTCGTTCTATGCTTCGCTGGAGTCGTATGAGCCTGCGCCGGTGGCCGGGATCGCGACGGTCAGCTCGGCGCCGCTGGCGGATCG
>DASREU010000203.1:0-7235 GCA_035651935.1 Myxococcales bacterium | reverse complement strand
GCGTCAGCGCCTCCACCGCGCGCACCTTCCCGGTCATCACGTCCACGATCGGCATGTAGTGGACGAACAGCTCGTTGCGGACCAGCGCGCTGCGCAGGTCGCTCTCCATCTGCAAGTGGGCGGGGGCGCCCTCGGCGGCATCGCGCTGGAACACCGCCGTGCGCGCCTTGCCCAGGGCCTTCGCCCGGTACATCGCCACGTCGGCATCGCGCAGCACGTCCTCGGCCTTCTGGTACTGCGCCGAGCCGAGCGCCACCCCGATGCTGGCGCTCGACTGCACGCGCTGCCCGCCGCCGAGGTCGAACGGCTCGTGCATCACCTCGTGCACCCGGTCGGCCACCCGCACCGCATCGCCGGGTCCGCGCACGTCGTCGAGCCACATGGTGAACTCGTCGCCACCGTGCCGGGCCAGGGTATCGCCCTCGCGCAGGCACGATTCCAGGCGGCGCCCGATCTGCTGGAGCAGCTGATCGCCGGCCTCGTGCCCGAAGGCGTCGTTGACCATCTTGAACCGGTCGATGTCGATGAACAGGACCGCGAATCGGTAGTCCTCGTGGCGGCGCGTCCGGTAGAACGAGTGCCGCAACAGATCGAGGAACAGCGTGCGGTTCGGCAGCCCGGTGAGCGCGTCGTGCCGCGCGTCGTGGGCCATCCGCTCCACCAGCGTGCGATGCCGGGTGATGTCGCTGATCAGCCCGGCGGCGCGGATGGCGGCCCCTTTCTCGTCGCGCATCGCGGTGCCGCGCACCAGGATCCAGCGCCACTCTCCGTCTCCGTGCCGCACGCGGTGCTCGTGCTCGAAGCTGTCGGTCCGGCCCTCGAAGTGCGCGGAGAGCGCGGCGCGGAGCGGCGCGGCGTCTTCCGGATGCACCTTGTCCAGCCAGTCGGAAACCTCGCCAGTGAGCGGCGTGGACGGGCCGATCAGATCGCGCCAGCGCGGCGAGAGATGAAGGCGGTTCCCGCGCAGGTCCCAGTCCCAGACCACGTCCGTGGTGGCGGAGAGCGCCGCCGAGAGACGCTCCTCGCGCGAGCGGAGCGCGTCCTGCTTCTCCAGCGCCTCCGTCCGGTCGCGAAGCGCCAGGGTGATCCGCGATACCGAGCCGTCGCGCCGCGTCCGGGGCAGGAGGATGAAGTCGCAAAAGAGCGCGCGCCCGTCGCGGGCGGCGCAGGAGATGGTGCGCGCCACGGGCTCTCCGCGCCGCAGCGGCTCGCCCCAGGCGTCGGGCAGGTCGCCCTCGCTCTTCGGCTGGAGCACGTCGAAGATCTTCTTGCCCGGCAGGGTCTCCCCGGTGGCGCCGCAGAGTCTGGCGGCCGGCGCGTTCGCGTTTCGCACCACCAGGTCCGGCGACAGCTCGAGCAGCGCCACGCTGCTCCTCTCGAACAGCTGCTCGAGCCGCTTGCGCGCCTTCGCCGACTTCCCCTCGCGCTCGTGCCTCCGCGCCTGGACGCGCGCCGCCCGGGTCTGCGCCCGGTGCAGGAGCGCGGTGAGCGAGGAGACGGACTCCTCGAGCTCGGTCCGCTCCGCGTCCGCTTCGCGGTAGGTGGCGTCGATCCTGGAGATCAGTTTACGGAACTCGGGCGGCAGGCCGGGCGACAGCGCTGCGAGCTGGCGGCGGAGGCGGGGGTGCATGATCAGCTCCGCAGCGCCGGCGCGGGCTCGGCCACGAGAAAGCCCTGGACGAAGTCGGCGCCGTGATCGCACACCCAGGAAAGCTCTGCCTCGTCCTCGATGCCTTCCACGATGGTGCCGATGCCCATCCCGTGACCGATCTCCAGCAGCTTGGCTGCGATCAGCGCCTTGACCGGATGGTCCTGGACGCCCCGGATCAGCTCGCGATCGAGCTTGATGAAATCGGGCAGGAGCCGGTGCACCAGGTTGAGCGTGGACCAGCCGGCGCCCAGATCGTCGAGCGCGACGCGAAACCCGGCGCGCCGATACGCATTGAGCACCTGCTGGAGCCGCACGGTGTCCTCGTAGCGGTCGGCCTCGGTGACCTCGAAGACCACCCGGTCGCGCGGCAACGCCGCCTCCTCGATCGCCTGCAGCGTCGAGCTCAGGCTCGCCTCCGGATCGCGGATCGCCGCCGGGGAGAAGTTGATGAACACGCACTTGCCCGAGTGGTGCCTCGCGGCCTCGCGGATCGCGTTGCGGCAGGCGGCGGAGTCCACCTCCTGGAGCAGGCCGGCCTCACGCGCCAGCTCGAGGATCGGCTGCGGGGCGATGATCGATCCGTCGCGCTCGACGCCCCGGAGGAGCGCCTCGTGGGCGAAAACGCGATCGGTGTTTCCGGCGTGCACGATCGGGTGGAAGTAGCTGATGAACCGCCCTTCCGCGAGCTGATCGAGCAGCCAGCCCGACCGCGAGAGGATGTCCAGGGCGTGCAAGGTGGTCATCCGCGCGAAGTCCTGGAGGTGGGGGACGCCCTCGCCGGGGACGAACAAGGCGCGGGTGTCGTGCGCCTCCGCCTCGCTGATCGACGAGCAGAGGTCCTCCGTGCAGAGCTGCACCTCGCCCTCGCCGAGCCGGACCCGCGCGCACTCATCGACGAATTCGTGTTCGCGGCCGGTCGCGCGAAGGTTCCGGGCCAGGCGCGCGGCCGTGCGGCTCTTCCGGGGCCAGAGATAGAGGGTCCCCGCGCCGCGGATCCGCTCGGGCAACCGCCGGTGGAGCTCACGCGCGATGCAGGCCTCCGGCTGCGACGGAGCGGCGGATGAACGGACCCGGCTCAAGGTGGGGCGTGTGTAAGCCGGATCCTGAACAGGGGTCAAGCGCGCGTGACCGCAGTCACGAGCGTCGCTCCGGAGCGGACGGTGGAGCGGCAGCACGCGCCCATGCCTGCTCCGTTCCGGCTCGAGGATCGCGCCCCCGCGATCGTCTCTTCTCCGGCCCGCGGGGGGGCTGCAATTGCTGGAACTTTCGGCCCCGCGCAGACATTGCCGCCGGGAGCCGACGCGTTGCAGCAACTGCCGGCTTCGGGGCGTGGACGGCGGCTTCACGATGACATAAGAGGGCTCGCATGCGCTGGTGCGCGCTCGCCGTCCTTCTCGCCTGTGCGCGGGTGCCCGACGTGGCGCCCGAGCGGCTCGCTTCCATGCGGCAGGTCAAGGACGAGGAGGCGGTGAGGACCTGCACCCTGATCGGCCGCTACATCGGCTCCTCCACGCAGCCGGGCGAGAAGGGACTGACCCAGGCGCGCGACGAGGCGCGCGCGAAATGCGCGGCGACGGGAGCGACGGACTTCTTCTACGACCGGGAATCGCTCTCGCCGGATGTGATCACCGTCGCCGCCAAGGCGTACGACTGCGGTGGGCAGAGATGAGCTGCTGGCACTACTACGCTCCGCAGGAGCCGAACGAGACGGCGTTCTCGATGGACGCCTCCCGCATCGTCTTCGGCCGTGGATCGCTCGTGGAGGTGGGGGATCACGTGCGGGCGCTGGGCGCGCGGCGCGTGGCGCTGTTCACCGACGCCCGCCTCGCCGCGACCGCGCACCTGGCCACGGTGCGGACGGCGTTGCAGCGCGCCGGAGTAGACTTTGCCGTGTACTCCGAGGTGAAGGTGGAGCCGACCGACGAGTCGTTCCTTGCCGCCGCGAAGTTCGCGCGCGAGGGCAGGTTCGACGGCTACGTCTCGGTGGGCGGCGGGTCGGTGATGGACACCTGCAAGGCCGCCGCCCTCTACGCCACGCATCCGGCCGAGTTCCTCACGTACGTGAACAAGCCGGTCGGCGCCGGCGCCGCCGTTCCCGGACCTCTGCCGCCGCATATCGCCTGCCCCACCACCTGCGGGACTGGCAGCGAGACCACCGGGATCGCCATCTGCGACGTGCTCTCGCTCCACGCGAAGACCGGCATCGCCTCGGCGCGGCTCCGCCCGACGATGGCGGTGGTGGATCCCCTCTGCACGCACACGCTGCCGGCCGAGGTGGTGGCGGCGAGCGGCTTCGACGTCCTCTGCCACGCGCTCGAATCGTACACCGCGCGCCCGTACACCGCGCGCGCCAAGCCGGTCCCATTCTCCACCCGCCCGATGAGCCAGGGAGCGAATCCCTGGAGCGACTCGGGCAGCCGCGAGGCGCTGCGGCTCACCGGTCGCCATCTGGTGGCGGCGGTGGAAGGAGACCGGGAGTCGCGCGAGCAGCTCGCCTGGGCCGCCACCCTCGCCGGCATCGCGTTCGGAAACGCGGGCGTGCACCTGCCGCACGGAATGGCCTACTCGGTCGCGGGGCTCGTGCGCGAGTTCCGGATGGGCGGTTATCCGCAGGACGAGCCGATGGTCCCGCACGGCGTCTCGGTGGTGGTGAACGCGCCGAGCGTGTTCCGCTTCACCGCTCCGGCCTGTCCGGACCGCCACCTGGAAGGCGCCGCCTGCCTCGGCGGGGACAGCCGCGGCGCGAGCGCGGACGACGCCGGAGAGGTGGTGGCGCGCACGCTGGAGAAGCTGATGCAGCGGACGCGGATCCCGAACGGCCTGTCCGGAGTCGGCTACGTCGACTCGGACGTGCCCGCACTGACGAAGGGGGCGATCGTGCAGCAGCGCCTGCTCGGGAACGCCCCGCGGCAGGTCGGCGAGGACGAGCTGTCCTCGCTGTTTCGCGGAGCCTTGAGGTACTGGTGACCCGCGGCGACTTTCCGCACCTGCTCGAGATCCAGACGCGCTGGAACGACAACGACGTCTACGGACACGTCAACAACGTCGTCTACTACGCGTACTTCGACACCGTCATCAACCGCTACCTGATCGATCAGGGCGGCCTCGACATCGACCGCGGGGCCGCCATCGGCGTCTGCGTCGAGTCGCAGTGCTCGTTCCAGCACTCCATCGCCTTCCCCGACATGGTCCATGCCGGGCTGCGCGTCGAGAAGCTCGGCAACAGCAGCGTGCAGTACGCCGTCGGCATCTTCCACGGCGAGGTCCTCTGCGCGCTCGGCTCGTTCGTGCACGTCTTCGTCAACCGGTCGACGCGCAAGCCGACGCCGATCCCCGCCCCGATCCGCGAAGCGCTCTCCCGCATCGCCCCTTCGCGCTGAACCCCTTTGCGCCCTCGCGACGTCGCGCTGGCCCTCGCGGTGGTCCTGCTCTGGGGCGTGAACTTCGTGGTGATCAAGCTGGGGCTCGTCGGCGTCTCGCCCTTCGTGCTCGGCGGGTTGCGCATGCTCCTGACGGCGGTCCCTGCCGTCTTCCTGCTGCCTCGGCCACGGCTCCCCTTCCGGCTCTATGCGGGCTTCGCGCTCTTCAGCTTCCTCGGGCAGTTCACGCTGCTCTTCTGGGCGATCAAGGTGGGCATGCCTTCCGGGCTGGCGGCGGTGGTGCAGCAGTCGCAGGTCTTCTTCACCGTCGTCCTCGCGGCGCTGGTCTTCGGCGAATGGCCGCGCCCGCTCCAGCTCTTCGGGACCGCGGTCGCCGCGGCGGGGCTCTTCTGGCTCGCCGTCGCCAGGGGCACCTCCTTTCCCCTGGCCGGCTTCGTCCTCACGCTCTGCGGCGCGGCGTCGTGGGGAGTCGGCAACCTGGTCAGCCGCGCCTTGTCGCGCTACCCGGTGAACGCGCTCGCGTTCGTGGTCTGGTCGTCGCTGCTCCTGCCCGTTCCCTTCTTCGCGCTCGCCTGGGCGATCGAAGGCGGCGAGGCCGTCCGCCAGAGCCTTGCGGCGCTGAACGGCCGATCCTGGGCGGCGATCGCCTATCTCGGCTTCGGCGCCACCATCGCCGGGTTCGGTCTCTGGAACCGCCTGCTCAAGGCCCACGCCGCCGCGCAGGTGACGCGGTTCGCGCTCCTGGTCCCGGTGGTGGCGCTGATCTGCGGCCGCCTCGTCTTCGACGAGCAGATCAGCCCGGCGCAAGCGGGGGCGAGCGGCCTGATCGTCGCCGGGATCGCCCTGCCGCTCGCCGCCGCCTGGTGGTCGCGGATCCTCTCTCCGCCGATCTCGTGACCCGCGCTTCCTAGAACTGGTGCTGGACGCGCCCGTACACGTAACGGCCGATGTAGTCGTACGTGCTGGGGTCGGAGTTGGCGAGGGCCGCGCTGTAGATGTACGGCGGCGCCCTGTCGAGCAGGTTCATGATCCCGGCGAAGAGGGAGGTCCGGCCGAGCGAGCTCGCGAGCGTGTAGCCCGCGTGCACGTCGAGCTGGTAGTACGACTGCACGCGCCGCCGCAGCGGGTTGGCGGTCACGCTCGTCCCCTTCACCGGGTCGACGTTGATGATCTGGCAGATGCCGCCCTGCGCGGTGGTGGGATCGTACGGGTTCGAGCACTCGTCGAAGCTGCCGGCATACCGGCCGGTCAGGCCGGCGACGAAGCCCGCGAAGCTCCAGTCCAGGCTGGTGGTGGCCTTGAACTGCGGCAGAGCGCCGTAGCTGCCCGCGTCGTAGCTGTCCTTGCCCTGGATGACGGCATCTCCCGTCTTCAGCTTGAGGGTGATGTCGTACTTGGCGAGCCAGCTGCCGTCGAAGCCGATCGCGAAGCGGCCGTAGTCGGTGGGCAGCGCGTAACGGATGGCGAAGTCGATTCCGCTGGTCGTGATCTGACCCACGTTGGCGTAGAAGTCATTGACGTACTGGATGCCGCCCGACTGGTTGCGCACGATCAGGGTGCAGTACTGATCGACGCCGCCGACGTAACAACCATTGAGGATGTTGGCGGTGCCGGTCACCCCGATGGCGTCGTCGACGGTGACGTTGAAGTAGTCGAGGGTGATGGTCAGGTTCCGCACCGCCTGTGGCTGGAACACGAGACCGGCGGTGAAGGCGTTCGCCGTCTCCGGCTTCAGCCCCGGGTTGCCGCCCGTCCGCGTGAGCTCCTGCAGGCCGGTGTCGCCGGAGCCGCTTCCCTTCACGCCGCCCGAGAGGCAGCGCGCCGCGACCGCCGCGGGAACCCCGCTGAGGACGGCGCAGGGATCCGTCGCCGCCGGATCGGTTTCCTTGTTGCCCAGGTACAGCTCGGAGATGCTCGGCGCGCGGAACGCCGTCGAGTACGTGCCGCGCACGGTCAGATCGCGGATCGGGGTGTAGCGTGCTCCCAGCTTGTAAGTGAACTTGTCGCCGAAGGTGTTGTAGTTCACGTACCGGGCGGCGACGCTCGCCTCCAGCTCCTCGACGCCGGGCATGTTGGCCAGGATCGGGATCGACAGCTCGGCGAACGCCTCGTTGGAGTAGAAGCCACCGCTCGTCGACTGGAAGTTGAAATCGGCGGAGTCACCGGCCGCGGCGATGGGATCCGCGATCTGCGACCCGAGCTGG
>DASREU010000202.1:0-8347 GCA_035651935.1 Myxococcales bacterium | reverse complement strand
GAGGCGCAGGAGCAGAAGCTGCGCGGCACCGCGGTGCGATCGTTCGTGCGGATGGACGAGTGGCGGCGCTTCCTCGCGCTGGCGGAGCAGACTCCGCAGGGCGCGCTGGACGAGCGGCTCGCCGCGGTGAAGCCCGGGGATCTCGCCACGCTGATCTACACCAGCGGCACCACCGGCCCGCCCAAGGGAGTGATGCTGACGCACGCCAACCTCTCCTTCGCGGCGGAGACGGCCGTGCGCGTCGCGGGCACCACGCCCGAGGACGTGCTGGTCAGCTACCTGCCGCTCAGCCACGTCGCCGAGCAGATCATCTCGGTGCACGCACCCGTGGTCGGCGGCGGCGTGGTGTGGTTCTGCGACGAGCTGGAGCGGATCGGCGCGGTACTGCGCGAGGCGCGCCCCACCATCTTCTTCGGCGTGCCGCGCATCTGGGAGAAGATCCAGGGACGGATCGAGGAGAACGGGCGCAAGGCGCCGGCGCTCCAGCGCAGGCTGCTCGCCTGGGCGCGAAGCTCGCGCAGCGCCCTCGCCGACCGCCTGGTGCTGGCGAGGATCCGCGCCGCCATGGGCCTCGACCGCGCCCGCCTCTCCGTCACGGCCGCCGCGAAGATGCCACGGCCCACCCTCGACTTCTTCGACTCGCTGCGGATCCCCATCCTCGACGTCTGGGGGCTGACCGAGACCACCGGGGTGGGAACGGCGAACCTCCCGCGGGCGCGCAACCCGGGAACGGTCGGGCGCGCCCAGGATGGCGTGGAGATCCGCATCGCGGCGGACGGCGAGATCCTCACCCGCGGCCCGCACGTCTTCGCCGGGTACTACAAGGACCCGGCGGCGACGCGCGAGGCGCTCGACGAGCAGGGTTTTTTGCACACGGGAGACGTCGGCGAGCTGGACGCCGCGGGATACCTTCGCATCACCGACCGGAAGAAGGAGCTGCTGATCACCTCGGGCGGAAAGAACGTCTCTCCGCAGAACATCGAGGGGCTGCTCGGGCGGATCCGGGGTGTGTCGCAGGCGGTGGTGGTCGGCGACGGGCGCAAGTACCTGGCCGCGCTGATCGTGCCCGAGAAGCCGGAGCGCGCGCAGGACCCCGAGTTCGTCGCGCACGTCGGCCGCGAGATCGACCGGGTGAACGGGACGCTCGCGCAGTACGAGACGATCAAGCGCTTCCGCGTCCTCCCGGCGCAGTTCTCCATCGACTCCGGCGAGCTGACCCCGACGCTCAAGCTGAAGCGCAAGGTCGTGGCGCAGAAGTTCTCGCGGGAGATCGACGAGCTCTTCGCGAAGACGTAGGAAGCCTACGTCAGAAGTGCCGGATGATGGCGTCTCCGAACTCCGAGCACTTCACTTCCTGCACGTTCTTCTCGCCTTCCTGGATCATCAGGCGCGCGAAGTCGTAGGTGACCGTCCTGGCGGCGATCGCCCCGTCCATGCCCCGGATGATCAGGTCGGCTGCCTCGTTCCACCCGAGGTGCCGGAACATCATCTCGCCGGAGAGGATCACCGAGCCGGGGTTCACCTTGTCCTGGTTGGCGTATTTCGGCGCGGTGCCGTGCGTCGCCTCGAAGATGGCGTGCCCGGTGACGTAGTTGATGTTTCCGCCCGGCGCGATGCCGATCCCGCCCACCTGCGCGGCCAGCGCGTCGCTCAGGTAGTCGCCGTTCAGGTTGCAGGTGGCGATGACGTCGAAGTCCTCGGGACGGGTGAGCACTTGTTGAAGGGTGATGTCGGCGATCGCGTCCTTCACCACGATCCCGTTGGGCAGCTTGCACCAGGGTCCGCCGTCGATCTCCTTGGCGCCGAACATCTCCTTCGCCACCTGGTAGCCCCAGTCGCGGAAGGCCCCCTCGGTGTACTTCATGATGTTGCCCTTGTGCACCAGCGTCACGCTCTTGCGCTTGCTCTGGACCGCGTAGGTGATCGCGCTGTGCACCAGCCGCTCGGTGCCGAGATAGCTGATCGGCTTGAGGCCGACGCCGACCTGCACCGAGGTCTCGCGCTTCGGCGCTCCGATCGACTCGAGCGTCTTCTGCCAGGCGGCGCCCGCCTCCTGGCTGGCGAAGCGGATTTTCTTGAACTCCTTGGGGAACTCCTTCGCCCAGAAGTCGAGGATCTTCTTCGACTCCGGGGTTCCGGCGGCGTACTCGATGCCGGCGTAGATGTCCTCGGTGTTCTCGCGGAAGATCACCATGTCGATCTTGTCGGGGCGCTTCACCGGGCTGGGCACGCCCTTGAACCAGCGGACGGGCCGGAGGCAGACGAACAGATCGAGCATCTGCCGCAGCGCGACGTTGAGCGAGCGGATCCCGCCGCCGACGGGCGTGGTCAAGGGACCCTTGATGCCGACCAGATACTTGTGGAAGGCCTCGACGGTCTCGTCCGGCAGCCAGGTGTCGAACAGCTTCTTGCTCTTGTCGCCGGCGTAGACTTCCATCCAGGCGATCTTCTTCTTCCCGCCGTACGCCTTCGCGACCGCCGCGTCGAGCACGCGCTGCGACGCGCGCCAGATGTCGGGTCCGGTACCATCGCCCTCGATGAACGGGAGGATCGGCTGATCCGGTACGTTGAGACGGCCGGCGGACAGGGTAATCGGCCTTCCGTTCTTCGGGATTTCGGGTACTGGGCTGGGCATGGCGTCTCCGGTCGGGGGCGCGGAACATAGCGCCAGCGGGTCCATGCGTACAAGGATGGGGCGAATCCGGGGCGGCCGGCGAACCGTCCGGAGCGTGACAAGGCGAATTACGCAGATCCCCCTTCCCCACCCGCAACGCGTGACTATGCTGAGGCCCGCCGGGTGATCGCTGGAGGGTTGCGGACATGCAGCTCGAGTTTCAGTGCCAGAAATGCGAGGAGTCCTTTTCGCTGGACGTCGCCGACGTCCAGAGCGATCCCGTGCTCCGCTGCCCTGGATGCGGGACCCGCGCGCCGGACGAGCAGGTGGAGGCCGTCGTCAGCGGGCTGGAAGAGCTGTTCGCCGCCCTGGCGCCCCTGCGCCGGAAGTTCTCCACCAGCGTCGAGGTGAACAGCGACGACATGCCGCCCCCGTACGACGAGGCGCCCACCGTCTCCGCGAAAGCCGCGCTGCTCGACGAGGAGGACAGCGAGGACGAGGAAGGCGACGAGGACGAAGAGGAAGAGGTCGCCGAGATGGAGTGATCCTCGACGGGCGAGCGCCAGCTCGCCTGTGAGGAGACAGGGACTCCCCGGCGCGGCGGCGCTCGCTACCTTGAAGAAGGGGGCAGCGCGTGGCGCCGGGTTCCGCGACGAGAACGGCATTCGTGATCCTGGTCCTGGCGGCCTGCGCGACCGGTGCCGCGCTCCGCATGCTTTCCCAGGCTCCCGCAGACGAGCCGGTGGCGATGACCACCTCCGGCATCGTCCGCGTGCGCGGCGGCCAGAGCCTGGTGGTCCTGATCGAGAAGAACGGATCGCGGCGCCTCGCCGTACCCGTGACGCACGCGGAGGCGGCGCTGATCGACGATGCGCTGCGCGGCGGAACGGGGGTCGGCGCCGCGGCCGTGGAAGCGCTGGGCGGCCGCGTGCTGCGGGCGTCGATCGACGACGCCGTCTCGCTGCGCCGTTTCCGCGGGCACCTTTCGCTGGGAAGCGGCGCAGGCGAGGTCCGGGTGGAGGCGAGCGCGGGCGAGGCGATCTCCCTCGCGCTGCAGGCGGGAGCGGCGATCGTCGCCGCGCGCGAGCTCCTGGACGAGGCCGGCGTCTCCCCCGATGAGCTGCGCGGAGAGCCCGCGCACCAGGTGCGGAGCGAGAACGGACCGTCCGAGGTCCTGGGCATCTAGTGCCGCGACCGGAGCGTCCGGATTCCGCGAACGCCGATCGCCGGTCTGCGCGTGCGGCATCGTCGCTGCGACGCTCGACGCAGCTTCGGCCCTGCTTCCGCTGCTCGCTCCCCTGGCGCTCCGCTCGGCTTGGCGCTCGACGTTTCCCGGTGGATCAGGGCGCGCCGGCCGAGGCCAAAGTCCGCCGAAATCGTCTCTTGCAGGCGCGGTTGTTGCGCCCTACGCTCCGGCCCACGCATGCGCAAGGCGAAGATCATCTGCACGATGGGGCCGGCGTCCCGCGAAGAGCCGACCCTCGGCAGGCTGGTCGAGGCCGGCATGGACGTGGCGCGCCTCAACCTCTCGCACGGCACGCACGACGATCACCTCCGCGCCATCCACGCCGTGCGGAAAGCGGCCGAGAGCGCCGGGCGCCCCGTGGCGCTGCTGCTCGACCTGCAGGGCCCGAAGATCCGCGTCGGCAAGATCGAGGGCGGGAAGGCGCGCCTCGAAGCCGGCGCGGAGGTGACCATCACCGTCGACCAGGCGGTGACGGGAACGGCCCAGCGGTTCTCCTGCTCGTACGAAGGCCTGCCGGAGGACGTCTCGATCGGCGATCCGGTGCTGATCAACGACGGCGCCATCCGCCTGGAGGTGATCGCCGTCTCCGGCAAGGAGGTGAAGTGCCGGGTGAACGTCGGCGGCATCGTCTCCGACCACAAGGGGATCAACCTGCCGGGCACGCCGGTCTCCATCCCGGTCCTCACCCCGAAGGACATCGAGGATCTCAAGTTCGGACTGGAGCACGGGGTCGACTACGTCGCGCTCAGCTTCGTGCGCAACGCCGACGACATCCGGCTGATCAAGCGGTACGCGCCGACCACGCCGGTGATCGCCAAGCTGGAGAAGCCGCAGGCGGTGGACCGCATCGACGAGATCGCCCAGCTCGCGGACGCGGTGATGATCGCCCGCGGGGACCTGGGGGTGGAGATGCCGCTCGAGCGGGTCCCGCTGATCCAGAAGACCGCCATCGAGCGGACCAACTACTACGGGAAGATCGCCATCGTCGCCACCCAGATGCTGGAGAGCATGATCGTCTCCTCCCAGCCCACCCGCGCCGAGGTCAGCGACGTGGCGAACGCGGTGCTCGACGGAGCCGACTCGGTGATGCTCTCCGCGGAGACCGCCACCGGCGCGTACCCCGTGGAAGCGGTGAAGACCATGGCCGCGATCGTCGAGGAGGTCGAGCGCAGCGCGCGCTACCAGGCCTTGCCGGACCCGACGTTGAACCGCGGCGAGAGCACCTTCGCCACCGCGGTGGCGCGGGCCTGCGCCGCGGCGGCGCAGCAGCTGGGGATCGGCACCATCTGCGTGTACACGCGCACGGGCGAGACGGCGCGGCAGATCGCCAGCTACCGGCCCCAGGCCCGCATCGTCGCCTTCACCGCCAGCGACACCGCATACCAGCGGATGTCGCTCTACTGGGGCGTGACCGCCCGCCGGGTGCGCAAGCCGTTCGAGACCACCGACGAGATGATCGGCAACATCGCGCAGACGCTGGTCGGCGCGGGAGAGGCGATGCGCGGCGAGGCGATCGTCATCGCCAGCGCCGTCCCGCCGAATCGGCCGACGTTCGGCGCCTCGATGATGCAGATTCACCGGCTCTGAAGAGCGCGCAGCTCTTCGCCGGCGAACTCCGACTGATCGCAGTCCTCCGCGCTCGCTTTCTGCAGCTGCTTCTCCGCCAGCGCCCGGTCCTGCGCCGCATGCAGGCGCCCGAGGTAGTACCAGGCGTCGCATCGATCGTCGGAGTCCTCGGCCGCCGCGATCACCTGCGCATCCTTCGCCTCGCCGAGGTACGCGTGCACGAGCGGCGCGGGCCAGTCGCCGTCCGGCATCGACCGCGCGAACGCGCGCAGCTCGTTCACCGCCTGCGTTCCCTGGCCGCGCTTGCGCTGGAGGAGGAAGAGCTCGAGCCGGGCGATCGGATCCCGCGAGCGGCGGAGGATCTCCTCCGCCCGATCGGCGCGGTTGGTTCGCTCCAGCGCGCGGGCGCCGACGATCAGCCCGAGCGTCCCCGCCCGGGGAACCGAGCTGCGGACCTGCGCCTCGATGTCGCGCGCCAGCTTCTTCGCATCCGGGCCGGGGATCCCGGGAACGACGCCGGGCTCCGGTGGCGGAACGGGCGGGACGGGGATCGGCGGGACCTGCACCTGGCGCGGCTCGCGCGCCCGCGCCTGGCCGCGCGTCGAACGCAGCACCCGCGCGCCCGACGCGAGCGCGGCCCCGATCGCCAGCATGGCGAGCGCCACCATCAACGAAGTCGAGCGCCGCCAGCTCTTCGGGCGCGGCGGCAGGGTCACCGGCGCGGCAGGCTCGAGAACCGAGAGCGCCTGCACCAGCTCGCCTCCGTTCCGATACCGCCGCGCAGGGTCCTTCTCCAGCGACCGCAGCACCACCGACGCGAGCGGGAACGGCACCGACGGCGGCAGCCGGGCCGGTTGGAGCGTCAGCGCCGCGTGGCCTGCCTCGATCAGCGAGGCGCCGGGAAATGCGCGCTTTCCGGTGAGCATCTCGTAGATCACCGCGCCGGCCGAGAAGATGTCGCTGGGCGGCCCCGCCTTCTCGCCGCGCGCCTGCTCCGGCGAAAGGTATCCGGGGCTGCCGAAGACGGCGCCGGTCAGGGTGAGGCCCGGCCCCTGCTCGTCACCGGTCAGCCGCGCCAGGCCGAAGTCGAGGATCTTCAGCCGGCCGTCGTCGGTGAGGAAGAGGTTCTCGGGCTTCAGATCGCGGTGCACGATCCCGCGCCCGTGCGCCGCCGCCAGACCCTGTGCGAGCTGGAGGAAGAGGCCCTGCACCTGCGCGGGCGGCAGCGGCGGACCGTCGATCACGGTGCGCAAGGTGTGCCCGGCCAGCAGCTCGGTGACGAGGAACGGGACGCCCCCGTGCTCGCCGAGATCGTAGACCGCGAGCACGTTCGGGTGCTCCAGCGAGCCGGCGGTGCGCGCCTCCTGCTCGAACCGGCGGACGCGCACGGGATCGTGCGCCCCGGTGACCACCTTCACCGCGACGCGCCGGTCGAGCTTCTCGTCGCGCGCGACGAGCACCCGTCCCATCCCTCCCTTTCCCAGCTCGCGCTCGAGCCGGTAGCGGCCAGCCAGCAGCGCTCCGGGCTCGAGCTCCTCCGGGAGCGCCGGCGGCTGCGGCGTGGGCACGGTGGGCGGCCGCGGCGTGGCTGGAGTGGCCGCGCGCGCGCCGGGCGCCTGGGTGCGGACGAAGCCGCGGCGGGTGAGATCGTAGAACCAGGAGACGACGAAGGTCGCGGCGAAGCCGAGCACCGCCACCCAGATCAGCCCCCGCACCGTCCACGCGGGCAGGTCCAGGTTGTGGACGACGATGTCCGCGAGCTGCAGGACGCCGGCCGCCGCCACCGCGTACGCGGCGAGCGCGCCGAGGACGCCGCGCCGCCGCAGCTCGCCGAGGAACCGCCTCACTTCACCTGGTGCGCGATGACCTTGTCCTTGATCTTCGCATACGTCGCCTTCGGAACGATCTTCTTCTCCACCAGCTCGTCCTTGGCCTTGTAGGGCCGGCCCTCGATGATCTTCTTCGAGTAGGCGTCACCCACGCCGGGCAGGGCTTTCAGCTCGTCCTCGGTGGCGGTGTTGAGGTCGACCTTCTCCGCCTTCTTCGCCGAGGCCTTCTTGTCCGCGGGCTGCGACTTGGCGAACGAGAGCGAGGGAGCGGCAAACAAGAGCGCCACCGCGAGAGCGATGGCACGAAGCAGTCTGGTCATGTGTGCCTCCAGGAGCGGAGCTCCGGCGCCCTCTTAGCACGCGGACGGCGCGGATCGCGATCCACGCCCGCCCGGCGTTCACTCGAGCGTGGAGGCGCAGCGCGCGACGCGCTCCATCGCCTTGCGGATGTCCGCTTCGGAGATGGCGAACGAGAGCCGCAGGTATCCTTCCCGCCCGAACGCGCTGCCGGGGACGGCGGCCACGCCGAACTCCTCCAGCAAGAGCTCGGCGAGGCGCTGCGTGGTGGCCACGGCCTCGCCCCGGTACTTCTTCGAGAGGAGCTGGGAGAAGTCCGCGAAGACGTAGTAGGCGCCGTCGGGCACGTGCGCGTGGACGCCGGGCACCTTCTCCAGGAGCTCCGTCATGAGGATGCGGCGCTTCTCGAACTGCACCCGCATGGCCTCGAGCGGCTCCTGCGGCCCGCGGAGCGCGGCGACCGCGGCGTGCTGCGAGAGCGAGCTGGGATTCGAGGTGCTGGCGTCCTGGACCTTGTTCATCCCCGCGATGATGGCGGCGGGTCCGCAGGCCCAGCCGAGGCGGAGGCCGGTCATGGCGTACGCCTTCGAGCAGCCGTTGATCAGCACCGTCCGTTCCCGAAGCTGCGGCGCCACCTGCAGGATGTTGGTGACCTTCTTCCCCCCGTAGACCAGCTTGTCGTA
Source organism: Myxococcales bacterium (assembly GCA_035651935.1). GTDB lineage: Bacteria > Myxococcota > Myxococcia > Myxococcales > 40CM-4-68-19 > 40CM-4-68-19. The sequence goes on along the minus strand of DASREU010000202.1, from coordinate 112 downwards.
GATGTCGTCGGAGAGGATGGTGACGCGCGGGTACTTCTCCAGCACGCCCGCCACCGCGCGGATCACCTCCAGCGACCACACCGCTCCGGTCGGGTTGCTCGGGCTGGAGAAG
>DASREU010000201.1:0-4748 GCA_035651935.1 Myxococcales bacterium | reverse complement strand
GCTTTGACGTGGGGGGCGGGGGGCTCGGCTCTGGCAGCCGGGGGGGACGAGCCGGCTGGCCGTCGAGCGGCGGCCAGCCGGCGTCGTTCGCTGGCGTTGTTGCTGATGTTCGCGGCGGGAGCGAGCGGAGCCGGAGCGGCGATCGGGCTCCTGAAGCAGCCCGATCCCGGCGACCGCGCCGCCGATCTCGCCTATACCGCCGCCGCAGCGGTCGAGGTCGCGCGCGCCGCGCAGGACCGCGCGCGACGCGCCGAGCACGACCTCGCGGCGGCGACGGCGCGCATCCAGGCGCTCTCGGCCACCGGCGCCGAGCAGGAGCTCGCCGACGCGCGCGAAGCGGACCGGCTCGGAGTCTCGCGGTTCATGAAGGACTCGACGGCGATCTGGGGCGACGACCGCAGGCGCGTTCTGGCCGCGATCGTGCGCGAATCGCGCCGGCACGGGCTCGATCCCGCGCTGGTCGCTTCGGTGATCCACGTCGAGTCGCGCTTCGATCCTTTCGCCGTCTCCAGCGTGGGCGCCTGCGGGCTGATGCAGCTGATGCCGCCCACCGCGCGCTCGCTCCTGGAGAAGGGATCCGGGTCCACGAAGATCCGGCCCGCGCACCTGTTCAATCCCGTGCTCAACATCGAGCTCGGAACCAGGTACCTGGCGCAGCTGATGGATCGGTTCGACGGCGACCTGACCCGCGCGCTGATCGCGTACAACGCCGGGCCGCGCGTCGCCCGCGCCCTGCGCCGCGGAAGCCGGTCCTGGCGCCGGCTGGAGGCGTACCCGAAGAACGTGCTGGCCGCCTACCGGGCGGTGTTGATCGACCCCGAGCAGGTCGCCGCCCGCTAGGCCGAGGCTCGGCGCGTCCCCGTGCGGTGATCACCGTACTCGCCAGGAGGCAGCGCGAATGGACAAGAAGAACCTCGAAGGCGGGCTGGACAACCTCAAGGGCCGTGTGAAGGAGACCGTGGGAGTCGCCACCGGCGATCGCCAGATGGAGGGCGAAGGCAAGCTGGATCAGATCAAGGGCAAGGTGAAGGACGCGGCGGGAAATCTCCGCGAAGGCATCAAGGACAAGCTCGACGATCTCGACCGCGACAAGGACGACAAGTAGCGAGGACTCAGGCGGCCTCCGGAAACGAGAGCCAGAGGCCGCCCTCGCGCTCCTCGATGCGTCCTCCGTGGGCCTCGAGGATCCGCGAGGCCAGAGCGAATCCGAGGACGGCCCCCGTCGGATCGCCGGTGGGCCGCTCCTCGGGCTCGGGCGGGATCAACGGCGTCGGACAGGTCTCCGCGCGGATGCAGAGCGTGATGTGCTCGCCGTCGGGCCGGACGGCGATGGAGAGCCGCGGCGTGGGCGAGGCGCGCGCCATGTGCTCGAGCGACAGCCGCACCGCCCTGCGGAGCATGTCGGCATCGCCGGTGGTCGCGGCGTCGTCGACCTCCACCACCCACCCGTCGGTGACGAAGGCGTCCTTCTCGGCGAGAGCGCGCACCGCCGTCTCGACGAGATCGCGCAGCGCGACCCGGTCGCGCCTCAGATCGTATCCGTGCTCCAGCAGACGTTCGATGGTGAAGTAGTCGTCGATCAGACGGCGCATGCGCCGCAGCGCGCGCAGGGAGACGTCGATCATCTTCTCCGCGCGCTCGCCGCCGCGATCCGCCGGCCCCATCCTCTTCAGCAGATCGCAGGACCAGAGCGCCGTCGCCAGCGGGTTCTTGATCTCGTGCGCGACGAAACCGAGGTACTTCCCGCGCTTGCCCGGTCCCGGCATCGGCCGAACGTAAGCGCAGCCACAAGAGTGCGCAAGCGGACGGCTGCTCAAGAGTTACCGGCGCGTCGGACGAGCAGGCGTGAAGATCTTACAGCTTTTGCCACGTCCATCGCGGACCGGTTCGTCAAGTCCCTGTGAAGCGTGGCGTTACGCAGGCTGGCACCGCGCTTGCTCAAGGCAACGGCAGCATTTCGAAAACCCCGGAGGAACCATGCAACCGTCTGCCCTGCCGTCGAGCACCGGCTCGCTCGCCATGTACCTGGCGGAGATCAACAAGTATCCACTCCTCACCGTCGACGAAGAGCAGCGTCTTGCCCGCCTCTATGCGAAGAGCGCCGATCTGGACGCCGCGCACAAGCTCGTCACTTCGAACCTGCGCTTCGTCGTCAAGGTCGCGTACGAATACCGCAGCTACGGGATCAAGATGGCCGACCTGATCCAGGAAGGGAACATCGGCCTGATGAAGGCGGTGCAGAAGTTCGATGCCGACAAGGGCATCCGCCTGATCTCGTACGCGGTGTGGTGGATCCGCGCCTTCATCCAGAACTACATCCTCAAGAGCTGGAGCCTGGTGAAGCTCGGGACCACCCAGGCGCAGCGGAAGCTCTTCTTCTCCCTGGCGCGGACCCGCCGCGAGCTGGAGCGGTTCGACGGCGCGACCGGCGACATGCAGAAGGCGAGCGAAGGGGCCATCGCCAAGAAGCTGCGCGTGAAGCCCGGCGAAGTGCTGGAGATGCAGCAGCGGATGGAAGGGCGCGACCTCTCGCTGGACGCCCCGATGGGCGAGGACGGCGGCTCGTCGCACGTCGACTTCGTGCAGGACGGCGCCGATCTCCCCGATGCCGAGATCGCCGACCAGGAGGAGCGCCACATCGTGCAGGAGCGCGTGCTGGAGGCCCTCAGCCGGCTCGACCCGCGCGAGCGCTACATCATCGAGCAGCGGATCATGAACGACAAGCCGATGACGCTGAAGGAGCTCGGCGAGCACTTCGGCTTCTCCCGCGAGCGCGCGCGTCAGCTCGAGATCCGCGCCAAGGCGAAGCTCGAGTCCGAGCTGGGCGAGCTGATGGACGAGCTCTTCCCCGAGGACGACCGGATGGCCGTCGCCGAGACCGGGTAGCAGAGGCCTCGTCCGGCGGAGAAGCGCCTACTTCTTCGCCAGGGGGAAGGCGGTCTTCCCCGCATACCGCGCCGACAATCCCAGCTCCTCCTCGATGCGGAGGAGCTGGTTGTATTTCGCCACCCGATCGCTGCGGCTGGCCGATCCCGTCTTGATCATCCCGCAGTCGCACGCCACCGCCAGGTCGGCGATGAACACGTCCTCCGTCTCTCCCGAGCGGTGGCTGATGATGCTCCGGTATCCGTTGAAGTGCGCCAGGCGCACACAGTCCATCGTCTCCGTCAGCGTGCCGATCTGGTTCACCTTGATCAGCACCGCGTTGGCGACGCCCTGGGCGATGCCGCGCCGCAGCCGCTCGACGTTGGTGACGAACAGGTCGTCGCCCACCAGCTGCACCGATCCTCCCAGGCGGTCGGTGAGCAGCTTCCACCCTTCCCAGTCGTTCTCGTCGTATCCGTCCTCGATCGACACGATGGGGAAGTCCTTCGCCCACCCGGCGTAAAGTTCTGCCAGCTGCGCCCGGTCCAGCGTCTTTCCCTCGCCTTCCAGCACGTACTTGTCGCCCTGGTAGAACTCGCTCGCGGCGCAGTCGAGCGCGAGCACGACGTCGGCGCCGAGCTTGTAGTTCGCCTTCCCGATCGCCTCCGCGATCACCTCCAGCGCCTCGCGGTTCGACTTCAGGCTGGGAGCGAAACCGCCCTCGTCGCCGACGCCGGTGAAGTAACCGCGGCCCTTGAGCACGCCCTTGAGCGCGTGGAACACCTCCGCGCCCATGCGCAGGGCCTCGGCAAAGGTGGGAGCGCCCCAGGGCACCACCATGAACTCCTGGATGTCGACGTTCGAGTCCGCGTGCGCGCCGCCGTTGAGGATGTTCATCATCGGCACCGGCAGGGTGCGCGCGTTCACGCCGCCGAGGTACCGGTAGAGCGGAGTGCCCGAGCTGGAGGCCGCGGCCCGCGCCGCCGCCAGCGAGACCCCGAGGATGGCATTCGCGCCCAGCGACTTGCGCGTCGGGGTCCCGTCGAGCTCGACCATCAGCCGGTCCAGACCTTCCTGGTCCCTCGCGTCCATGCCCAGCACCCGGGGGGCGATGCGGCTGCGGACGTTCTCCAGCGCCGTGCGCACACCCTTGCCGCCGTACCGGTTCTTGTCGCCGTCGCGCAGCTCGTGCGCCTCGTGCTCGCCGGTGCTGGCGCCGGAAGGGACCGCCGCGCGCCCCACCGCGCCGGAAGCGACGGTCAGCTCGCATTCGAGGGTGGGATTGCCACGGCTGTCGAGGATCTCTCTCGCGTGGACGTCGACGATTTCGCTCATGGACGCGGGCCGTAGCATGGAGCGGACGCAGCGGCAACGCCCCTTCTCTCGGCGGCAGGCGCGGAAACGGCTAGAGTTGCGGCGTGGAACCGAATCGGCGCCGCTATCCCCGCGTCCGCGCCCAAGGCCTCGCCGCGCATCTGCGCAGCGATCGCGGCGGCGTGCAGTGCGTGGTGGAGAACATCTCGCTCGGCGGGCTGTTCCTGCGGACCGATCGGCTCGAAGAGGTGGGCACCAACGTCTCGCTCCTCCTGGTGAAGCCCGGATGGAAGAAGCAGCTCACCCTCACCGCCCGCGTCACCAGCCGCGTGGACGCGCTGGCGGGCCAGGGCCGCCGGATCCCGGGCCTCGGCCTGCAGTTCACCGACGTGGACGGCGATCGCCACGAGCGGCTGCGCTCGCTGCTCCGGCAGCTCGGAGCGCCGGAGGCGCAGCCGGAGATCACGCTCCCCGACAACTCGGTGGAAGTGGAGCTGCGCGCGCTGGCCACGGACGTCCGCGGGGCGAAGAAGCCCGGCGCTTCCTCCGAGGGTGCGGAGAAGAACCCG
>DASREU010000200.1:0-4765 GCA_035651935.1 Myxococcales bacterium | reverse complement strand
AACGCACGAAAACGGTCACTGAGTGGCCCTTTTTTAGCGCCAGGTCCGTCAACTGCCTGCCGGTATGTCCGGTCGCACCCAAGATGAATAGACGCATGCCATGCTCCTCTCTGGCCAGGAGCATCTCAAATTCACTCACCGTCCGGATGCTGCCAAGAGTATCACCCAGCCACGGGTCAATTCGCCCTGGGCGGACAGGCGCGCCAGCGCCAACAGATGAGAACCGCAAACCGTGGAGACCGGACCCGCCGGAGCCGCGCCTTGGAACACCACCGCGCTCGCGTTCAGGTTTGTGGTGGCGGTAGCGCATGGGAATCGAACCCACCGAGGACGCCTCTCAGCGCCCGCCACCGGTTTTGAAGACCGGGCCAGTCACCAGATCCGGAAGCGCTACCGCCGCGGTTTGTACTCTGGAAGCGGACCCGATGCACAGACTTTTGCCGGCCTCGCACCGCGCGCGCCTGCGCTAGACGACCGATTCCGGCGGGCGTAACGTCCGCGGGCGGGCGAGGGCGCCCTGCGCTCTGGTCCACGACGAAGAGAGGTCCACATGCGACGCGTCGGGTCGTTCGCTGCGGCTGCATTCTCCCTCGCCTGTGCAACCGGAGGTTCGGTGCCGCGTGATCAGTCCGCAGCGCGGATCGTGATGGAGGAGCACCGCATTCCGTCGCAAGACGCGGGCATCGAGCTGTACCTGCGCAACAAGCACCCCGACGGCATGGCCCGGTTCCCCTCCGATCACGTCCTGCTGTTCGTCCACGGCGCGACCTACCCGGCGGAGACCAGCTTCGATCTTCCGCTCGGCGGCACCTCGTGGATGGACTTCATCGCCCAGCACGGCTTCGACGTCTGGCTCGTCGACCTGCCCGGCTACGGGCGCTCGACGCGCCCGCCGGAGATGAGCGAGCCACCGGAGAAGAACCCGCCGCTCGTCCGCACCGACGCGGCCGTGCGCGCCGTCTCCTCGGCGGTGGGGTTCATCCTCCAGAAGCGCGGCATCGCGAAGCTCGACCTGATGGGCTGGTCCTGGGGGACGTCGATCATGGGAGCGTTCGCGGCGGCGAATCCGGACAAGGTCGAGCGCCTCGTCCTCTACGCGCCGCAATGGGTGCCCTCGACGCCGGCGCTCATCTCCGGACAAGGCGCCTACCGGACCGTCTCGATCCAGGCCACGCGGGACCGCTGGCTGAAGGGCGTTGCCGAGGACAAGAAGAAGGATCTCATCCCGGCGGGCTGGTTCGAGCAGTGGGCTGACGCGACCTTCGCGACCGACCCCGTCGGATCGCAGACGAACCCGAAGACGCTCCGGGCGCCGAACGGCGTGATCGCGGACATCAAGGAGTTCTGGGGGGAGGGAAAGCCGCTCTACGATCCCGGCCAGATCCGCGCGCCTACGCTGCTGATGCACGCGGAATGGGATCAGGATCTCCCGACGTACATGGCGAAGGCCGTCTTCGAGAAGCTGGTCAACGCGCGATGGAAGCGACTGGTCGAGATCGGCGAAGGCACGCACACCGTGATGATGGAGAAGAACCGGATGGAGCTCTTCCGTGAGGTGCAGCTCTTCCTCGAAGAGCCCGGTCACTGACATCGGCTTCGCAGCCGTCTGAACCGAATCTCCTCGCTCACTTCTTCTCGGCTTTCGCGCCGGACCTGGCCCGCTTCATTCGCACCGGCATCCCCGCGGCGCGACGCGAAGCAACGACGACCGGGTTGTCTGCAGGAGCGCAGGCGATCTCCCAGAAGTTGTTTTCCGGGTCCGCGAAGTAGGCGTGGCGGCCGACGAAGAACTCGGAATCGACTGGTTCCTTCGTCAGCCTTCCGCCCGCCTGGCGGACGCGAGCGGCCAGATCGTCGACGTCCTCCGGTTTGTCGACGCTGATGATGATGCTGAACCGGATCCCGCCGCGGCCTGGCTCCGGCTGGGCGTGGCTATCGGCGGCGAGCTTGTCGATGGGGAAGAGCGCCAGCAGCGCCCCACGCAACTCGAAGACCGCGAAGTCGTCCGAGTCGAACGCTTGTCGCCAACCGAGTCGCCGGTAGAAGTCTCGTTGTGCCTCGAAGCTCCTGACGCCAAGCGTGATGATGTTCGCCAGCGGAGGCGGTCGTCGATCCATCTGTTCCTCCTCACGTGGTGATCTATTCATCTCGAGCCCGAGCGCCGACGAACCCGAGCAGCTTCGAGCCGTAGCCAGGAACTCTCTTCTGCGAGCAGCGGTTCGGGGCGACCAGCGCCTACAAAGACGCCGCCCCTGCGCCGATTCACCCTGGCGAACCAGAAGGGACCACCGCGGTCGATCGTCGCACCCCTTCACCGCAGCCGCATTGCATGCGCTGAATGGGAGGCCATGCCCGGTGGCCACAAGAAGTGCGTGAAGGATTGTCCGCTCTGCCGCGAACGCTTCAGCCGGAGCGATCTGATCCGCAGTCCCGCAATCGCGCCGATCGGCATGCTTCACTCGCCTTCGTTCAGGGACGAGCCGGCGAAGACGTTCTACTTCTTCAACCACGTGCCGCGCACCTGCGGGACGACGTTCACCACGCACGTCCAGCTCTTCGCCGAGCTCGTCGGTCCCACCACGGCGCCGCTCCTTCACGGAACCGCTGAATGTGAAGACCACTGCAGCAGGCTCGAGGATCTCGGGGCGTGCAACCAGGAGTGCGCCAACGCGCCCTACCGCCGCTTCCTGATCGAACGCCTGCTCCGGCGTCGCTGAGCACAGCGACGCGCTCGCCCCACCGCGAGACATCCGCCTGATGCGCCGGCCGGCCTCCAGCTGCGGCGGAGGGCGGATTGAAACGGCGGCGCCTTCTCACGATCAGAGATGTCCCGGCTTCTTGCGAAGCCGGGCAGTCGGCAGCGGCTGCATCGAACGACCTACAACGGGAGTGACGGATATGCGGACGTGGGTAGGTGCTGCGGGAGTGGCTCTGATCTTCACGGTCGGCGGGATTCGCGCATTCGCGGGGACGAGCGAGCAGGGGGAACGCGCCGATTCGGCGGCGCAGGACCAGGCGGATGGCGGCCCGAAGCGCGGAAATCCCGCACTGATCGCGGCGCGGCAGAAGGTCTTCGGCCCCGAGAACGTGGACGCGACATCCGGAGACGTGCGCACCGACAAGGTGATCTTCTCGTGGATCACGAACGCCTCTTTCGCGGCGTCGGTGCTGGGACGGGTGATCCTGCTCGACACGTTCGTCACCCGGCTCCAGGTGCAGCCCGGGCGGACGCCGCTGGTGATCGACGACCTCGTCGATCTTCAGCCCGAGGCGATCTTCATCGGCCACGGACATTTCGATCACGCCGACAACGCCGCGTACATCGCGGGCAAGACCGGCGCGACGATCTACGCTTCGCCGGAGACGTGCGACAACATGCAGCTCGACGCGGCGAAGATCTTCGGCAACGGTTCGACCGTCAACTGCTTCGGGGTCACCTCTCGCGGCTCGCTCCCGGGTGACGAGGTGGTCACGCTCGGGCAGCTCAATCCGGTCGCGACGATCACCGCATTCAAGCACCTCCACTCCACCAACACCGCGCCGCAGGACACGAGCTTCCCGCCGGTGATCATGAACTCTGCTCCGACGGACGGCGGCCCCTGCCCGCCCAATCAGCCGGACGGCGGCGTCTCGCCGTGCAACGTGGCGAATCCGCGGGAAGCAGCGCTCTTCCCGCTGGATGCAGGCACGCCCTTGTCGAGCGTGCTGAACATCAGCACCTCACGGGCGGGCTTCGGTGGTCCGATCAGCATCTACTACCATTTCGTGGTTCGCGGCGGGAACAGCTTCACCTTCGACTGGCACAACACCAGCGGCGCGCTGCGGGAAGGCTGCGCTCTGCCCAACAACGTGCCGAACACGAATCCTCCGACGCCCTCGCAGCCGGGACAGAACGCACAGGGCTGCTTTGGTCCTGCGGTGGGGAAGAAGGTCGCGAGCGTCATCGAGTCGCTGCGTCCAACGGACGTGGAGATCGGCTCCGTCGTCAGCCTGGGATTCGGGATCAACGGCGAGAGGGACATCGTCGACTACAACACCCACGCCGCGCCGCTGGTCTTCATCCCGAACCACGTGACCGCCGTCGCCGTCGAGGGCTCGTCGCTCGAGTGGAAGACGCTGTACTTGCGGGAGCAGGACGCGATGGGGATCCCGCAGGGCCAACGGCCGGAGCTGATGTGGCTGGTGGATCCGAATGACTACCTGCGCCCGATCGTCTTCGATCCGAAGGACGCCCGCTGGCAGAAGAACGGCAGGTAGCACCGAACTGGGCGCCGGCCTGAAACGGGCCGGCGCTCCATCCCTGCCAGGTCGCTCGCCGCGCTCGGTGTCGGGTGCGAATCGCCCCGGAGCATGCTAGGGGCACGGGATGCGCATCGTGACTCCCGCCGAGGCGGTGGCCGGCATCCGCTCGGGCCAGTCGCTCTTTCTCCACGCCGGCGCCGCCACTCCCTCCGTACTCCTCGACGCCCTGGTCGCGCGCGCGCCGGACCTGCGCGACGTCCGCATCCACCACCTTCACGCCGAAGGCCCCGCTCCCCATCTCGTCCCCGACCTCGCGCAGAGTTTCCGGCACGTGGCGGTGTTCATCGGCGGCAGTGCGCGCACCGCCATCCGGGAAGGGCGGGCGGAGTACGTTCCCGTGTTCCTCTCCGACATCCCGCGGCTCTTCACCCGTGGCGACATCCCGCTCGACGCGGCGCTGATCAACGTCAGCCCGCCGGATGCGCACGGGTTCTGTTCCCTCGGCGTGTCCGTCGACATCGCC
>DASREU010000199.1:0-7119 GCA_035651935.1 Myxococcales bacterium | reverse complement strand
GCTGTTGATGCTGGTGCGCCCGCGGGAGTGGACCGAAGGTGCACGGCAAGCCGGCCAGCTGCCGGAGCCAAGGTCCTGATACACTGAAGTGGTGACCGGGCCCTCCCGCCCATTCATCGCGCTCCTGCTGCTGGCCACCGGCCTGCTCCTGTACGTCGCCTTTCCTTTCCGCACCCCGCTCTTCCTCGCCCTGGTGTTCGCCGCGGTGCTGCACGATCCGCTGGAGCGCCTGACGGTCGCGCTGCGGGGAAGACGGACCCTCGCCAGCGCCCTGATGACGCTCGCGGTGCTGGTGCTGATCGTCGCTCCGTTCGCGGCGCTGGTGGGGTTCGTCACCCGCGAGTCGGTCGCGGGCCTCTCCTACCTGCGCGAGACCCTCGGGGTGAGCTCGGTGGCCGAGCTGCGCGGCGCGGAGCTGCCGGTGCGCGTCTCGCGGATGCTCGACCTGCTCCACCTCAGCCAGGAGCAGCTCTTCGACGCCGCGGCGAAGGTGGTGGAGATCGTGCAGGGCGCGGTGCCGGAGATCGTCGCCAGCGGCAGCCGCGCCGTCCTCGCCACGGTGATCATGCTGATCGCGCTCTACTTCCTCCTGCTCGACGGCGCGCGCGTCGTGCAGTGGGCCTGGCGCGTCTCGCCGCTCAACGCGCGCCAGACGGAAGAGCTGACCGCGGAGATGCGCAAGGTCACCCGCGCGACCGTGTTCGGCATCCTCGCGACCGCGGTGTTCCAGGGGCTCACTGCGGGAGCCGGATATTTCTTCGCCGGCATCCCGCACGCCGCGTTCTTCGGGCTCCTCACGGCGATGGTGTCCTTCGTCCCCGGGGTGGGAACCAGCCTGGTCTGGGCGCCGGCCGCGGTCTCGCTCTGGATCGGCGGACGCCCGTTCGTCTCGGTCGCTCTCGCGCTCTTCTGCTTCGTGGTGGTGGTCGGCGCGGAGCAGGTCGGCAAGCCGCTTCTCATGCGCGGCCAGGTGCAGATGCACACCGGCCTGATCTTCCTCTCCCTGCTCGGAGGCCTGGCGATGTTCGGCCTCCTCGGCATCCTGCTCGGCCCGCTGATCGTGGCCTTCTTCCTGGCGATGATGCGGATCTACGAGCGCGACTTCCGCGCCGCGGGCACGCCGTCCCTCGCGTCCGACCGGGCGGCGTAGGGGTCAGGGGCAGGCCGCGGCGACGGCGCGCGAGACGTCGTAGAGCATGGCCCCGCGATCGGTCACCGGCAGCGGCTGCGCCGGCATCCGGGTCCGGGCCAGCAGGCGGTTGTAGCCGAGCTCCGCCAGCGGACGGAGATGGAAGACGTCGTAGAGGTTGTATTCGACGAGCCGCCGCAGCGCGCCGGCATCGCCGCGCACTTGCGCGTTCCACAGCGCCACCGCGTCCGCTCCGCGCAGGGCGGCGAGGTGCGGCGGCCGGAAGAACCCCGCCCGCGGCTCCAGCTCCTTCAAGCCGCCTCTCTCGCGCAGGCGCTGGTAGACGTGCCGGAGATCGACGTGCACCGCCGGCGGCGTCCAGTCCGGGAGCACGCGCCGCAGGATCGGCAGGTCGAACGCAGTTCCGTTGAAGGTGACCAGCGCGCGCCACCTCCGCGCCCGTTCCCGGAACCCGCGCAGGTCCCCGCGAAAGCTCGTCAGCCCTTCGCCGTCCAGCACGCCGGCGACGGTGACCTTGTCACCCGCGGCCTCGATGTCGAGAAAGGCGGCGCCGTCGATCGCTTGCGGGAGCAGCCTCCAGTGCTCGGTCTGCGGCAGCGCGCGCGCGAAGAACTCGAGATCGCCCTCGGCGAGCCGGCGCAAGGAGAGCGCGACGCCTTCGCGCAGCCGGCCATCGAGGCGCGGCGAGATCACCTCGCCGGCGGCAGGGACGTCCGCCCAGCTCCGCACGCCCGCGAACCAGAGCTGCCGCTCGCGCAAAGGGCCGATCCCGCCGATGTGGCGGAACGAAGCGGTGATCAAGGAGACAGCTCTTCTTCGGCCAACCGGGTGAGCAAGGGAACGTCGGCCTCGCAGAAGGGAAGCCCGGGCAGATCGCGGCGCGACACCCAGCGAACCTTCTCGCAGGCGAGAGGCTGCGGCTCCTCGCCCGCGTGCAGCGCGCATCGGTAGAGCGCCAGCTCGACTTGAAGATCAGGGTAGATGTGCTCGACGCGCGCGTACTCCTCGCCGATCGATGCCCGGACACCGAGCTCCTCGCGGAGCTCGCGCGCAAGCGCCGCCCGCTCGCCTTCGCCCGCCTCGACCTTTCCCCCGGGGAATTCCCAGAGCGAGGCGCGCTCCCCCTTCGGCCGGCGCAGGGAGACGAGCACCTTGCCGTTGCGCTCGATCACCGCCGCGACCACCAGAACGCGGCGGAGGGGCGTCATGGGAGCAGCCCCAGCGAGTAGAGCGCGCCGCCGTTGGAGACGATGTACGCGACGCCGGGAACCGCGAACGCCGGCTGGGAGAAGCCGCTGCCGGGATCGAAGCCGTTGCGCACCCTTCCGGTCAGGAGATCGACACCCATCAAGGCGCCGCGATCCTCCGAGACCAGCACCACGCCCTGCATCGTCACGGGCTGTGTGGGGTAGCGATCGGGCCCGAGCGGCAGCGACCAGAGCTTCCCGCCGCTCCTCCGCTCGAGCGCCACCAGCTGTCCGCGCCCGCCGGCGATCACGCGCGAACCTTCCACCGTGACGTGGTTCGCTCCGGGGAGCGGATACGTCCAGGCGGAGACGCCGGTCTGCGCATCCAGCGCGACCACTCCCGCCTTCGCGCTCGCCACGTAGATGCGGGTGTCGGCCTCGGGCGCGTCGATCCAGTCGACGTCGAGGTAGTCGCCCGTCCCGCTCACCTGCTGCACCCACCGCGCCACGCCGTCCTTCGGTTGCAGCGCGGCGACGGTCCCTTCCGCGAAGGCGACGTACACGGTGCCGTGCGCGACGCGCGGCTGCGCGTCCCCGCGGATGGTGAACCCGCCGGGCGGGTCGCGGTGGAACTTCCACAGGCGCTTGCCGTCCTTCTGGTCCAGCGCCGTCACCGACTGCTCGCTCGACATCACGAAGAGGCGCCCGTCGGACGCGGTCGGCGAGGTGGTCAGCTCCTCGTTGATGTCCACCTGCCAGCGCACCGCCCCGGTGAAGCGGTTGAGCGCGTAGAAGACGCCGTCGCCGCCGGGGACGTAGAGCGTCTCGCCCTCGACCAGCGGCGAGGCGAGGATGGCTCCCCGCGCCTGGAAGACCCAGGCGGTCCTGCCGCGGAACCGGCAGCGGACCTTGCCGTCGCGGGTGCCGATGTAGAGGCGCGTCTGCGCGGGGTCGAGGACCGGCGTGGCGGTCTCGGTGGGCGAAAACGGGACCTTCTCCTGGGGCACGATGCGCTGCATCTCGCCGACGAAGAACAGGGGATCGGTCGGACCCTCGACGGCCGGCAGCCGTGGCCCATGGGCGAGGGGGGTGAAAGAGAACGCGAGCAGCGCGAACAGGATCACTTCTGCTTCTTCCCTTGAGGCTTCTTCTCCGCCGGAGCTTTCGCCGGAGCCACCACCTTCGCCTGCGACGCCTGGCCGGGGTTCACCGGCGGCAGCGACGCGAGCTCGACGCGCACGTTGGCCTCGCGCACGACTTCCAGCTCCTTCGGATACTCCTTGGCGACGCGCTCGAGCTGCTGCTTCGCGTCCGGCTTCCCCTCGACCAGGGCCAGCCGCGCCGCCTGGTAGTCAGCGCGTGCGGGCAGCCCCATCGTGCGGAGCTTCTCGAAAGCGGCCCTGGCCTCGTCGAGCTTCTTCTGAGCCTCGAGCGCGTATCCGAGCGACTCCTGCGCGAAGGGCCGCAGCGGATGGTCACCCGCGTGGTCGAGGTAGTCCTGCAGATCCTTCTGCGCGCCCGCCGCATCCCCTGACTTCAGCTTGTAGAACCCGAGCTCCGCGAGAGCGGTCTGTGCGGCGGTGGTGCCGCCGTGATCGGCGCGAACCTTCTCCAGCGCCGTGATCAACGCATTGTCCCGCTCCTGCGCGCTGGCAAAAACGGGTTGCCCTGGCGGCGCTTGCCCTTCCGCCGCGATCGGCCGCGACTGCAGCTCGAGCGCCTCCGCCAGCTCGACGCCGGCCTTCGCCTCGCGCGAATTGCGCCAGAACGAGACGCCCCAGATCAGCAGCGCCAGCCCGAGGATGGCGCCCGCCACTCCCAGCGACACGCCCTTGTGCGCGACCATCCAGCTCATCGCCCGGCCGGCGACCACCTGGAATTCGTCGGGCCTCTTCAGCTGCTTGCGGTCCAGCTTTTCCGCCAAGAACTGCCTCCTGCAGGACGGGCCTTTCTCGCGGAACTCCCCCCTGAAGTCAATCGCCGTGTAAGGTGTGCGCCGTGCGCCTGGCCGCCGCCGTCCTGGTCGCGTTTCCCGCCGCGGCGGCGCCGCTCCGGCCACAGACGCCCCAGCTCCAGCTCCGGCTGGAGGCCCTGGTCGGCCAGCCCACCACGAACCTCGGGCTGCGGGGCGGGCTCGCCGCGGGCGCCGCTTACCGGATGACGGACCAGCTCTGGATCTTCGGCGACGCCGGGCAGAGAGCAGCTCCGGGCGGCGGGATCGGATCGCTCGCCGTCGGACTGCAGGCGACGCTGGACGCCACGCCCATCTCGCCCTATCTGGAAGTCGCGATGGTCGATCTCACCAACCGCGCTGTGCTCGGCTACTCGCTGGCCGTGCGCACGGGGCTGGGCGCCGACTGGATGTTCTCGCGGGCGGCGGGCATCGGCGTGGTGGTGCGGACGTACGCCGCCTTCGATCCCGTGAACGACAACCCAACCGTGGCGGGCGTGGAAGCAGCCTTCCGGCTCGTCCTCAATCCCGGAGCACTGTGATGCGCGCTGTCCGCTGTGAGCGGCAGGGGCCGCCCGAGGAGATGAAGCTCGTCGATCTGCCCGATCCCGTCCCCGGTCCCGGCGAGGCGACGGTGCGCCTGCACTACTGCGGCCTGAACCACCGCGACGTGTGGATCCGGCAGGGACTGTACGCGCGGATCCAGCTTCCCGCCGTGCTCGGCTCGGACGGCTCCGGCATCGTCGAGTCCGTCGGCCCTGGCGCTGACGCGAAGCTCGCCGGCAAGCGCGCGGTGATCATCCCGTGCGAGAAGTGGGGCCCCGATCCGGCGGCGCAGGGAAAGGACTTCCTCATCCTGGGGATGCCGCGCCAAGGGACCATGGCGGAGAAGATCGCGATTCCCGCCTCCATGGTGGTGGAGTTGCCCGAGCAGATCTCGTTCGAGGACGCGGCGGCGCTTCCGGTGGCGGGGATCACCGCGTACCGCGCGCTGGCCACCCGCGGCGGGCTGAAGCGCGGCGAGCACGTGCTGGTGACGGGGATCGGCGGCGGCGTCGCCACCCTCGCGCTGCTCTTCGCCAAGGCTCTCGGCGCGCAGGTGTCGGTGACCTCCAGCAGCGAGGAGAAGCTGGCGAAGGCGCGCGAGATGGGCGCGGTCGCGGCCGTGAACTACAAGAGCAAGGGCTGGGAGAAGGATCTGGTGGCGCAGGCGGGACGGCCTCCGTCGCTGGTGATCGACGGCGCGGGCGGCGACGGCCTGAACAACCTGCTCACCGCGATCGCGCCCGCCGGCCGCATCGTCCTCTATGGAGCGACCCGGCTGTCCCCCAGCAAGCTCGACATGGCGAAGATCTTCTTCAAGCAGATCGACCTGCGCGGGACCACGATGGGGACGGACGACGAGTTCCGGGCGATGGTGAAGCTGGTCGCCGAGCACCGCATCCGCCCGGTGATCGACAAGGTGTTCCCGCTCTCGCAGGCGGTGGAGGCGAACCGGCTGCTCGAGGAGTCGGGGCAGATGGGAAAGATCCTGCTCGACTGCAGGAAGTGAGCCTCAGAGCCCGCGCAGCGAGGCGCGGGCGATGCCGAGGGCGAGGCCGAAGCGTCCGTCCTGCGATTCGATCCAGCGCTCCGGGGTGAAGCCGGAGGCGTCGATCAGGCGCAGCACCTCGTCGCGGCGGAAGCGGCGGGAGATCTCGGTGCGGATGCCCTCGCCCTTGCGCAGCCGCAGCGAGGCGGAGAGCTTGCCCAGGTCGATCTCCATCGGCTCGCGGGCGACCAGCCACATCTCGATCCGCTGCCGCTCGACCAGGTACGGCGCGTAGTGGTCGAACTTCGCGGGATCGAAGCTGCTCTTCGCGAACGAGTTCACGTTGAGGAGGAGATTGCGGTTGAAGGCGGCGGTGATCCCTTGCGGATCGTTGTAGGCGAGGTGGATCGCGGCCGGCTCGGTGACCAGATTCGCGCCGAGCAGCAGCACGTCGTCGGGCTCCATGTCCTCGCGCACGCGGGAGAGGAGCTTCACCGCGGGCCCGTCCTCGTCGTTGCCGATGGTCCCGCCGAGGAAGAGCACCAGGCGCCGCCCGCCCGCGGGCTTGCCGGGAAGCCGCAGCGGCCGGGTGTAGTCGGCGAGCACCTGCTCCACCGGGATCTCCGGCCGCGCCGCCGCGAGGATCTCCTCCGTCCGCTGCAGCGCGTGCGCACTGATGTCCACCGCGACGTAGCGCGGGCGTCCGCCGGCGGCGAGGGCGGCGTCCAGGAGACAGACCGTCTTCGACGCCGCGCCGCTGCCCAGCTCGACGACGTCGGTCAGGGCGGCGCCGCCCGCGCACTCCACGATCGCGGAGGCGCGCGCCTCGAGCAGCGCCCGCTCCGTGCGGGTGGGGAAGTACTCGGGAAGGCGCGTGATCTGCTCGAACAGCGCGCTGCCGGCGTCGTCGTAGAAATACTTGCTGGGGATCTCGCGCGGGGAGCGGAACAGGCCTTCGCGCAGCTCGCGGACTCCCGCCGCCTCGGCGTCGACGCTGACCAGCATCGCGGTCCGCGGCGATGCCGGCGCGGGCAAGAGGCCGCGGCGGGCCTTCTGCAAGGGCTCCCTCCGGGGCGGCGTCACAGAGCCCCCGCGCAACGGAATCCGGCGGGGATCTCGCGGAACGCCGGGTCGTACCAGTTCCGCAAGCTCGAGCGCAGGAGCTCCGGCGACGTCGCCCACGACCCGCCGCGCAGCACGCGATGCGTGCCGAACCAGGGCACGGAGTAGCGCTCGTACGGATAGGCGCGGAACCCCGGATACGGCGAGCACCAGCTCGAGGTCCATTCCCACACGCCGG
>DASREU010000198.1:0-8920 GCA_035651935.1 Myxococcales bacterium | reverse complement strand
TGCGCGACGGAGGGAGATGCGTCGGTTTGTCCCGCATCTGCTGCGTCCGGATCAAAGCCGTTGCTCGTCCAGGGCAATCCCGGATCGCGCGCGTGCCCGGCCAGAGCGGAGCCGTTCGTCGCGAGCTGCGGTGGCAGGCTGCGGACCATCGAGGCGACTGGCGCGCGCGGTGCAAGAGCCGCGATCTGCTCCTCGATGTCGCGCTTCGTCTTTCCGGAGGCCTGGGCGATCAGCTCGCGATGATTCGCCTCGGTGAGATGCGGGACCAGAAGCCGCATTCCCCAGAGATGCACGCGACCCGCGCGGATCGCTTCGATGACCATTGGAAAGCGGCGGCCCGCGCGCGCGACCATGATCCGGTTGTACGCAGCGTCTTCCGAGAAGCTCAGCTCGCCGACGCAAAACGCGAACATGGAGGGGAAGGGGACCTCGAGATAGAGCCGGCGGTCGTCGATCTCGGCGAGGTGGACGAGCAGGTCGGCCTCGACGTCATGCGAGCGCCGCACGAGGGCGCGCGCGGAGGCGAGCAGCTCGGTGCTGCTCATGGACCAAACCAACATTTCTTCGCTTGTCATGGGCGCGAGGGTGCCATCCGTCCAGCGCCGTGTCTCTCGGTCAGATGACCGAGGTTCGGGCTGGTCCGGTCCGATATGCTGCGAGGTGGGGAACACGGAGGGTGCGCGCGGTGGAGCGTGCTTATCTACGCGGGCAGAGCCCGCGTCGCGGCAGCGCGTCTGCAGATGGCCTCCAACTCGTTCTGGAACGAGTCCGTTCCGCGAATATCAACCGGGGCGCGAGCGTCCCTCCTTCATGATGCGCTCCATACCTTTGCTGCTCTGCGTTGCGTGCGCCACGACGGGCCCCAAGCCTTACGGCACCATCGCCATCAAGTCGGGCGCCGATGCTGCCGCGCGGCCGGCGAGTTACTCGGTGGGCCAGGGGACGATCAGCAGTTCGGATTTCCGGGCATCGATCGACAACGACTGCGTGCGTGGCTTCGTGGGCTCGACGCCGCTTGACTTCTGTCGCGACGCCAGAAACCCGAATCATTGGACCGGCGCGAGTGGCGACTTCACCGTCGCGCCCAGCGAGAATGGGCACCTGCTGCGGGTCGACGGCTATATGAATGTGGCGCCTGGCCGGGACTACTCGATGACGCAGGGGATCGAACTGGGGCAGGGCCCGCAATGGGACGAGCTCCGGAAGCATCCGGCCTTGCTGGCGCTCGCGGCAACGGCCGCGGATCTCAGGGCCGCGCACGTTCGCCATTAGCCATCGCCTGGGGCGTCGCGACGACGGCGAGTGCCAGCCACCACGGCGGCGAGCCTCGCCGCTAAGGCGGCAGCGGTGCCTCGATCGTTAATTAACGCCAGCGGAATGCGGGATTGCGTTTCCGCACGGTCTGCCGTGCCAATAGGCGACCGAAGGACGGGCCGTTCGGACCGACCTGATCGATCGCAGTCCTCTGGTTGGTCCGCAGTCATGGGACGCTGAAGCGCGGGGCTTAACCGGCGCGTCAAGATCTACTGGGCCTGTGTTGCGATGCCTTTTCCAGGCGCCCGCCAGCTACCTCGAGCACCCAGTACCCCTCGGCGCCGCGTTCCGTCGAAGAGCCGGCGCAGAGAACGTTGCGGACGCGGTAGCGTTCGTGGATGTGCCCGCAGAGCAGCGCTGCCGTTTCGCGGGTGGCGTCCAGCAGCTTGCGCGCGCCGCGCAGACGGTGCCATGGCCAGTCCGGAGCGCCGCCTTGGCGAAATGGGGCATGGTGCACGAGCACGACTTTGCCGTGAAAATCCTGGGTCAGGTCGGACGGTACGATGCGCCCCTGCGTGATCACGGGCCAACAGACGGCGCCGCAGGAGTCGAGTGCAGCGAAACCGTCGGGCAGCGGACGCGGGGGGAAGTAGGCTTCGTACAGGCGGTTCGGCGCGCCCGCCAGAGGGTAGCGGTCGTGGTTCCCGTGGATGCAGACCAGCCGGTCGCCGAGGGGACGCAGCGCGTCGCGGGCAAGCGCGAACTCCTCCTCCATCGCGAGCTGCGTGAGATCGCCGGTGCAGACCACGAGGTCGGCGCGGAGCTTGTCCGCGTCGCGGACGATCTGCCCGAGCACCGCGAGCGCGTCGTCGTAATCGCGGCCGCGGCCTTTCCAGAGCTCGACCGTGGCCAGCGACCGGAGCGGGCCGAGCTCGCGCAGGGGGCGCTGTCGCCAGCGCGGGAGCTGCACGTGCGGATCGGAGAAGTGCAGGATTCTCACGCCTTCTCCGCCACCGCCAGGAGCCCCAGTCCATCCAGCGTCTCCTCGATCTGCAGCACGCGCAATCCAGCCGACTCGAGCGCCGCGCGCAGGGATTGCGCCGTGGGCCGGCCGTACAAACGGCTCATCGCGCGCCAGCAGACAGCGGTAACCGCCCAGCGCGGCGAGCGGAGCGCGCGGAGCAGGCCGCGGAGGGTCGCGCGTCCTCCCGCCTGCGGCTCGAGCAGGATCGCCCGGCCTCCCGGGCGGAGCGCGCGCGTGATCTCCCGCAGCGCGGCGGCGCGATCGGGCAGCAGGTAAAGCACGCTGTGCAGCGTGACCGCGTCGAGGGAGCCCGACCGCACCGGCAACGCCGTCGCGTCCAGGCAGGCGAGCGGCATGCCTTGCGCGCGCCGCCGGGCGAGGCGGAGCATCGCGAGCGCCTGGTCGCCGCCGACCGCTCCTGGCGGGAGCTTCCGGGTCGAGTTCCCGGGTCCGCAGCCGAGATCGAGGACGTGGCGCGCCCCGGGAGGAAGCTGGCCGGCCATGCGAGAGCAGTTGCGTTCCCAGATGGGGTGCCGGGTGAGCAGCTCGTAGGGCAGGGCGGCGGCCTGGAACACCAGCGAAGACCGCAGCATGGCCGATGCATACCAGATCGGGTTACAACCGAGGCATGGGGCTGCTCGACAACATCAGGATCGCGAAGCCGCAACCCAAGCCCAGCGATCTGGCGTTCGACAGCGACGGCAACCTGCTCGTTCGCTGGGATGACGGCCAGGAATCGAAGTTCCCGCCGGTCTGGTTGCGGGCGCGGTGCCCGTGCGCCGAGTGCGTGGAGGAGTGGAGCGGGCGGCGGGTGGTGGGCGAGGGCGAGGTGAAGCAGGACGTCAGGCCTCAGGGGATGAACGAGGTCGGGCGGTACGCGATGCAGGTGCAGTGGAGCGACGGGCACTCCACCGGCATCTACTCGTGGGAGTACCTGCTGAAGCTGCGGGAGGAGCGGGGGTAGAGCGCCCTCCGCTGACGCGCGCAGGGTCGGGAGCGGACCGATCGCCGTGAATCCGGCTCGCCGTGAATCCAGCGGGAGACGTCGGCGGACGGCTCTGTGATTCTGAAACCCCTCCGGTTGCTCCGAGAACCGCGGGTCACCGCCCCTAGACCCCACTCTCCGGCCGCGCCGTCGGCGCCGGCCGGTGTTCCTTGACCCCTCCCCCCGCCGCTGTTACCACCCGCGCCACTTCACGCCACCCGCACAAGGAGGGTTGCATGGCTTCCCGCCCTGGCCGCCGCGTCGCAATCGTTGCCGGCCTCCGCACTCCATTCGTCAAAGCTGGAACTTCCTTCAAGGACTTTTCCGCCCTGGAGCTCGGCAAGCAGGTGGTGAAAGAGCTGGTGCAACGGGCGGAGATCCCGCCCAGGGCCATCGACCAGATCGTCTTCGGGACCGTGATCCCGTCCGTGCAGCTGCCCAACATCGCCCGCGAGGTGGGGCTCGCCGCGGGGCTCCCCAAGAACGTCGACGCGTACTCGGTCGTGCGCGCATGCGCCACCAGCCTGCAGGCGATGACCAGCGCCGCCGACTCCATCGCGCTGGGCGAGATCGACCTCGCGGTGGTGGGGGGCTCGGAGGCGATGAGCGACGTTCCCATCACCTACTCCCGCCCCGTGGCGCAGGCGGTGGTCGCGGCCAGCCGCGGGCGAAATTTGGTGGAGAAGCTCCAGGCCTTCCAGGGCGTGAGCGCGAAGGACCTGCTCCCCGTTCCGCCGGCGATCGCCGAGTACTCCACCGGGATGTCCATGGGCGAGTCCGCCGAGAAGATGGCGAAGGACAACGGGATCAGCCGCGAGGCCCAGGATGCCTGGGCGCACCGGTCGCACTTCCTCGCCGCCCAGGCGTGGGAGACGGGCAAGTTCCGGCACGAGGTGATGCGCGTGCTCACCGGCAAGAACTTCGACACCGTGGTCGCCGAGGACAACGTGGTCCGCAAGGACTCGAAGCTCGAGGCCTATGCGAAGCTCAAGCCGGTGTTCGACCGGAAGTACGGGTCGGTGACCGCCGGGAATTCTTCTCCGCTCACCGACGGCGCCGCGGCGCTGGTGGTCTGCTCCGAGGAGCGCGCGCGCGAGCTGGGACTGCGGCCGCTGGGGTTCCTGCGCGCATACGCGTATGCCGCCGTCGATCCCGCCTGGCAGCTCCTGCAGGCGCCCGCGTTCTCCGCTCCCAAGGCGCTGAAGCGCGCGGGAATGCGGCTGGCGGACATCGACCTGGTCGAGATCCACGAGGCGTTCTCCGCCCAGGTGCTCTCCAACCTCCAGGCCTGGGCGTCGAAGAAGTTCGCCGACGAGCACCTCGGCGGCGCCGAGCCCATCGGCGAGGTGCCCGACGAGAAGCTGAACCCGCACGGCGGCAGCATCGCCCTCGGGCACCCGTTTGCGGCGACCGGCGCGCGCCTCGTGCACCAGGCGCTCCGCGAGCTGGAGGAGAAGGGCAAGAACACGGCGCTGATCTCCATCTGCGCCGCTGGCGGGCTGGGCGCCGCGGCCATCGTGGAGAGGACCTAGATGGACAACCTGCGGATCGAGACCGGCGCCGACGGCGTTGCGCTGGTGCTCTTCGACGTCAAGGGCGAGGCGGTGAACACGCTTCGGGAAAGCCTGCAGCGCGACTTCGACGAGGCCTTCGGGAAGCTCGCCGAGGACCCGGCGGTCAAGGCGATCGTGCTCGGCTCCGCGAAGCCGGACAGCTTCGTCGTCGGCGCGGACGTGGCGATGCTCGCGCGGCTGAAGACCGTGGCGGAAGCGACCGCGATGGCGCGCGGCGGGCAGCAGGCGATGCAGAAGCTCGAGGACCTCGGGAAGCGCAAGCCGGTGGTGATCGCCATCCACGGCCCCGCCCTCGGCGGCGGGCTCGAGCTGGCGCTCGCGGGCACGTACCGGATCGCCACCGACGATCGCAAGACCCAGCTCGGACAGCCGGAGGTGCAGCTCGGCGTCATCCCGGGCGCCGGCGGGACGCAGCGGCTTCCGCAGCTGATCGGGATCGCGCAGGCGCTCGACATCATCCTCGCCGGCAAGTCGGTGCGCGCGCAGAAAGCGCGCAAGCTGGGGCTGGTCGACGAGGTGGTGCCCCGGCCGATCCTGATGGAGGTCGCGCGGCGACGCGCCCGGGAGCTGGCGAACGGCGAGCTGCGGATCGAGCGCAACAAGGTGGAGCTGACCCTGCCCAGGCTGCTGCGCAGCGAGGTGCTGCAGCAGATCGCGCTCGAGGACAACCCGGTCGGGCGGAGGATCCTCTTCCAGCAGGCCCGGAAGGCGCTGCTCTCGAAGACCCATGGGCACTACCCGGCGCCGGAGCGCGCGCTGGAGGCGATCCGCATCGGCGTGGAGAAGGGTCCGGAGGAAGGCTACCGCGCGGAGGCGAACTTCTTCGGCGAGCTGGTGGTGAGCGAGGTCTCGCACCGGCTGGTGGAGATCTTCTTCGCCACCCAGGCCCTGAAGAAGGACACCGGCGTGGACGATCCCGCAGTCAAGCCGCGGAAGGTGGAGAAGGTGGCGATGCTCGGCGCCGGACTGATGGGCGCGGGGATCGCCTATGTCACCGCCGACGCCGGGATCGCGGTGCGGCTCAAGGACAAGGATGACGCGGCGCTCGGGCGGGGGTTGAAGCAGATCGGCGGCATCCTCGACGACCGGGTCCGGCGCAAGCGGCTCACCGCGCGCGAGCGCGAGGAAAAGCTGGCGCTGATCACCGGAGCGACGGACTACAGCGGCCTGCGCACCGCCGACGTGGTGATCGAGGCGGTGTTCGAGGACCTCAAGGTGAAGCACACGGTGGTGCGCGAAGTGGAGCGCGAGGCGCCGAACGCGATCTTCGCCTCGAACACCTCCTCCATCCCCATCGGCCTGATCGCCGAGGCGGCGTCGCGGCCGGAGAACGTGGTCGGGATGCACTTCTTCTCGCCGGTCCACAAGATGCCCCTGCTCGAGGTCATCCGCGGCCGCAGCACCGGCGCGGAAGCCGTCGCCACCGTGGTCGCGCTGGGCAAGCGGATCGGCAAGACGGTGATCGTGGTGAACGACGGACCGGGCTTCTACACCTCGCGCATCCTCGCGCCCTACATGAACGAGGCGGCATTCATCTTCAACGACGGCGCCGCGGTGGAGGACATCGACCGCGCGCTGACGGACTTCGGCTTCCCGGTCGGTCCGATGCAGCTCCTCGACGAGGTGGGCATCGACGTGGGCGCGAAGGTCGCGCACATCATGCACGAGTCGTTCGGGGCCCGGCTGGCTCCGCCGGCCGGATTCGAGAAGCTGGTGGAGAACGGGCGCCTGGGGCGGAAGTCGAAGAAGGGCTTCTACCTGTACGGCGAGTCGAAGACGAAGGAGGTGGACCGCACCGTCTACGATCTCACCGCGCAGGGGCAGAAGCGCAGCTCGCCGAAGCAGGACGAGATCGCGGAGCGCTGCGTGCTGCAGATGGTGAACGAGGCGGCGCACTGCGTGGGCGAAGGCATCCTCCGCTCCGCCCGCGACGGCGACGTCGGCGCCGTCTTCGGTCTCGGCTGGCCTCCCTTCCGCGGCGGCCCGCTGCGGTACGCGGACACGCTCACGGCGTCGCAGGTGGTGGATCGGCTGCGCCGCTACCAGGATCGATTCGGCGATCGCTTCAAGCCGGCGCCCCGCCTGGTGGAGCTCGCTTCCAGCGGCGGCAAGTTCCACGACCGCTGAGGAGAGCCCAGGTCAGGTGACGGTCACGTCGAACAGCTTCCCCGCTCCCCAGGTCGCGCCCGCGGCGATGATCAGCACGACCACCTGCCGCGTGGCGCTCCAGAGGATGTTCCGTCCGCCGAGGTAGCCGAGCACGGCGCCGAGCGCGATCGCCGCCGCCGCCCCCAGGCCGATGGAGGCGAGGCTCGCTTTCCCCCCGCTCCAGAAGAACCAGGGGATCAGGGGAATCACCGCTCCGACGGCAAACGTGAGCAGGGAGGTGACCGCCGCGCGCGCCGGCGACCCCAGCTCCTCGGGATCGAGCCCCAGCGATCGCGCATACACCGCCAGCGCGCGGTCCGGGACCATGGCGATCTGGTGCGAGGCGTTGTGCGCGGTGGCCTGCCGCACTCCCCCGCGCTGGATGAACTCGTCGATCTCCTCCCGCGCCTCCTCGGGCGCCTTCCGGAGGTGCTCGCGATAGTCGGTCAGCAGGCGCTGCAGGAGCTCCACCTGCGCGGCCATCGAGACATACTCGCCGACGGCCATGGAGGCCGCGCCGGCCACCAGCGAAGCCAGCCCGGCGAGCAGCACGAATCGGCCGCTCCCCTGCGCGCCGGCGACGCCGAGGATCAAGGAGACGTTCGTGACCAGGCCGTCGCTCATCCCCAGCACGGCCGCGCGCGTCGCTCCGCTCTGTACTTCGCGCGCGCGCTGCCGATCGCCCCTTTCGTTCGCCACTAACCCTCCAGCGTGCGGCGGAGCTCGGCCAGGGTGGGGAGGGCGCTGTCCTTGGCGGAGAGCAGCGGATCCTTCACCGGCCAGTCGATCCCCGCGCTGTCCCAGCGCACGCCGATCTCGTCGGCACGGTCGTACGGCTCCGTGCACTTGTACTCGACCTCGGCGAACTCGCTGAGCACGCAGAATCCGTGGGCGAAGCCGGGCGGGATGAAGAGCTGGCGGAAATCGTCGCCGCTCAGCCGCGTCCCCACCCACTGCCCGAAGCCCGGCGAGCGGGGACGGATGTCGAGCGCGACGTCGAAGATCTCCCCGCGCACCGCCCGGACCAGCTTCCCCTGCGGCCGCCGGCGCTGCGCGTGCAGCCCGCGCAGCGTCCCGCGGATCGAGCGCGAATGGTTGTCCTGCACGAAGTCGTGCGCGATCCCGCCCTCGCGGTACCTCGCGGCGTTGAACGTCTCGAGGAAGAACCCGCGGTCGTCCCGGAAGACGTCGGGCTCGACCAGGATCACCCCCGGCAGCGCGGTGGGAAGGAACTTCAAGCGGTCACCTCTCGAAACGATAGCCGTGCCCGCGCACGGTGAGGAAGTGGCGCGGCTCTTCCGCGTTCGCCTCCAGCTTGACGCGCAGCGAGCGGACGAAGTTGTCGACCGTTCGCGGCGTGCCCTCGTACTCCGCTCCCCAGCAGCGCGCAAGGATGTCGTCGCGGCTGAGCGCGCGGCCGTTGGAGGTGAGGAACAGCCGCAGGACCCGGAACTCCTGCGGGCTGACGTCCAGCGGCACGCCGTCGCGCACCACGGTCTGCCGGTCGAGGTCGACCTCCACCTGCCCGAAGCGGAAGATGGCGTGCTTGTCCGCCGGCGGCGGCCGCCGCCGCAAGAGGGCCTCCACCCGGGCGAGCAGCTCGCCGAGCCCGAAGGGCTTGCTCAGGTAGTCGTCGGCGCCGAGCTTGAGCCCGAGGATCTTGTCGCTCTCCATCCCCTTGGCGGTGAGCATCAGCACCGAGGCGTTGCAGCCGCGCCGGCGCAGCTCCTTGAGCAGGTCGTACCCGTTGCGGCTCGGGAGCATGACGTCGAGCACGATCAGATCGACATCCGGCTCCAGCGCGAGCTGCAGCCCGGTGTCGCCGTCCTGGGCCATGCGCACCTCGTGCCCGTCCTTGCGCAGGTTCAGGCGCAGCCCCAGGGCGATGGCGCGATCGTCCTCGATGATCAGGATCCGGGCCATGCGTCAGGCGGG
>DASREU010000197.1:0-6527 GCA_035651935.1 Myxococcales bacterium | reverse complement strand
CGGTATTGCGGCCAGTCGCCGCCGCCGGCGGGACCCGCATCGGCCGGTGGACCCGCATCCGCCGGGCCCCCATCAGCCGGACCCGCATCTCCCGGGCCCGCATCGGGAGGACCCGCGTCAGGAGTGCCGCCGCCATCGCCTGGCGATCCGGCGTCCACGCCTCCGTCGGGCGACACGTCGATGTTGCCGGAAACCCCCGGCCCGCCGCCGGAACCGCACGCGACGGCGCAGCAGACGATCGCAACGAGCCCGGCCCGCCCCATTCCCGCCCCCCTGCGAAGGTGGGGAGCGGAAGGCGGACGGGCAAGGGCTACGTCTCGCTGTCCGGGGGCGAGCCGTCGTCGTCTTCATCGCCTGCCTGGTCGGCTGCCAGCGCCGCGGCGGCGTCCGCTTCCCTCTCTTCGGGAGCCCGCGTGGCGCCGACGACCTTCTCGCCGTCCTGCGCGAGCGTCATCACCCGCACGCCTTGCGTATTGCGCCCGATGAGGGAGATATCGGCGACCCGGCTCCGGATCAGCGTTCCCTTGTTGGTGATGATCATCACCTGGTCGGCGTCGGTGACCTGGAGGACCGCCACCACGTTGCCGTTGCGGTCGCCGGTCTTGATGTCGATCACGCCCTTCCCGCCGCGGTGCGTGAGCCGGTACTCCTCGATCGCCGTGCGCTTGCCGTAGCCGTTTTCGGTCATCGTGAAGAGGGTCGCGCCGGACTTCGCCAACTCGGCCCCGACCACCCGGTCGCCGGCCTCGAGCGTGATCCCCTTCACCCCGAACGCCGCCCGCCCCATCGACCGCACCTCTTTCTGGTCGAAGCGGATGGCCATCCCCTGCGAGGTGCCGATGATCACGTCCTCGTCGCCCTTGGCGTGCATCACCGAGACCAGCGTGTCGTCGTCCTCGATGGAGAGGGCCTTGAGCCCGCTCGGCCGCGGCCGCGCGAAGGCCTCCAGGCGGGTGCGCTTGATCAGCCCGTTCTGGGTGACGAAGAGGATGAAGGGTCCCGCGGCCACCTGCACTGCCTTCGCCGCGACGCGGGTCGCCTCGCTCTCCTCCACGTCCTCGCCCTCGGCGCCGGGCGGGGGCTCTTCGACGGCCGCGGCGGCGACCTCTTCCGGACCCTCCACGCCGTCCTCGTCGTCCTTCTTCGGCGAGCTGAGCTCCTTCACCGGCAACAGCGCCGCGATCTTCTCCTCCGGCCCGAGCGGAACGAGGTTGACGATCGCCTTCCCCCGCGCGGCGCGTCCGGCCTGCGGCAGCTCGTGCACCTTGAGCCAGAACACCCGCCCCTTGCTGGTGAAGATCAGCACGTATGCGTGCGTCGAGGCGACGAAGATCTGCTCGATGAAGTCCTCGTCGGTGGTCCCGGCGCCGGCCTTTCCTCGCCCGCCGCGCCGCTGGGCCCGGTAGAGCGAGACCGGATTCCGCTTCACGTATCCCTGGTGGCTGAACGTCACCACCATGTCCTCCTCGGCGATCAGGTCCTCGTCGGAGAGATCGCTCGCCTCTCCCTGGATCTCGGTGCGCCGCGGATCCGCGAACAGCGTCTTCACCTCGCGCAGCTCGTCCTTGATCACGTCGAGCAGCAGCTTCTCGGAGCTGAGGATCGCGGAGAGCCGGGTGATCAGCGCCTGGACCTCGGCCAGCTCGGTGAGGATCTTCTCCTTCTCCAGGCCGGTGAGCCGCTGCAGCTGCATCTCCAGGATCGCCTTCGCCTGGATCTCGCTCAGCGAGTAGAAGCTCTGCAGCTTCTGCGAGGCCTCGTCGCGCGAGGCGCTGGCCTTGATCAGGGCGATGATCTCGTCGATGTGATCGAGGGCGATCTGGTACCCGAGAAGGATGTGCTCGCGCTCCTTCGCCTTGCGCAGCTCGTAGCGGGTGCGCCGCGTGACCACGTCACGGCGGTGGGCGATGAACCGCTCCAGGATGGCCTTGAGCGCGAGGGTGCGCGGCTGGCCGTGGTCGATCGAGAGCATGGTGGCGCCGAAGGAATCCTGGAAGAGCGAGCTGTGCTGGTAGAGGTTGTTCAGCACCACGCCGGTGATCGCGTCGCGGCGGGTCTCGACCACCGCCCGGATTCCTTCCCGTGATGACTCGTCGCGCAGGTCGCTGATCCCTTCCAGCTTCTTGTCCTTCACCAGGTCGGCGATCGCCTGGATCGCCCGCGCCTTGTTGATCTGGTACGGCACCTCGGTGACCACGATGCGCTCGCGGTCGGTGCGCTTGTCGGTCTCCACCTCTACCCGCGCGCGCATGCGCAGGATCGCGCGGCCGCTCTCGTAGAGGGCGCGGATGGGCGCGATGCCCATGAGGATCCCGCCGGTGGGAAAATCCGGGCCCTGGATCCCGCCCGGCAGCGTCCCGCCGAGCTTCGGATCGAGCAGCTGCCCGAGCGGCGCTTCGGGATGATCGATCAGGTGCACGACGCTCTCGATCACCTCGCCGAGGTTGTGCGGGGGGATGTTCGTCGCCATGCCCACGGCGATGCCGGCGCTGCCGTTGACGAGCAGGTTGGGAAAGCGCGTGGGAAGGACCAGCGGCTCGGTGGTGGCGTCGTCGAAGTTCGGCCCGAAGTCGACCGTGTCCTTGTCGATGTCCGCCAGCATCATCTCGGCCAGGCGGGTGAGGCGCGCTTCCGTGTACCGGTACGCCGCCGCGGAGTCGCCGTCGATGCTGCCGAAGTTTCCCTGCCCGTCGATCAGCGGATGCCGGAGGTTCCATTCCTGGGCCAGGCGGACCAGGGCGTCGTAGACCGCCGCGTCGCCGTGCGGGTGGTACTTCTTCAGCACCTCGCCGACGGTTCCGGCGCACTTGCTGTACCGCTTGTTGTGCAGCATCCCCTGGTCGAACATCGCGTAGAGGATCCGGCGATGGACCGGCTTGAGGCCGTCGCGCACGTCGGGAAGCGCGCGCCCGACGATCACCGACATCGAGTAGTCGAGATACGCCTGACGCATCTCGTCTTCGATGGCGACGGGAACGAGCTGGGGACCGGTTGCTTCTGCCATGCGTTTGCCTCTCACGAAGGACGCGGTGTTGTACCCGTTTTGCAGGCTCCCGGCCATGGGAAACTCGGCCGAGAAAGCAGCCTGATTCCCGCTAGATCACCAGCCGGCGGAGCATCCGATCGACGCCGGACTTTTGCCCCGCCGCTGCGCAGGTTGAGCGGCATGGCAACCATGCGGAGCATCGGATTCTCGCTCCTCGCGGCGGCGACGCTGGCCCTCCCCGCGAGCGCGAAATCGAAGGCGAAAGCGGACGTCACCTGCGCCGACGGGTCGACCTCCAAGGCGGGCCGCGGCGCGTGCTCGCACCATGGCGGCGTGGCGGACGCGAGCGCGTCCACGGCGAAGCCGGAGAAAGCGAAGAGCAAGGCGCGCGCGGATGCCTCGGAGTCGCCGTCCACGAAGGCCGAGGAAAAGAAGCCCGAGGAGAAGAAGAGCTCCGGCGGGATCCTCGGCGGGCTGTTCGGGAAGAAGAGCGACACGGCCCAGGGCCGGGCTCCCGCGACGACGCCGCGCAGCTCTACCCGGGACGCGAAGAGCGGCCACCCGACCGCGCGCTGCAAGGACGGGACGACTTCGTACTCGGCGCACCATTCCGGCACCTGCTCGGGTCACGGCGGCGTCGCCGAGTGGCTCGACAAGTAGCCTGACGTTTTCGGGCGTGCTCCCGCGCGCCCGGGTTCGCCCGTGACGTCATGAATCGGCTCCGGCTCCGGAGCGCGGGACCACGCAGGGACTGCGGAGCCGCCCGCGACGGCAGCGGCTAGAGATTGTCGAGGTGGCGCCGGGCCTCGCGGCCCACTTCGCTGCGCGGATCGGCGTCCTCCGCGGCCTCGAAGCTCGACCGCGCGGCCTGCTTGTCACCCTTGAGCTTGAGCGCGATGCCTTTGCCCAGCAGCGCCCCCGCGTGGCGCCGGTCCATCGCGAGCGCCTTCTCGAATTCGGCGATCGCCTTTTCCAGCTCGCCGTCCCCGAGCAGCTTGCGTCCTTCCGCGACGTGGGCATCCGCGTTCGAGACGAACTCCACGTCGAGGATCGCCTTGCCGACCACGTGCCCCAGCACCACCCGGAGCGGCCCGAACCACCAGAAGCTCGCCACCTCCGCTGCGGCGACCACCGCGATCGGCAGCTCGGCGATCTGCTTGCCGCGGAACTTGATCCGCACCCGCGTGTGCTGGCCCTTGGCCATCAGATCTCGCGCCTGCTCGGAGACCTTGCCGAACGCGCCGTCGAGGCCTTCGGAGACGTCGACCGCCATCTTCTCGGCCGCGGGCACCGCCTTGTCCGCGAACTCGCGCACCCTCCTGGCGGCGCGATCGGCGAGCTCCCCCCAGTCGCCGCCGGGGCCGGCCGCGGCTCCGCGCGAGGGCTGCGGCCGGGGCTTGTCGGGACGGCGGACCTTGCGGGTGATCTTCCTGCGGCGGCTCTTCGCCTCGGGCATCGCTGGCGGACCTCCCGGGCGCAGTATGCCCGCGCGCCCCGGCGGCCGCCATCGACAATCCGGCGTGCTAGTCTCCGCCGCCCATGCCGGTCACCCGCGAGCGCGTGGACCCCCAGCGCGACCACAGCGCGCTCGATCTCGTCCACCGGCGCTGGATCCTCCCCGACGACGTGCAGCGGCCGATCCCGCTCGCCAGCACCTCGCGCCTCTGGCGCGGACTGATCGACCTTCAGGTGATCGACCCGCAGTCCGAGGTCACCCTCGAGCGGTTCGGCGGCGAGGCGCTCGATCTGCCCGCGGCGGCGAGCCCCGGCGCGCTGCTCGCCGGCACCGGACTCTCGAGCCTGGTCACGCAGGTGGTGTGGACGGACGAGGAGGGCCGGCGCGACCCCTACGCCGTCGACGGCGAGCCGGATCCCCAAGGGTTCCGCGACTATACGCTCTACGCCATCGACGTCCCCGGGCGGCTCCTGCTGCCGATCCCGCCGGTGGCGAGACTCTGCGCGCACTGCGGCCGCCGCGTCGACCTCCAGCTCCCGCGGTTCGGAGAAGGCATCCTCCTCGACCTGGACGAGCCGATCTGCACCTGCGGCGCGAAGGCCGATCTCGCGCGCGACAAGGCGGAGCTGCGCAACGGCGCCGTCTTCCTCCTCGAGGAGCTGTCCTGCCGCGCCGCCCTCAGCATCGAGCTTCCCCAGGCGCCGCAGAGCGAGGAGCTTCCCGACGCGGCCGTCGCGCAGCTGGTCCGTGAAGCCTTCGGCGACACGGACGAGCTGTCCGACGAAGCGGTTCCCCCCGCCGAATGATCCGGCCCGCGGCTTGCGTAGCCGTCCCCTGCCGCCGGTGGAGGTGTCCCGATATGAGACCGGCGCGGGGGCAGCATGCGACGCGACCGGTGGACGCGGCGGGTGATCGAAGCCGCGGCGGAAGTGCACCTCGCTCTCGGCCGCGGGCTGGCGGAGGCGGCGTACAGGCTCGCGCTGGCAGCCGAGCTGCGCCGCCGGAAGATCCCCTTCCAGGAAAACACGACGGTCCCGATCCGGTACCGGGATCTCGTTCTGGTCACGGGACTCCAGCTCGATCTGGTGGTCGGGGGCGAGCTGATCGTGGAGGTGCTCAGCGTCCCCGCGATCACCGACTGGCACCGCGCGCGCGTGCTCACGCACCTCGCCCTGTCGCAGTGCCCGCGAGGATTGCTGATCAACTTCGACGTCCCGGAGATCCGCCGCGGCATCCGCCGGATCGCCGCCCCGCGATCGCGGCGCTGACCGTCAGCGGCGGCCGGCGACCAGCGCCCGCGCGGCGGCGCGCTCCACCCGCGCCCGCTCGGCCGCGTAGGCCGGGTCCTCGGGACCGCGCGAAGACAGCCTTGCCTGCAGCTCCTTCAGCTCCGAGGCGGCGCGGGCGGGATCGATCTCGTCGGGGCGGAGCGCTTCCTCGACCAGGACGCGGACCACGTCGTTGCTCACTTCGGCAAATCCCTCGCCGACCGCCAGGCGGTGCTCGGTCCCCGAGCTCACGTAGACCAGCTCGCCGGCCGCGAGCGCCGCGACCAGCGGCGTATGCCCCGGGCGGATCCCGAACCCGCCCTCGGCTCCGGGCAGGCGCACCTCGTCGCATTGCGTGGTGAGCACGCGCTGCTCGGGAGTGACGATCTCGATGGAGAGCGGCATGTCAGCGCGCCAGCGTCTTGGCCTTCTCCACGGCCTCGTCGATGTTGCCGACCATGTAGAAGGCCTGCTCCGGCAGGTTGTCGTGCTTGCCGTCGAGCAGCTCCTCGAAGGAGCGGATGGTGTCCTCGATCTTCACGTACTTGCCCTTGAAGCCGGTGAACTGCTCGGAGACGTGGAACGGCTGGCTGAGGAACCGCTGCACCTTGCGCGCGCGGGCGACGGTGAGCTTGTCCTCGTCGGAGAGCTCGTCCATGCCGAGGATGGCGATGATGTCCTGCAGCTCCTTGTAGCGCTGCAGCACCGCCTGCACCCTGCGCGCGGTCCGGTAATGCTTCTCCCCGACGATCTGCGGGTCGAGGATGCGGCTGGTGGAGTCGAGCGGATCGACCCCCGGGTAGATGCCGATCTCGGT
>DASREU010000196.1:0-7044 GCA_035651935.1 Myxococcales bacterium | reverse complement strand
AAGCCGCTACGCCGTGGCCACCCGCTTGACGGTGTCCCAGGTCCGCGTGGTGACGTCCCGGCCGAAGGTCTTCTCGATCAAGGTCATGAAGACGGGCCCGCGCGGGCCGGGAACATATGCGCTGAACACCTGCTGCCCTTCGATCGAGAAGATGGACGCGCCATCGAGCTCGACAGGCAAGTGGGGCTTCGCTTTCGGCGTCTCGCGGAGGAAGGTGACGATGCGCTTCGCGGCTCGAGGCACCCGGAACGCCTGGTAAGGGTCGGACGCGAGGATCGCCTGCAGGACGTCGAGGGGCCGGACGATGGTGAGGAAGGCGCGGCCGAGCCTCTTCTTCATCGCGGCCTCCGCCTTGCGCTCGAGGCCCGCCGACGTCCTCGCGTCGAAGACGACGTTGCCGCTGGAGAGGAGCGTCTTCACGTTCGTGAACCCGGCCGCTTCGAAGCACCGCTTCAGCTCCGGCATCTTCGCGTTCATCGGACTGACACCCCGGAGGAAGGCTGCGTAGCGTCGCATCGCGCGATCCTACTCTCCTCCGATGCGGGTGCTATCCTCGTCCGGGCAGCGGCGCCTCGGGTCCGCGGCAAGGGAGTCCTTTGGCGACCCAGATCCACGATGCTGCGGTCATCGGCGCCGGTCCGGCTGGACTGGCGGCCGCGGCATCGCTGCGCGCTCGAGGCGTGCGGGCCATCGTCGTGGAGAAGGCGGCCGAGGTGGGCTCCGCCTGGCGCGCGCATTACGACCGCCTGAGGCTGCACACGGAACGCGCCCTGTCGGGATTGCCGGGCCTGCCGATCCCGCGCAAGCACGGCAAGTGGGTCCCCCGGGCGGCGGTCGTCGAGTACCTCGAGGAATACGCGCGTCACCACCAGATCGAGGTGCGCCTCGCGACGCCCGTGCAGCGCGTCGACCGCGAAGGCGGCGTCTGGAAGCTCGCCACCCCGGCCGGCCCCTTGCTGGCGCGCACGGTGGTGATCGCGGCCGGGTACAACCACACGCCGCACCTGCCGCCGTGGCCGGGCCGCAGCTCGTTCGCGGGCGAGCTGCTTCACTCGTCCCGGTACAAGAACGCGGAGCCCTTCCGCGGCCGTCACGTGCTGGTCGTCGGCACCGGGAACAGCGGCGCGGAGATCGCCGTCGATCTGGTCGAAGGAGGAGCGGCGTCGGTCCGCATCGCCGTCCGCACCCCGCCGAACATCGTGCGGCGCGAGGTGGGGCCGCTGGCGACCCAGCGGCTCGGCATCGCGCTGCGGCACGTTCCGCCCGCGATCGTCGATCCCATCGCGCGCCTGTTGCAGCGGCTGACGGTCGGCGACCTCACGCCCTATGGCCTGCCGCCGTCGCCGCGCGGCACCTACACCCGTGCGCGCGAGGGCCAGATTCCAATCCTCGACGTCGGGCTGATCGATGCGCTGAAGTCGAGGCAAGTCACGGTCGTGTCCGCGGTGCGCGCCTTCGAAGGACGCGATGTCGTGCTGGAGGACGGCAGCCGGATCCAGCCGGACGCGGTGATCGCCGCGACGGGATACCTCCGGGCGCTGGAGCCGCTCGTCGGGCACCTGGGAGTGCTGGATGAGCGCGGGCTGCCCGTCGCCCACGGCGCGCGGACCCATCCCTCAGCGCCGGGCCTGTACTTCATCGGCTACAGCAATCCGATCGGCGGCAACCTGCGCGAGATCGCCATCGACGCCCGCAAGCTCGCGAAGGCGGTGCACCGCGCCCGCGAAGCCGAGGCGATCGAGCCGCGATGAACATCGAGCCGGAACACGGCTCAGCGGCGCGCCCGCAGGGCCGCCGCGTGGGCCTCTGCTTCCGCCACGACGCGGTTCCACATGGCGCGCCCGCGCGGCTTGATCTGATGTTGCAGGGCCCGCACCGCGACGGCGATCTCTCCGGCGGCTCGCGCCAGCTCCTGCCGCCCGCGCGGAGGCGCGTCAGCCGGCAGCTCTCCCTCGCGGACGCGGTGGAGGCGGATCGCCTTCTGCACGCGGTCCACGATCCGGTAGAAGTCGGCGGACGGCTTCTGGATGTAGTCGACGACGCCGTTGCGAAGCGCATCGACGGCGGACTCGAGCGAGGGATACGCCGTCATCAGGATGCACGCGCAGCCGGGCTGCCGGGTGCGGATGTCCTTGATCAGGTCGAGCCCGTCTGCCTCGACCAGGTTTCGATCGACCAGCGCGCAGGAGAATTCCTCCTCGCCCAGGAGCTCGACCGCCTGCGCTGCGCTCTCCGCCACGGAGAGCTTGAATCCCACCTCCGTGAGCGCCCTCTCCACCACGCGAAGCACGACGCGCGCATCGTCCACCAGCAGGACGGCGGGACGGCGAAGCTGCGGAACTGGCTGTGCTCTCGGCAGGAACGAACCTCCGCTACACATCGGTGTTAGCCGCGATCCTCGGGTGATCCGCAACGCCTCGATGTGAGAGAGCACCCGCCCTGCACGCGCCCGGACACACCCGTGTCAACGGCGCGGCAGCGTTCCCGGGCTGGACTACGCGCGTTCGAGCCGGGCCGCGACGTGCTTGTGCCAAGGCGTTCCGACGAAGGGATCGCAGTCCGCGGTCCCGGTGAGATCGTTGGGCGCGACGCCGGTGGCGCCCTGGTCGTCGTACACCACCCCGAGCCCGTTCGGCAGCGCGATGTGGCCCCGCTGCATCGACTCGGAGACCTCGATCGGCACCGCGACCGCGCCCCGCTGCGTCACCAGCCGCACGCGCTCGCCGGTCGCGACACCGAGCGACGCCGCGTCGTAAGGATTGATGCGCAGCGCACCCGCCGCATCCTTCTTCCGCCACTCCGGATCGCGGATGATGGTGTTCGCGGTGAAGGACCGCCGTTCGCCCGCGCTGAGCACGAAAGGAAAGGCGGGATCGCGCGCCGGCGCGTCGTTCAGTCGTCCGAGCTCGTCGATCAGCTCGGGAAGCACCAGGTGGAGCTGCTTTCCCGCGCGGGGCAAGACGTCGGCCCATTCGTCGATCGCGAACACGACGCCCGACTCGGCGGAGAGGATGCGCTCGAACAGCGCGCAGGCGACCTCGATCGGCGTCCCCTCGAATCCCGCGCGCGCGAGCGAGCGCGCGTGCTGCAGCGCTGCCCGTGCGGCGAGCCCGAGGACCACGGCTCCCTCGCGCCGGTCCTCGGGCAAGGCCAGGGTGCGATAGAGGATCACGGGCGCGAGGCTGGAGAGCCGCCGATCCGGCATCACCCGCTCGACGAACGCGGCCGCGTAAGCGGCGAGACCCTGCGTTCCGGCTGCGCGGAGCGGCTCCAGATCCTCCTCGGTGAATGCGCCGAGCGCCTCGCAGAGCCGCGCATGGATCTCCGCCTCCGGGAGCGTGCCGGCGAGCGGAGGCAGCAGCCGACGGCGGAGGTGAAAGTAATTCCCGGGAAAGTCGAAGTTGAAGAACGTCGCCTCGGCCTTCTCGAACTGCGACGAGGCGGGCAGCACGTAGTGCGCGAGCCTCGCGGTCTCGGTCAGCGCGACGTCGATGACCACCAGCGTGTCCAGGGCCTCGAGCGCCTCGCGCATCCGCTTCGAGTCCGCGACCGAGTGCGCCGGATTCGCCGCCTCCACCAGCATCGCCCGGTAGCGCTTCGGGTGATCGGTGAGGATCTCGTCCGCGATGGCGTTGCACGGCACGAGCCCGCCGACGATCCGCGCTCCGGCGACGGGGCTGGTCCGTTTCGAATCGCCGTTCGTCAAGTCCACCAGCGTCGCGGGGATGAAGTGCGTCCCGGGCTTGCCGAAGCTCCCGGTGAGCAGGATCAGGAGCCGGTGCAGATAGCTCACCAGCGTCGAATGACGGTTCATCTGCACGCCGAGGTCTTCGAAGCTCGCGAACGCCCGCGCCCCGCCGATCACCCGCGCCGTGCGCTGCACGAGCGCAGGGTCGAGGCCGGTGCGCGCGATGGCGTCGGCGATGGAGAAGGTTTGCAAGGCCGCGACGACCGAGTCGAGCTCGCCGGGCGGAACGTGCGCGTCGAGGAAGGCGCGATCGATCCTGCTCTCCTCGAGCAGGATCCCGAGCAGCGCGACCAGCAGCCAGGCATCCGTACCCGGGCGCACCGCGAGATGGATGTCGGCGAGCTCCGCGGTCTCCGTGCGGCGCGGGTCGACCACGATCAGGGTGCGCCCGGGATCGGCGGCGATCTTCTGCAGCGTCACCCGGGCCCGCGGGATGGAGTGCGAGTGCCAGGGGTTCTTCCCCAGGAACATCGCCACGTCGCAGTGCTCGAAGTCCGCGCGCGTCGCGCTTCCCATCATCCGCGCTGCCACCCAGAACTCGCCCGTCTTCTCCTGCGCGAGCGCGCTCGACCGGTAGCGCGAGCCGAGCATCCGCCGCGTGGCCGCAGAGTACGCGCCGGGCAAGTGGTTCCCCTGCCCGCCGCCGCCGTAATAGAAGATGGCGTCGCCGCCGTGCGTATCGCGCACCGCCGCGAAGCGCGCGGCCACCTCGCGAATCGCGGTGTCCCAATCGATCTTCTCGAACGTCCCGTCCTCGCGGCGCCGGAGCGGCGAGGTCAGGCGATCCGCGCCGTGCTGGTAGTGATCGAGCCGGTGTGGCTTCTCGCAGGCGTACCCGCGCGACGAGGGATGCGCCTTGTCGCCCCGCACCTTCACCAGGTGACGCCCGTCTTCGCCGCCGAGGGTCACCTCGAGGCCGCAGTTGCACTCGCAGAGGATGCAGGCCGTCTTCTTCCAGGCACCGCCCGTCGTCATCGGATCAGTCTGGACAATCTGGTCTCATCATGCAACTAGATTCGGGTGCGCCACCGCTTCACCCGTGAAAACTGCTCCGTCGCCCGCGCCCTCGAGGTGATCGGCGACTGGTGGACGCTCCTGATCGTCCGCGAGGCGATGCTCGGCACCCGCCGCTTCGCGGACTTCGCCGCCGAGCTCCCCATCTCGCGCAACATCCTCGCGCGCCGCCTGACGCATCTGGTCCGCCGCGGGGTCCTCGCGCGCGTCGACGCCGGCACGCACGGCACGCGCTACGAGTACGAGCTCACGCCGATGGGCAAGGATCTGGCCACGCTGATGACCGTTCTGCGCCAATGGGGCGACCGGTGGGTCTTCGGCGAAGGCCGCGAGCCGCTCCTGATCCGGGACCGCCGCACCGGCGGCCCGATCCCGCGGGTGCGAATCCTCGACGAGAGCGGCGCCCCGATCTCGCCGCGTGATCTCGAGGTGGTCCCCGGACCCGGAGCGGAGAAGCGCACCATCGCGCGCTACCGCCGGGCGAAGATCGGGCAGGATCCCGTTTCGCGCTGACGCGTCGGCCGGCTCCGGCCCTGTCCCGCCCGCCGCTTACCGCAACGCCGCCGGCCAGTATCGCAGCGTGCAGGTGTAGACCGGGCTTCCGGGCGGGTCGTTCCGCTCGCGGTCCGCCGGCAACATCTGCAGCACCGTGCCGTCCACGCCGAGGCGGAGCTCGCGGGTGCGGCAGGCGTTGGCGTCGACGCCGAAGTCGAGGTTGCCGCAGGACCGTCCCGTCGGCGAGACGACCTCCACGCGCTGCGAGCAGGCGGGTACGTCGGCGGCCCAGGGCAGGAACGCGTACGCCTGCTTCGAGCGCGCCAGCTCCATGTGGGTGTCAGGCCGCTGCGTCAGCCAGTCTGGCGCCGGGTCCGCGCGCGCCGTTCCGGAGGGCAGGACGAGGAGCCACTGGCTCGTCCTCCGCTCCTCGGTGAACGTGTTCGACGGAGCATCCATGCGCCGCAGCGCCACGTGGTTCCCATCGAGCAGCGGCGAGGTCTCGAACCACGTCGAGATTCCGGGCTGGAAGCCGGAGAGGATCTGGAACACCCCTGTCGCGGGCACGCCCTTCGCGTCGAACCAGATCGCCGCGATCGACCCGGCGCCAAACTGCGACGACCCGTCGAGGATCACCACCGCGCGACCGGAGAGGTCGACGCCCTGCCCGAAGACCGCCGCGCTGCTGCCCAGCGGCACCGGGCCGTAGCGAAGGGTCGCGTCGGCGTTGAACATGAACACCACCGGAGGCGAGTCCGGCGGCGGCGCGGTGCTGCCGAGGGCGAACCGACCCACGGCGAACAGGCCTCCGGACGGATCGAGAGCGAAGTTGCCGTTGCCGGTGACGTCGGTGCTGCCCGTCCGCCGGCCGCTGCTGTCGTACGAGGCGACGACGACCGTCTGGTCCCCGGACGATCCCGTGTACGCGATGAACCCTGACGGGTCACCAAAGGCCTGGCCGCGCCAGGCGTCGAACGAGCCGAGGGGCTGGCCCGAGGAAGAGAGGACGATCCATGCCGGGTGGCCGGCCTTCAGGGTCTCGAGCGCGACGGAGCCGGTGCCGTCGCCGACCGGGAACTGGCAGAAGCTCGGGTCGGAGGCCGACGAATAGGTCTCCACGTGGGAGATCGCTGCCGGCATCGAGCCGGGCATCAGGCCGGTGCAGTCGTCCGCGGTGGTCCCGGCGTCGGGGCTGCCGCCACCACCCGATCCGCCGCCGCCACCGCCATCCGACCCGCCACCGCCGGACCCGCCGCCACCACCTCCCGCGTCGCCGCCTCCTCCAGCATCGGGCGACCCGCCGCCTCCCGGGCTGCCTGCATCCGGCGAGCCGCCACCGCCTCCGGGGCTGCCTGCGTCGACCGACCCGCCACCGCCCGCGTCAGGAGCTCCTGCATCCGCGCCGTTGCCAGCGCCACCGTCGCCGGCGCCTACGCCTCCGCTCCCGGAGGTATCGATGCTCGAGCACGCCACGCCACCGACCATGCAGAGGATCGCCAGCCAACGGACCGAGCGCATCTCCACCTCGCCTGCGCAACGAGCGCGCGCGAGAAGTTGGGCATGCCGCCGGGCGTTGGAAAGTCGACGCTGAGTGTGCGGCCGGGCGAGCGCGCGCCGCGCTCACTCCGGCCAGGGCGTCGCGATGCGCACGCGGACGTCGGGCTGGATCCGCAACGCCCCGAGCATCGCGCTGTACGGGCGGATGCCGAATGCCGGCTGGTGCAGCGTCGTCTCGACGATCGCCCGATCACCTTCACGGCGCGCCTTCAATCTCACCGGGCGCTCCC
>DASREU010000195.1:0-13788 GCA_035651935.1 Myxococcales bacterium | reverse complement strand
TCGGTGGCGAAGAGCTCCTTCAGGCGGGACACCGGCGTGCGCAGCGTGACCACGCCCGCGAGCGGCTTCATCACCGCCGAGATGGGCTCGTCCAGCTTGTGCCGGCCATCGATCAGCGCCTGCAGCAGGTCCACTTCGTGGAGCATGGCGATGGGCTTGTTGCCGGGCTCGACCACCGGGAGCTGCGAGATCCCGTGCCGCTTCATCAGCTCCACCGCGTGCTTCGCGTGGTCGGTGGCCTTGACCGTGTGCACCGGAGGGCGCTTGCCGCCGAGCAGGTCCGCGACGGTCCCCAGGCGGTCCGTCGGATCGAGGAAGCCGTTGTCCTTCATCCACTCGTCCGAATAGAACTTCGTGATGTAGCGCGAGCCGCTGTCGGGCAGCACGACGACGATGTTCTTCCCCGCGCCGATCTCCTTCGCCAGGTCGACGGCGACGAACACGGCGGAGCCGGAGGAGCCGCCGCCGAACAGGCCCTCCTCTCGCGCGAGGCGCCGGGCCATCACGAAGCTCTGCTTGTCGTCGACGCGGCGGACGTCGTCGAGGACGGAGAAGTCCATCGCCTTGCAGAGCATGTCCTCGCCGATGCCTTCGACCTTGTAGACGTGCGGCTGCACCAGCTTCTTCGTCTTGAAGTAGTCGAGGTAGACGGACCCTTCGGGGTCGACGCCGATGTTGCGCAGGCCGCGGAACTTCTCCTTCAGGTACTTCCCCGCGCCCGACATCGTCCCGCCGGTGCCCAGCCCGGCGACGAAGAAGTCGAGGTTCAGTCCGGCGGCGCGGCAGTCCTTCTCGATCTCCGGGCCGGTGAGCGCGTAGTGCGCCTCGATGTTGTCGGGGTTGTGGTACTGGTTCAGCATGAACGAGCCCGGCGTCTCGCGGTGGATGCGCTTGGCGGTCTCGTAGTAGCTGCGCGGATCCTCCGCCGCGACGTTGGTCGGCGTCACCACCACTTCCGCGCCGAAGGCCTTGAGCGCGTTCACCTTCTCCATGCTCATCTTGTCCGGCATGGTGAACACGCAGCGATAGCCCTTCACCGCCGCCCAGAGCGCGACGCCCATCCCGGTGTTGCCGGAGGTGTTCTCGACGATGGTGCCGCCGCGCTTGATGCGCCCTTCGCGCTCGGCTTTGTCGAGGATGTACATCGCCATCCGGTCCTTGATCGCGCCGCCCGGATTCATGAACTCGCACTTCGCGTACACCGCCGCGTCTTCCGGCCCCGCCACCTTGTTCAAGCGCACCAGCGGCGTGTTGCCGATGGTCTGGAGAATGTTCTGGAAGACGGGCATGGTCGGCTCCGCGAAGGTGAGGGGAGTTATAGATCAGGTGACCTGAGCGGCGCGTGCTACTGTCGTGGCCGCATGAACGACGCACAACTGCAGGCCGCGTACACCAGCGCGACCGGGCAGCCGGCGGGACGCGTGCAGCGGCTGCCTGGCGGCGCGGGGAACCGGATCTACTGGCGCGTCCACGGCCTCACCGGCGCGAGCGCCGTGGTCATGGAATTGCCCGCGGATCCGGTGAAGAGCGAGGAAGCGAGCAAGGACGACGCGCCCACGGAGCTGCCGTTCCTCAACGTGCAGCGATACCTCGCGCGCATCGGCGTGCGCGTCCCTCGCGTCCTGCTCGATGCGGCGAAGGACGGCTTCCTGGTGATCGAGGACCTGACCGATCGCACGCTCGAGCTGGCGCTGAAGGAAGGCGTCGATCGGAAGAAGCTGTACGCGGAGGCGATCGATCAGCTCGCGCGCCTGCGCGCGCATGCGGAGCGGACGCCGGACCCGTCGTGCCTCGCCTGGACGCGCGCCTTCGACTACGACCTCTACCACTGGGAGTTCGAGCACTTCATCGAATACGGGCTCCTCGGCCGCGGAGCGAAGCCGAGCGACGCCGAGCTGCACATCCTCCGCCACCATTTCGCGCACATCTCCCGCGAGCTGGCGGATGCGCCGCGGAGCTTCACCCACCGCGACTACCAGAGCCGCAACATCATGGTGCTGCCCCACGGCGAGCAGGTGGTGATCGACTTCCAGGATGCCCTGCAAGGCCCCCGGCAGTACGACCTGGTCGCGCTCCTGCGGGACAGCTACGTCGAGCTGGACCGGCCATTGATTGACCAGATGCTCTCGCGCTATCTGCAGCGCTTCGAGGCCGAAGGCGGCCAGCGCCTCGACTCCGGCGAGTTTGTCGCCTTCTTCGACCTGCTCACCGTCCAGCGCAAGCTCAAGGACGCCGGCCGCTTCGTCTTCATCGACCAGGTGAAGAAGAACCCGTCCTTCCTTCCGCACATCCCCTGCTCGCTTCGCTACGTCCGCGACGCGCTGAAGCGCCAGCCGCCGCTCCGCGAGGTCCAGGAGATCCTCAAGCGGCACGTCCCCGAGCTCCGCTAGGAACTCCCTCAGCGGGCGCGTTCGAAGCGGAATTCGGTGAGGTCGCGGGGGAGCGGGCCGCCGTCGGCCTCGGTGAGGCGCTTGCAGTCTTCGCCGACGTGAGCGGTGGTTTCCGAGACGACCTGGAGGGCGTCGGGCTTGCAGTCCGTGACCCTGGTCTCGAACTCGGTGGCGCAGGCGTGGCCGCCCTCGGTCGTGCCCGAGCCCCGCATCACGCCCGCGATCGCGTCGGGGGTGCGGCGCAGCTCGAAGGTGATGGGCGGGGAGGGGGCGGTGGTGCCCCCGTCGTCGCTGCGCTGGAGGAACTCGCCGGTGACCACGCCGCCATCATCGCGAAAACGGTAGGCAAAATGCCGGTCGCTGGAGTTCAGCCAGAGGCCGGACAGGTCCTGATCGCAGAAGCGCGGCTGCGGCGGCGGCGCCTTCTTGCACCCGGCGGCGGCGACGATGCAGGCGATCAGGGCAAGGCGCATTTGGAGTCCTCTCGAGGGCGGCGGTACTATCATGAAATGCGGGTCCTGCTCGTACTCCTCTGGCTGCTCGGCGCCCCGGTGGAAAAGCCGGAGGCGCCCTCGGAGAAGGGTACGAAGGTGCCGCCGAAAGGCGCGCCGGTGCAGCGGAAGAAACGGCACGTCCCGCCGCCGAACCCGGC
Source organism: Myxococcales bacterium (assembly GCA_035651935.1). Lineage (GTDB taxonomy): Bacteria > Myxococcota > Myxococcia > Myxococcales > 40CM-4-68-19 > 40CM-4-68-19. The sequence continues at coordinate 10,746 of DASREU010000195.1, read as the reverse complement.
GCCCGCGCAGCCACGCGCCGACAGGGCGAAGACCGCGATGGCCTGATCAGCGCAGCGGCGCCAGCAGCAGCCGCTCGCTCTCCGCGACATCGCTGAAGTCCTGTACGAGCACCTCCGCGCCGTGCTCCGCCAGCTGCTGGACGGTCCATCGTCCGGTCGCGACGCCGCACGCCGGCAGCCCGGCCTCGTGCGCCGCGAGGACGTCGCGCGGGGTATCGCCGATCACCAGTCCCTCGCTCGCGCCAAGATCCCGGGCGCGCTTCCAGGCGGCGCGGACGACATCGGGGCGCGGCTCCGCGTCGCTGCCGTAGCCGCCGAAGCGAAACGCGCCCCACAGCCCGGCGGAGGTGAGCTTCAGCTCGGCGCCGCGGGCGACGTTTCCGGTGCACAGTCCGAGGAGCACGTCGGCGCGGGAGCGGAGCCGCGCGATCAGCTCGAGGACGCCCCGCTCGGCGACGTACACCTGCCGCGCGCATTCGTCGGCGAGCGCGAGGAGGTAGCGGTCGAGGACGGCATCGATCTCGCTTTCCCCGACGGCGCGCATCCGCTGCTCGATGGGGATCGCCTGATCGCCTTCGGCGGCGAGCAGGGCGCGCGCGATCGCCCGATCCGTCATTCCGTCGAGGCGCATCTTGCGGAGCTCGGCGACTGACTGCGGGCGCGTGTGCAGCGCCTTGCCGAGCGCGCGGCTGCCCGCGCCGCCGCTGCGGGTGAGGGTGCCGTCGAGGTCGAACAGGAGCGCCCTCATGCGCCGGAGACGACCAGCTCGGAGAAGCGGATGGTGGGCGCCACGGTGGAGGCGCGGAAGTCGAGATCGTCGCCCACCGCGTCGATGCCGCGCAGCATCTCCAGCAGATTTCCGCTGACCGTGACCTCCTGGACGGGATAGGTCAGCTCGCCGTTCTCGATCCAGATGCCGTTCGCGCCGCGCGAGTAGTCGCCGGTGACCACGTCGGCGCCGCGGCCGAGCATGGCGGTGACGTACAGGCCATTCTTCACACCCTTGACGATGTCCTCGGGTTTCAGCGCGCCGCGCTCGAGATAGAGGTTGCTCGTGCCGATGGACGGGAGGCTCGACCAGGCGCGCGAGGCGCTGGAGGTGCTGGCGGCGTCCGCCTTTCGCGCCGTCGTGGCGTCGTAGAGGAAGCTCGTCAGCACTCCGTCCTCGATCACGGCAGTCCGCCGCGAGACCACCCCTTCGCCGTCGAACGGGCGGGTGCCGATGCCGTGGGGCAGGGTGGCGTCGTCGACCACCGTGACGCCTTCGGACGCGATGCGCTTGCCGAGTTGCGCGCCGAGAAAGCTCGACTTCTTGTGGACGAGCAGGCCGTTTACCGCCGCCGAGAGGCCGGCGATGAAGCTGGCGGCCATCTGCGGATCGAACACCACCGGCACGCGCTGCGTCTTCGCCTTGCGCGCGCCCAGCATGCGCGCGGCCCGCTGCGCCGCGATGCGGCCCACCTCTTCCGGACGCTGCAGGGTTGCGAGCTTCCGCCGCGTGTCGCTCCAGGAAGCGGTTTGGAGCTGTCCGTCCGCTTCGGCCACCGGCGAGCAATACACGTACGCGTACGACGCCCGCGCCTCGCCGCGCGCACCGTGGCTGGAGAAGATCGCCGAGTGCGAGAGGAAATCGCCGGCGCCGGTGGAATCGAACTTGCGCACCCGCGGGTCCGCGCCTCGCGCCGCCTTCTCCGCCTCGCGGGCGGCCTGCAGCTTCCACTCCGGCGAGATCTCTTCGATGGCCGGATCGTACTCGCCTGGCTCCGCGGCGCCCAGCTCGCGTCCGCGCGGCAGGCCGTTCGCCTCGTCCTTCGCGGCCCCTTTGGCGAGCGCCACCGCCGTCTCCGCGATCTTCTTCAGCCCCTCTTTCGAGAGATCGGTCCCGTACGAGAATCCCAACCGCTGTCCGGTGATCACCCGAAGGCCGATCCCCTTGGACGAGGCCTGCTGCAGCTCTTCCACTTCGCCGTCGCGCACGCGGACGGACGCGTCGCGGGTCCGCTCGGCGTACGCTTCCGCCTCGGACGCGCCGGCCTTTCGCGCCAGCTTGACCAGGTGCTCGCAGGCATCGAGCAGGTTCACGGTCTCGATGCGCTCGCCACGCGCGCCTCCGGCAGGCATCGGAAGCGGCCTCATGCTCCCGTCCCTCCGACGGTGACGTTGTCGATGCGCACGGTGGGGAGCCCCACACCGACCGGCACGGCTTGCCCGTCCTTGCCGCAGGTCCCGAGCCCGGGGTCGTGCGCCGCGTCGCTACCCACGGCGGTGACGTTCTTCAGCGCTTCGGGGCCGACGCCGATCAGCATCGCGCCCTTCACGGGCTTGGTGATCTCGCCCTTCTCGATCAGGTACGCTTCGCTGATCTCGAAGACGAAGTTGCCGTTCGAGATGTCCACCTGCCCGCCGCCGAACTGCCTGCAGTAGAGGCCCTTGGCGACGCCGCCGATGATCTCCTCCGGCGTCCGATCGCCCGGAGCGAGGTACGTGTTGGTCATCCGCGGCAAGGGCGCATGCCGGAAGCTCTGTCGCCGGCCGGATCCGGTGCTGCGCTGGCCCGTGAGCTTCGCGTTCAGGTGATCGTAGAGGTAGCCCTTGAGCACGCCGTTCTCGATCAGGACCTTGCGCTCGCCGGGATTGCCCTCGTCGTCCACGTTGATCGAGCCGCGGCCGCCGGCGACGGTGCCGTCGTCGATCACCGTCACCAGCTCGCTCGCGACCTTTTCGCCGAGCTTGCCCGCGAACAGCGAAGTGCCCTTGCGGATGAAATCGGCCTCCAGCCCGTGCCCGACGGCCTCGTGCAGGAGGATGCCGCTCCATCCCGGCGCGAGGACGACCGTCTGGGGACCTGCCGGGGCGGGAACGGCGCCGAGGGTCGCGATCGCCTGCCGCGCGGCTTCCTTGCCGATCTGCGCCGGAGAGAAGTCCTCGAAGAAGCGGAAGTCGACGCGGCCGCCGCCGCCGTAGAAGCCGGTCCGGCGCTCGCCTTTCTTGCCGAACGCGACGCACTGGACGGAGAGGCGGCAGAGATCCTGACGGTCCTCGGCGAGGTGGCCCAGGGTGTTCGCGACGAGGATCTCGCGCGTCTGGTCGGCGTAGCCGCCCATCACCTGCTTGATCCGCTTGTCGTGCGCGCGAGCGGCGGCGTCGGCCTGCTGGAGCAGCTCGATCTTTCGGGTGACGTCGACGGAGGCGAGCGGGGTGCGCACCTGGTAGTAGGTGGGGAGCGGCGTCCGGGACATGTTCACCGGACCGGGCTCGCGATCGCCATCGGCGATCAGCGCGGCGGTCTGCGCGGTCCTGAGCAGCGCCGGTTCGTCCAGATCGTCGGAGTAGGCGTACCCGACCTGCGCGCCGCGGATGGCGCGCACGCCGATGCCGGTGACCGAGCCGGACTGCGCGCTCTTGATCGCGCCTTCGTCGAGCATGGCGGCGGTGCTGGTGTTGCGCTCGACGTACACTTCGGCGAACTCCGCGCCGCGCGACATCGCGGCCGAGAGGAGGCGCTCCACCAGCGGGAGCGGCAACAGCGGAGCCCGGGTCGCTGGCTTGCTTTTGCGAGGCATGGGTTCCGTGAAGTAACGCTCGCGCGAGCGGAAGGGAATCGAAAATGATCAGTGGTTGCAGGAGGGGGAAGAAGCCGTCGCGCGCGCGGAGACGGTAAAATGGCCCGCGTGCGCCTCTTCTTCTCGCTGCCGCTGCCGGACGAGGTGAAGGAGCGGCTGCGGCCCGCGCTGGACGCGGCGCGGAAGGCGGGCGGAGACGGGATCGGGTTCACCCGGCACGAGCAGCTGCACTTCACACTCGCCTTTCTCGGCGAGCAGCCCGATGCCGAGGCGGCGCTGGCGGCGGGTGAGGCGCTGCGCGAGGTGCCCGCGTTCGAGCTCGCTCTCTGCGGTTCCGGCGCCTTCCCCAACACGGCCCGTCCCCGGGTCCTCTGGCTCGGCGTGACCGCCGGCGCCGCGGATCTGATGGCCGCCGCCGATCGGCTCCGGGCAGCCTTGAAGGAGCGAAACTTCGCCCTCGAGGAGAGAAAGTTCCGGCCACACCTGACCCTCGGCCGGGTCCGCCCCCGCGGCGAACGCTCAGCAAAGCGCGCCCTCGCCGCGATCGCGCCCACAGAGCTGGCCCGCTGGACAGCCCGCGAGGCCTGCCTGATGCAGAGCATGCTCGCCAAGGGCGGCGCGACCCACACCCTCCTGCTCACATTCCCATTCCGCTGACCGAGATCCGGGGACACCATACGGAATTCGACCGAGATCCGTCGGAGATTCGGGCGAGATCTGGGGACACCATACGAAATTCACCGCGCCAGGGACGACTGCCTGCGTCAGAGCTGGCATGACGAATTACGTATGGTGTCCCCGGATCTCCGTCAGAGTTGGCCGACGAATTACGTATGGTGTCCCCGGAACTCCGGTGACCGGATTCGGGACGGAGAATCCCGCAGGCGCACGATCGGCGGGTGTTCGTAGACGCGTGGGTCTGGCACGAGAATTCCTAGGTCGTCTCGGATGGACTCCTTGCTCCATGACCTGCGCACCGCCGCCCGGTCGCTGCGGCGCAGCCCCGGAGTGGCGCTGGCGGCGATCGCGACGCTGGCCCTGGGGATCGGAGGCCTGTGCGCGATCTTCGCGGTGATCGATCTGACGCTGCTGCGCCCGCTTCCAGTCGCGCACGAGGAGGAGATGCTGCGGCTCCGCGAAGGAGTCCGGCAGCCCGACGGCTCCGTGGACTCCGTGAACATCGTCGGTCCCCACTTCCAGGAGATCGCGGCGCAGGCGCGCACGCTTTCTGCGCTCACGGCCATGTCGGCGCGAGCGGTGGCGCTGACCAGCGGCGACGTTCCGCAGCACGTGGAGGCCGCGCTGGTCTCGCCGGGGTCGCTTCAGATCCTCGGCATCCACCTCCGGGCTGGGCGGCCCTTCACCGCGGCGGAAGAGCAGCTGGGCGCCTCCTCCGGAGTGGCGCTGATCGGCGAGGCGCTGGCTCGCGCGCGATTCGGGGATGCTGCCTCGGCCACCGACCGCGAGATCGCCATCGACGGGCAGTCACGCCGGATCGTCGGCGTCGTCCCGGCGTGGTTCCGCTTTCCCTATGACGCCGAGCTCTGGCTCCCGGTGGTGCCCTCGGCGGCCTCGGCCGACGACTACGCGGTCTTCGCCCGGATGGCACACGGCGCGACGCTCCCGCAAGTGCGCGCGGAGCTCGATGCCATCGCCGGGCGCATGCCGGCGCGCGTGCCGGGGACGTTCCCCGGATATGTCCTGACCGCGGTCCCGATGCGCGAGAGCCTGCTGGATGGAGAGCAGAAGGTCGCGATGGCGCTGCTCGGCGTTCTCGGCGCGTTCCTCCTGCTCGCCTGCGCCAACGTCGCCACGCTCCTGCTCGCCCGCTCCGCGGCCCGGCGGAAGGAGCTCGCGCTGCGTGCGGCGCTCGGCGCGACCCGCGGCCGGGAGATCCGCCAGCTGCTGCTCGAGGCCGTGCTGATCGCCGCGACGGGCGCAGCGCTGGGGATCTGGATCGCGATGATCGCCGCGCCCGCGGTGATCCAGCTCGCGCCTGGAAACCTGACCCAGCAACTCGGCCTCGCCGACCTGCGCTTCGACTGGCGGGTCGTCTCGTTTGCCCTCGGCTGCGGCGCGCTGGCGGCGCTGGGCGCGGGGGTGGCTCCCGCGCTGCAAGCCTCGCGCCCGGACCTGAACGAGGTGCTCAAGGACGGCGGAGGCGCCGGGGCGTCGGCGAAGTCGCACCGCGCGCTGCACGCGCTGGTGATCGCCCAGACCGCGCTCGCATTCGCGCTGCTCACGGGCGGCGGCCTGGTGATCGAGGACTTCCGCAACCTCTCGCGAAGCACGACGGGATTCGACGCCGATCACCTTCTCTCCGCGCAGATCACGCTCCCGGAGGCGCGCTACCGCGATGGGACCCGCCGCGCCGCGTTCGTCGCCGAGCTGCAGCTACGCGCCGCGGCGATTCCGGGAGTGTCGGCCGCGGCGATCACCTCGGTGAACCCGTTCGGCGGCGGCACCTGGAGCGCGCCGATGCTGGCGATGGGCGAGGACGAGTCCGCCGCGCGCAGCGTCAACCACCGCCTGATCACGCCCGGGCTGCTCGGGACGATGCGCATCCCGCTCCTTCGCGGCCGCGATATCGCCACCGCGGATGGACCGGCGTCCGAGAAGGTCGTCATCGTCAGCAACCACCTCGCGCGCAGGCTCTGGCCCGGCGGCGATGCGCTGCAGAAGCAGGTGCGGATTGCGCGCGCAGGGTCGCCGTGGCTCACGGTGGTCGGCGTCGCGGGAGACGTCCTGGACGAGGGCGACCTCCGGGATGCCTGGTACCTGCCGTACGCGCAGAAGGCGGACACCGGCGCGGCGGAGTCGTTCTGGCTGATGATGCGCAGCAACATCCAGGATCTCGAGCTTCCGTTGCGGCGGATGGTCGCGAAGATCGATCCGCAGCTCGCGGTCGACCGCGTCGTCCCGATGGAGGCGATGAGGAAGAAGGCGCTGGCGCGGCCGAAGCTCGGCGCGTTCGCGGTCGCGTTGTTCTCCGGGTTCGGCCTTTTGCTCGCGGCGCTCGGCACCTTCGGAGTGATCAGCTTCACCATCGCGCAGCGCCGCCAGGAGATGGGCGTCCGGATGGCCCTCGGCGCCACCGCCCCGGTGGTGATCCGGCTGGTCCTGCGCGGCGCTCTCTCGATGGCCCTCGCGGGAGAATGCATCGGCGCTGTCGCCGCCCTCGTCCTCGATGCCGCGCTCCGGAGCCGTCTCACCTCCCTGGTCGGCCCCCAACCACTTCTCTACCTCGCCGTCGCCGTCGTCCTCGTCCTGGCCGCATCCGCGGCAGCATTGATCCCAGCCTGGCGCGCATCCTCCGTCGATCCCGCCGAGGTCATGCGCGCCACCTGACCTCCGGAATTTCGGGGACACGCACGAAATTACGCGCTGCTCGGCCGAAGTTGCGCGCTGCGCAAATACGTATGGTGTCCCCGGAACTCGGGTAGGCTTGGGGGGATGGCGGGAGCGGAGGAGATTGCGCGGGCCGAGCTGGAGGCGCTCCGGGAGCGCGGGCTCTTGCGATCGCTGGAGCCGCTGAGGACGCGGGCTGGAGCCGAGGTGGAACTGCGTCCCGGGGAGCGGCTGATCAATTTCAGCTCCAACGATTATCTCGGCCTCGCCGGGGATGTGCGCCTCGCGCAGGCGCTGGCGGAGGGTGCGCGCGCCTGGGGAGCGGGCGCCGGGGCGAGCCGCCTGGTGTGCGGCGATTTCGTCCCCGAGCACGAGCTCGAGGCGCGCCTGGCGCAGTTCTCCCGCACCGAGGCCGCTGTGCTCTTCCCCAGCGGGTACGCCGCGAACTGCGGCATCCTGCCGGCGTTTGCGGGCCCCGAGGACCTGGTCCTCTCCGACGCGCTGAACCACGCCTCGATCATCGACGGCTGCCGCTTGTCCCGCGCGCGCATCGAGATCTATCCGCACGCAGACGTGAGCGCGGTGGAGCTCGGCCTGCGCGCGCCGGCCCGGCGGAAGATCGTCGCCACCGATACCGTGTTCTCGATGGACGGCGACCGCGCGCCCTTGCACGAGCTGGCGGCGGTCTGCTCCCACGCCGGAGCCCTGCTCATCCTCGACGAAGCGCACGCGACCGGCGTCATCGGTCCCCGCGGCGAAGGCCTCGCCGCAGAGCTGAGCGTCGCCGCAGATGCGCGGATGGCGACCTTGTCGAAGGCATTCGGCCTCGCGGGCGCGTACGTCTCCGCAGGCCGCGCGGTCTGCGATCTCCTGGTGAACCGCGCCCGGCCCCTGATCTTCTCGACCGCGCTGCCGCCGGCGCTGGCGTGCGCCGCGGAAGCCTCACTGCAGATCCTGGCTGGCGCCGAGGGCGACCAGCGCCGCGAGCGGCTGTGGAGCAACATCCGCCGCTTCGCCGCCGGATTGCGCGAGCTGGGCATCCCCGCGCGCGAGGACTCCTCCATCTTCCCGGTCGTGCTCGGCGCGCCGGAGCGGGCGGTGTCCGTCGCGACGCGCCTGCGCGAGCTGGGCGTTCTGGCGAAGCCCATCCGTCCGCCGACGGTTCCGGCGGGCACGAGCCGCGTCCGCTTCGCGGTGACCGCAGGGCACACCGCGGAGCACATCGATCAGGCGATCGCCGCGCTCCGCGCGTGCTAGAACCCGCTTCCGATGAGCGAGATCCCCAAGGTCCCGGAGGAGATGGAGGCGCGCCACCAGCGCCTGACCGCGCTCGACCGCGCGCACGTCTGGCATCCGTTCACGCAGATGCAGACGTGGCTCGAGCCGTTGCCGGGCGACGAGCCGGTGATCATCGACCACGCGAGCGGCTCCTGGATCTTCGACACGCGCGGGCGCAAGTACCTCGACGCCGTCTCCTCGCTCTGGGTCAACGTGCACGGCCACCACCGGGCCGAGCTGGACAGCGCCATCCGGCTGCAACTGGAGAAGGTCGCGCACACGACGCTGCTCGGCCTCGGGTCACCGCCGTCCATCGAGCTGGCGTACGAGCTCGTGCAGCGCGCGCCGAAGGCCGGGCTCTCGCCGGGCGAGAACGGCCTGACCAAGGTCTTCTACTCGGACAGTGGCAGCACCTCGGTGGAAGTGGCGCTGAAGATGGCCTTCCAGCACTGGAAGCAGCGCGGGAAGCCGGAGAAGCGCAAGTTCGTCGCCGTCGCGGAGGGCTACCACGGCGACACCATCGGATCCGTCAGCGTCGGCGGAGTGGACCTCTTCCACGAGATCTTCCGCCCGCTCCTCTTCGACTGCCTGCGGATTCCATCGCCGTACGCGTACCGCTGGCCGACGGGGCCGAAGCACTGCCTGGACTCCGCGGCCCTGGCGGCGGAGTCGGTGATCCACGGACGCCGTGACGAGATCGCGGCGCTGGTGATCGAGCCGCTCGTCCAGGGCGCGGCGGGGATGATCACGCACCCGCCCGGGTACCTGAAGCGGATCGCGCGCGCCTGCAAGGAGAACGGCGTGCTCCTCATCTGTGACGAGGTGGCGACCGGCTTCGGGCGCACCGGGACGCTCTTCGCCTGCGAGCAGGAGGAGGTGGTGCCCGACTTCCTCTGCCTCGCGAAGGGGCTGACCGCCGGATACCTCCCGCTCGCGGCCACGCTGACGACCGACGCCGTGTACGAGAGCTTCCTCGGGCCGTTCGAGTCGAAGCGGACCTTCTTCCACGGGCACAGCTACACGGGCAACGCCCTCGCCTGCGCGACCGCGCTCGCGTCGCTGCGGATCTTCGACGAGGACCGCACGCTCGACCACGCGCGTGTCATGGCCGCGCGGCTTGCCGAGGGGCTTGCGACCGTCGCCGAGCTTCAGCACGTGGGCGACATCCGCCAGCGCGGGATGATGATCGGCATCGAGCTCGTGCGCGATCGCAAGACGAAGGAGGAGTACCCGTACGCGGAGCGCATGGGGCACAAGGTGGCGCTCGCCGCGCGCGCCCATCAGGTGATGCTGCGGCCGCTGGCGAACGTGGTGGTGCTGATGCCGCCGCTCTCGATCAAGCCGCAGGAAGTCGACCTGCTGGTCGACGGCGTGCGCGAGGCGATCCGCGAGGCCACCGAGTGAAGGGCTTCTTCATCGCCGGGACGGATACCGGCGTGGGGAAGACGGAGATCGGGCGCGCGCTCTGCACGTTGTTGCGGCTGCGCGGGATGAAGCCGCTCGCCTTGAAGCCGGTGGAGACGGGCTGCGAACGAGACGCGCCGCAGGACGCGCTCGCGCTTCGTGAAGCTTGCGGGAACACGCAGCCGCTGGACGATGTCTGCCCCTACCGGTTCCGCCTGCCGGCCGCACCGCTCGTCGCCGCGGAGGCGGAAGGCGCCGCGATCGACCTGCAACGCATCGAGCAGAGCGTCGCTCGCGCTGCGGGGCCCATCGTCGTCGAAGCGGCGGGGGGGCTGCTGGTGCCGCTCGCGCGGTCGGCCGATGGCGCGTTGATCACGAACCTGGATCTCGCCCAGCGGCTGCAGCTCCCGGTGGTGCTGGTGGGGAGAGCCGGGCTGGGCACGCTCAACCACTGCGCGCTGAGCTTCGACGCGCTGAAGCTGCGCGGGCTCCTCGCGGCAGCGATCGTCCTGAACCGCACCGCTGCCGAGGACGACCCGAGCGTCGCGACGAACAAGCGCTGGGTGATGGAGCTGACCGGCGCGCGCGTGCTCGGTCCCGGGCCGTTCGTCGACGATGCGGCAATCCGTCCCGACATCCTTGCTCCCTTCCTCGCTCCGCTTGTTCACTGACGCCGTGGCCACTCGATGTCCTGCGTTGACAGCCCCCCGGTGCGCCGCTAGATTCCGCGCCCCTGAATGAATGGTCATTCAGTGTCCGCCGGAGCCGCGCCGATGCCCGAGTACACGCCCAAGTCCTACTTCGAGGAGAAGATCGCGCAGAAGCTGGTCGCCAAGCCCGACATCTCGAAGGCGGTGAACTCGGTGTACGAATTCAACATCACGGGCGACAACGGCGGCGTGTGGACGGTCGATCTCACGAAGGAGCCCGGCACGGTGCAGGCGGGGTCGATGGGCAATGCGAAGTGCACGGTGACCTGCGCGGCGCCCGACTTCATGAACATCGTCTCCGGGAAGATGAACCCGCAGATGGCGTTCATGAGCGGGAAGCTGAAGATCAAGGGCGACATGGGGCTCGCCATGAAGCTGCAGAAGGTGATTGGGTAAGCCGCTCGACGGAGTCCGCGTCCTCGACCTGTCCCGGCTGCTGCCTG